>NZ_JBYSWV010000086.1:0-9388 GCF_058781555.1 Brevibacillus sp. FW306-2-1A-C05A
CCTTCTTGGGGTGAAGTCCTTTTTTATGCTTTTCAAGTGCTTGATACGAAAGGGCTCAGAAATCTGCAAAAGGCTCAAATATAAAAGTGCTACGCAGGTCAAACGAATTGTCGAAAAATATACGCCGCAGCTCCAACTGTATGCTTATGCAGTAGAAAAATTGTTGCATTGGCGAGTAGACCGTGCAGGCTTGTATATGACAGCTACAGGGAGTTACATGGAGGTGCCTTGTGACTTGCAAGCTAGGGAGAATTTATGGAAAAAAATGCAGATCCTTTGGACGAAAGCTGACAGTCGGTCCGAAGAAAAGGAAAAACGCCTTTTTTCATGAGGAGAAAGGCGTTTTCGACTGTTGGCATATGAAGGAAAAAGAGGGGAAATACCGAATTTATCCAGTGTAAGAACGGAAAGTGCGTTGATTGAAGACCCGGCAAAGGGGACTAGCAAGGAGGAACAACCATTGTTTGAGGAACTGAAAGTGGCGGAGTATCGCTTTACATTAGAGGCAGGGGAGCGGGGGCTGGAGTTACCAGCTTGGAAGGCATCTACCTTTCGCGGAGCGTTTGGCCACGTTTTCAAACGCTTGTCCTGTATGCATCCCGAGCAGGCTTGCGGCTCCTGTACCGCTTTATCCTACTGTGCGTATCCGTACGTTTTTGAAACAAGGCCGGACCAGGAGGATGGGTTTATGGGGAAATACGACCAAGTTCCCCGCCCCTATCTGTTCGAGGTGCCGCAGGATAAACAGACGCACTACGAGGCAGGCGACATGCTGACGTTCGATTTGCGGCTTTTTGGCAAGGCGATTGATTACGCGCCTTTGTTCGTGACGACTTTCAAAGAATTAGGACGAGAAGGGATCGGCAAAGGCAGAAAGCCGTATCGGCTCATTCATGTAGAGAACAGAGACGAGTATAACGGGAAGCAGCGCAGAGTGTACATGGAACATGAGAGCGGGATTGTACACCAGCCAATCGTCATCACGGGCAAAGAGATTATAGAGCGCGCTCGTACAGCGGAGGCGAGTGGAACGGGGAAAATCATGATTTTTTTCGAGACGCCTTTGCGGTTGAAATGGAAAGGAAAGTACACGGACGATATACAGTTTCATGTGCTGTTTCGCACCCTGTTGCGCCGTATGACGGGGTTGCTGCAATTTCATCATGATGTTGCGCCAGAGTGGCCGATTCGCGAGCTGGTGGAGCGTGCGGAGACAGTGAGGCTTGTCGCGAAAAAAGTGAAGTGGCTGGACTACGACAGATATTCTGCGAGACAAGATGTGAAAATGAAGATGGGGGGCGTCGTGGGATGGGCTGTGTACGAAGGGGAACTTGCGGAGTTTCTGCCGTGGCTGAAGGCGGCGGAGCGTGTTCACGTTGGGAAAAATACGGCGTTTGATTTGGGGCGAATAAGAGTAGGGGGCATGTAGAGGAATAATTGGAGCGGTGAAGGTAACGAAGCAGTTAGTTCGGTGGGATATAAGGCTGGGTGTTTTTCCTTTTGGATTAGTGCTAGAATTCCCACCGTTTTTTAAACAAGATGTAAAAAATTTAAGAATAAGGGGAGCTTGATTTTCCAATTTGTTATGGTATATTTTTGCTTTTGACCTAATAAATGGGACTGAAATTTATTTTTAAAGTTTGCAATCAAAAAAAATGACCCATCAAGGGGACTAAAAGTTAATGCCCAAAGCAGGAGGTGTTCGTATGCAGGATTTCTTTGCAGAGTTATTCGGCGCCAAAGCAGCAAGCAGTCCGATTGAGCCTTACCCTTACCAGAAAAAAGTCGCGGAACTGCTGATGCAAAGTCGAAATCTAGTCTTGACTGCTCCAACTGGTGCGGGAAAAACGTGGGCAGCTCTTTCTCCTTTCTTGTATGCCCGCAAGCAAAAAAGAGATTTTGCAGACCGAGTCATCTACTGTTTACCACTGCGTACACTGGCCTCTTCCCTCTACGAATCCACAAAAGACGCAATAAAAGGGCAACAAGTCACATCAACCCTCCAAATGGGCAACCAACCAAACGACCCACTGTTCCAAGGCGATGTCATTTTCACGACCATCGACCAACTGCTTAGCGCCTACATCGGACTGCCTTTCGGAACGTCAAAGGCAGCGGCCAACATTCCCGCTGGCGCGCTGATCGGCGCGTATGTCGTCATCGATGAATTTCATTTGCTTTCGTACACGGAAGCACTTCCGACATTTCTGGATATGATGAAGCGGCTGCACCCTTATACGCGCTTTTTGCTAATGACAGCTACTTCTCCGGAGCCTGTAGTGTCGGCGCTGGTGAAACATCTCGATGGCATGAGTGTGAAGCTGCAAACAGAAGAGTTGGAAAAGCTGTCAACGAGAACGCGCAGCCTGTACTGGCGCGACAAGCGGATGAGCGGGCAGGATATCGCGAACAGGCACCGGGGCGGACGGACATTGGTCATTGTCAATGAGGTCAAGCGGGCGCAAAGTTTGTATTTCGAGCTGACGAGCATCTTGGAAAACGAGGGACGGGCGATAGAGGTACGCGTATTGCATTCGCGGATGTTCCCTAAACACCGAGAGACGGTTGAATCTTGGGTATGGAAAACTTTTTCCCAAGAATCGAAAGAGGAAGCGATCCTGATCGCGACCCAAGTAGTAGAAGCGGGGCTAGACATTTCCGCCACCCTGCTGCTGACAGATTTGTGCCCCGCCAACGCGCTGTTGCAGCGGATAGGCAGGTGCGCCCGTTTTGCCGGGCAGGAAGGGACGGTAGAGGTGTACTCGCTAAGGGAAGGAGGCGTGGAACATTTTCTCCCTTATGTCTCCAGGCAGGGCAAAAAGGAAGAGAACGACGACTACCAGGTGATGCTTCGAACGGAGCGGGTGCTAAAGGAGCTTGAGTCAGGGACGATTTTGACGCATGAGCTGGAAAAGCAATTGATCGAGACCGTACACGGCGAAATCGACCGAAAGCGGATCGAGCTGGTCATGCATGACTTGTTTTTGCGGGAAGACCAGATTTCCCGTGCTTTGATACGCGGAGATGCCGATATGGGCGAGCTGGTTCGGGCGATCGACAATGTGTCGATGATTATCCACCATTCGCCTGATGAAGTGGATTTGCATCGGAAGCCGGAAATGGTGTCGATGGGACGCAGAGGGCTGTACTTTTTCCTCAGCGGTTTAGAGTGGACAAAAGAGGAATGGGAAAACAACCGACTCATTTTTGTTCCCCGGTTTCCGGACGCACAGGATATTTCAGCTCGTGTTACGTGGGAGCCGATCCAATCGCCAAAAGAAGTCCTCGCGCATATGACGGTACTTTTGTCGCCTAAGCTGGCGAAGTACCATGCGGTTGTCGGATTGCAGCTTCAAAAAGCGTCGTTGAACTGCGCAGAAGCTGACGAGCGGGTGTCGGAATTTTTGGAGAGCGGGGAAAAGGCATCTATTCAGCGTTTCAGCTACCAGCGGGAAACGTATGTGGAGCATGTACAAGACGTTCGTGCACGAAACAGAGAACAGAGTGGGAAGTATTTACAGGCAACCAATTTTTTGTCCAGAAGGTTTCGAATGACTCCCGAGCAGATAGAGGAAATAGCCGATCTGGCGACTGCTCTGCACGATGTGGGCAAGCTCGGGGTGGAAGTACAGCGCAAAATGCGGCGCTGGCAGACGGAGTACAAACAAAAAGAAGAGCTGGAATTGCTGGCCCACACCGATTTTGACGGTACGAATCCGGAAGAGCGGGATGCTTATCGCACCGGGAATTACAGGCCACCGCATCACGCCGTGGAGGGAGCGGTCGCCTTGCAGGAATGGTGCGGCAAGACGTTTGACAGGAAGATTGCCGTCCCGATCCTGCTTGCCATCATGCGCCATCACAACGCTTACAGCAAGGAGTCCGAAGCCATTGTCTTTTGCAAGGGAGCCAGAGAGCATGTGCGAAAAAGCTTGCAAGGCTTGCCGTATGAGCCCTTCTTGAAGCCGCAGTCGATTCGGCATCGTCTGGACGAGCTTGTGAGCTGGCTGCGAAACAACGACGTGCTGGCCCTGTACTGGTATTTGTCGCGCAGATTGAGACTGGCGGATCGGGCTTCTCAGCAGGTGAAAAACGAGAAGAACAACGGGAAGGAGGAAACAGATGTCATGCTATCGTGAGTTTTACGTCGGGAAGCGGACCGGAACCTATGCCGATACGCTTGCGGCAGTGGGCTTGACGAAAATGCTCTGGGCGTTGCAAGGAGGCGGCGACGCGGTGGTGACCGTGACAGAAGAGAGCAGTCGCTTTTGCGTAACGCTGGCGGAGCCAGTCGAGCTGCACGCAGAAAGAGTCTCCGTATTGCAGCGGGACCCGCTCTATTCGTTTATCGTCACAAAGCCTGGGGAAAATGCTCCCGACGGTACCGTCCCCTTTGATTATGTGGCAAACAAGGCGATTGCCGATGCCTATCGCGAGGCACGTAAGCGGAAAAAGGCAGGGGAAGAGCAAGACGAACTGCACGATGTGTCACCAAAGTTTTACGTCTATCAGAAAGTCAACATTTTGCAAGGAATCAGCGCCCGGAACAAGTTGCTGGAGGAGATTGTCGCAGCCAAACAAGAAGAGCTGGCTCAGGCAGTTGTTGCGAAATTGGCAGCTCTTGCAAACGGGCGGCTTGCTAGTGAGGCTGCAACCAAATTCAACCCGAAAGTCGCTGCCGTCCAAGTGTTCAATCCGAGCGTAGGAAAAGGAATTAACCGCCTGAAAGCAGACGGTGCAGGGCGTGGTCCGTTGCCGTCTGCGTTTGTCGACTGGTTCGAGGAATGGCTGCGCTTTATTGGCTCAGATGTCGTCCTGTCCGGCAATTCGATTGGCGACGACATCAAAATGAACGTGGTGGTTCCGGCAAGAGCGAGCTACCGTCACTTGAGCGAGCTGGAACAACTCAAGTTCAGCTATGTCCGTACATCGCGGAAAGCAGATATATTGGCTGTATTTGACCTTGTGCTCTTTCTGATGGATAAAGCCGATGTTCCGACAGGCACGGATTGGGCTTACAGAGTACAAGTTGGCGAGGCGCCCAGGGATGTGTTTTCGGCTGTGCAGACTGCCTATTTCAAATCGCTAGGTTCAGCCAAGCCCATTTCCAATATCGCGAGCATCGGCTTGCCGCAATGGTTTAGCGTGCAGGAGGAAGCGCATATCGTCCGCTGGAAAACGTTTATTGAGGAGCATCGCGGTGTTTTGTTTTTGCTGGATGAGGACAAGACAGAAGAAGCCGAGCTGCTCCATCTGTACCGCGATTTTCTTTCCGGCGATGATTGGCTGTCGTTTCTCCGCTTCCTGGGCAGCTACGGTTGCTGGAGCATGAAGCGCAGGGAAGCGAAAAAACCGACGAGGTCGTTTGTGAAAAAACATTTGGAGGAGTTGTTTACGTTGAGCCAACCTCGGTTACCTGTGGTAGAAGTGATCAACAACAAAGGCTTTCAAAACATCGCCAAGGCGATCAGACAAGCGACGGTCAGCGAGCAGTACGCCAAAGCAAAAGGCAGACAAATTTTTGAAATCAAATACGGGCTGTTTCAGGAAATCAAAAGAAAGGCGAAGTTTCGCGAGGAGCTGCTCGCGGTCATTAGCGAATTTATTAGCGAGTTCAATTATGAGAACGCCAGGCGCGAGGAACAACTGCGGGAAGCGCCAGGCCGTCGCCGCAAACGGGTATCCATGCAAGATTTGCAAGAGTTTGCCGAGCTCTTGGACCGTTTTCCGAATCAAAAGGAAACAGAAGCGATTGCCATGCTGCTGATCGCCTTTGCTTCGTGCAAAGATGACAAAGGCACGGATACCGAAGATCAAGAGGCAGATTTGGCTTATACCAATGAGGAGGTAGAAATATGAGCGTCCCTTTTCAATCGCTGTCCATCTCAGGATTGCTGACTCTCGATATGCATGCGCTGAACAACGAGGGAGCTGAGGGCAATCAGCTTCAGACACGCATGGTTCACATTGTGGATGGAGATGGTCAGCCAACCGTTGTCAATGCGATTTCCGGCGATATGCTAAAACACATGCAAGCCGAGCACTTGCACGGGATCGCGGTGGAAAAAGGCTTGCCGTTGTGTGCAGGCTGCCAGAAGTTTAATGCAAACCGGATTAATGCGGACGGCGATTTTATTCAAACGCTTGGAGATAAAAATGCCATTAGCGATACGGTGAAAAAAGTTCTCCAGCATTGCGTCGTGGATGACCTTGAAGGGGTGTTGATTACTCAAGGCGGACGCTCTACCCCACGCAAGTCGACGGTCGAGTTTGGATGGATGGTCGGGCTCCCTGACAAAACAAGAACCGAATCGTATTTTCACGTGAAATTCGATCCGAATCGGGGGCAAGGCTCTGGCGGTGAATCTGGCGCTAACCTCGGACAAAACATTTTTTACAGACCTGCCAGCTCCGGGGAGTATGCCGTTGTCATGAATGCGGAATTATCCCGAGTCGGCTTCAATGATGTAGAGCGGGAGTACCAGATTCCGGCGGAGGCTCGCAAGGAGCGAGTGAAGGCGCTGCTCGAAAGTGTCTTGCTCACGTTTATCAAGCCGCTTGGCGCGCACAGAAATACGCAATTCCCGCACATCGTGAATTTTGCAGGCGTTGTCTCTGTTTCTACTTCTACGGTGCCAGCTCCGACAGTCAGTCCTCTGAAAAAAGACTTTTCCCAGGAGCTGCAGAGTATCCAGGCCCAACTGAATCGCTTGTATCCGGAGACGATTACTACTTTCCAGTTTTCGTCCCAGGCTGAATTTACAAAGATCATGGTCGACCTGATCGAACAGGTAGGGTAAATGTATGTGGCTGGTGACGACGTACTCGCCTAACTCCCTGTTTTCTCTGCGGACATCTTCTTCCACGAGTTCCGGAGGAAAAACGAATCTCGTTCCGACCATGTACAGCGTGAAAATGGCGCTGCTGGATGCGGCTTTTCGCAAAGGGGTCGAGGGAAAGGAAATTTTTCCGTGGATTCGCGATCTGGATATCCGGTTCGAGCCGCCCAGGCAAGCGATTGTGAACAACAGCTTCATCAAAATTCAAACCGAGCCAAAGGACAAAAAGACGGGACCTGCTTTTATCTCCTCCGTAGGGTTTCGCGAGTATGTTTTCTTCGACGGCGAGCTTGCCATTGCCATCCAAACAAAAGGGCTTGCCGAGCAGCAGTTGTCTTTGTTGAAGGAGCTGCTTCTTCACTTGCATTATTTGGGAAAAAGGGGAAGCTTCCTGCAAGCGGTGAGCCAAGAGGTACGCGAGGAATTGGGGCAAACGTTTAGCGCCTTGCTGGGCGAACAAACCGCATTCAGTGAATGCGTGGTGATGCAATACCTCGACGACATGGGGCCAAAGGCAACTTTTGAGAGTGTCAGCTCTTTCGATGGAACCAGTGCCAAAATGGGCCGGGACCGGATTATGAAAACGGTGTTCATTCCGTATCAACAGAAGCGAGCAAGCAGGGATTTTACTTGGTACACTCGTGAGGAAAGCTGAGCGGTATGGTTGTGGAAGGGGAGGGAGATGAGGTTTGCCTCCCCTTGTTTATGATAGAAAAGCGATGGGCTGTAGTGCTTTGCTTTCGGGAAGAAGGGAGGGTGGGTCTTATAAAAGGGAAGGAAATGATTTATTATGGTCGTAAGGGTACATGATTATACGCCTGAAAGTGAATGCTAATGGCAGGACACAGTCGGTTGCAAGTGGAGAAACAGTGACTTTCGAGGATCGGGCCTGTTTTTGGACAGAAAGGGAATGCTCGAAAATAGTCAAGGATATTGAGAGCTTTGACTGCGAGTGAAGCCTTGGGATTACTGGGTTTGTTCATGCCGGGCGAGGTCGGTTACATTGAGGACCCGAGGAACGAGGGGACTGAAACTCCGCCAGCCGCCGCGTCCGGGCACGTAGTCGATTCCGGTTACATTGAGGACCCGAGGAACGAGGGGACTGAAACTCCACAACAAAGGAGGCTGTCTCTGATACGCCTGTGAGTTACATTGAGGACCCGAGGAACGAGGGGACTGAAACCGTCTTCGTCACAGTGTCGTAGATGTCTACGAGTCTAGTTACATTGAGGACCCGAGGAACGAGGGGACTGAAACTGGTGAACGGATCGCAAGAGGAAAAGACGGCAAGACGGTTACATTGAGGACCCGAGGAACGAGGGGACTGAAACTGGTAGCATGATCGCTGATAAAGTCCGAGCAGTTACCGTTACATTGAGGACCCGAGGAACGAGGGGACTGAAACTTTAAAAATTTACGTAACCGCAAATCAACTTGCCAAGTTACATTGAGGACCCGAGGGACGAGGGGACTGAAACGTCTCCACTACGTCCTGCTCGCGTCCGGTTGCGACCTGGTTACATTGAGGACCCGAAAATAAGGAAACTGAAATACCAGAACCAAAATCCTCCTGGTTCCATCAGACAGAGTTGTGTTTAGGACATGAGTGGAACGGTGCAAAACTTGTATTCACCCCCTACTTTTAATAAACGAACAGTTCAGTAAAATGGCTAGGATCGTCCGTCTACTGCGCGGGGCTATGCAGCATCTTAGAATCTCAGCTCAATTTGTGCAATTCATGCTCGTAAACCTGCAAGGCCAGTAAATGGAGCTAGTTTGCATACTTTTCCATAGCTCCACTCTTGCAAAACAAAAGACACATTGGCCAACTGAAGTAGCCCGTCCAACTGATAATTTTCCGTCAGCCGATTTCGATAAAGTTTAAGCCGGCTGACGGCTTTTCAGTTTTCTTCTGCATTTGCACGAAATAATCTATAGGGGCTGAGCGAAAAACGCTCTGAATGGCTATCCTTCTCGTTTTCAATTACGAGCGTATAAACAGGAATGGATTCCTTGCGCGTCCCAGTTGCAAACAGTCGTTCTCCCATAGCAAAGAGAATATCCACATTTTTCGATCATCCAGAATTTAGGGACGATTTGCTGAATGCAATCCTGCCGCCCAATTTCAGCACATCGGATCAAATACGGGGTGACTCTCGGATGGGAGACTCTTTCTTTTGGGAAGCATTCTTCGGGATATCGTTCAAATAGTCAGCCAGGGGGTTGTTCAAATGCAGTAGCCAAGGCATCCAGATGTCTTATGTCAGCGGGCGGTTACTCCCCAAAATATCGCTGTGATTGGTCCCGACAGCGCATTGAGTTTGCTTAGGGTATAGCCGTATTGTTTTTGGATTTTTTTCTATCTCTGAGAGGAAGGAACGTTGCAACGGTTCTTGCAGCCTTATAGATAATACCTTCTGATTGTAAAAATTGATTTGTTTGGACGAGTTTCTCTCTTGGTGAATACTGGGATATTCAAAATTCACTTAGAATGCTGAGTCAAGGGAATATTGGGCGATGGATGGGAATGGCTGTTGAAGGGGAAGAGG
>NZ_JBYSWV010000087.1:0-9284 GCF_058781555.1 Brevibacillus sp. FW306-2-1A-C05A
AAGTAGCTCAGCTTGGTAGAGTACTTGGCTTGGGACCAAGGGGTCGCAGGTTCGAATCCTGTCTTCCCGACCATTTTTCCCCGCACTTGTTGCCGGGTTTTTGTTTTCCAACTAAGATTGCGCGGGTGTAGTTCAATGGTAGAACTCCAGCCTTCCAAGCTGGTCGCGTGGGTTCGATTCCCATCACCCGCTCCATACGTATTGCCTAAAACGAGTGGCCGATTCGGTTGCTCGTTTTTTTCATAGGTAAAGACTGCTCCCATTCCATTTTGAACGACGTTAGGACAGACGGGTTATTTATGCAAAATCCTGTCGAGTTGAGTCATTTCGCGATCGGGGGCTACAATATAGGGGTGAAGCAACAACGATCGAAGGAATGGGGGCGTCTACATGAACAAGAACATGAGTATTGTCGGTGTACCGATGGATCTGGGTGCAGACCGTCGTGGAGTAGATATGGGACCAAGTGCAATCCGTTACGCAGGTGTTGTAGCTCGTTTGGAGAAAATGGGCTTTCATATCGAGGACCGTGGAGATATTTTTGTAACACGACCTCATCGGTTTACGGAAACAGAAAACCATAAGTACTTGGATGAGGTTGTAGAAGCGAATGAAAAGCTTGCTGATGTTGTAAGCGATATCATGACGGCAGGCCGTTTCCCGCTCGTGCTGGGGGGCGATCACAGCATTGCTTTGGGAACGATTGCAGGTGTCGCCAAGCACGTGAAAAATCTCGGGGTCATCTGGTTCGATGCGCACGGAGACTTGAACACAGGAGAGACTTCTCCATCGGGAAACATCCACGGGATGCCGCTGGCGGCGAGCCTTGGCTATGGACATAAGCGTTTGACGAACATCGGCGGATTTGCGCCAAAGCTGCAGCCTGAAAACGTGGTGATTATCGGGGCGCGCGACCTCGATCAAGGCGAGCGCGATTTAATCAAGCGCATTGGCATGAAAGTGTTCACCATGCACGAGATCGACAAGCTGGGAATGGCTCGCGTGATGGAAGAAGCGATTGCCCACGTGTCCAAAAACACCGATGGCGTACACTTGAGCCTGGATTTGGACGGACTGGACCCGCATGACGCGCCAGGAGTAGGAACCCCGGTTATCGGCGGTATTTCTTACCGGGAGGGGCATGTCTCCCTGGAGATGCTGGCTGACGCTGACATTCTCTGTTCCGCAGAATTTGTGGAAGTAAATCCGATCCTCGACCGTGAAAACATGACAGCGCGCGTCGCAGTCGCGTTGATGAGCTCTGTATTCGGCGATAAACTGCTGTAACCAATCGTTGTCTGAGAACAAAAAGAGAGGCAAAAATCGCCTCTCTTTTTGCTTTTTACGCATCTTTACATTGGTGGGAGAAAGAAGTACATTCTAAGGATGGAGATGTAGTTCGTTTAATAGATGGTCAAGTTGCACGCTTAGGGCGACTAATTCAGGAGTGATGGTTGCCTGCTTCTTATACTGATCGTTGAGCTCTTTGCGTAGCTGCTCGATCTGGAGGAGAACGTCCTGCTTCGACATACGTCCCACTCTCCTTTCCAACTGAGGGATGAAAGAGTTATCATCAATAATATATAGAGGTAGGCAGTTACCTTATTCCTCTATTTCCCAACAAATTACCTGCACAAACACGCATTTAGAACGAAACCATTTGCAGTATCATCCGTATATAGGATTACGGTATTGTGGGGAGGATCGCATGGATTTTGTAGAGAAACGGTTGACTCAGCGAGCGAAGCGTGGAGACCGTGAAGCATTTGCGGAGTTGATCGAAATTTATAAAGACAAGATATTCCAACTTGCTTATCGTATGGTGGGAAACCGTCAGGATGCGGAGGACATCGCGCAGGAGACTTTTTTGCGCGTGTATGCCAATCTGCATTCGTACGATGACAGCTACAAGTTCTCCACGTGGATCTACCGGATCGCGACCAATCTATGTATCGACCGTGGCCGTAAAAAAAGACCTGACTTTTCATTGGATGAAGAAACCGAACCTGGACAGGGAATGGACTGGTATTCGCGCCTGTCTTCTAGTGAGAAAACACCGGAAGACAAAGTCGTGACGCAGGAGCTGCAGGAGACAGTACAGGGTGCTCTGTCCCAGTTGCAGCCGAAATATCGCTCGATTATGATCTTGCGCTACATTGAGGACTTGTCGTTGCAGGAGATCAGCGATATCGTAAAACTTCCCATTACGACGATCAAGACACGCATTCACCGAGGACGGGAAGCGTTGCGAAGCAAGTTGCGATTGATGTGAGAAAGGAGAAAATCACGATGGAATGCCGGGAAATGATTATTCTCATCCACGAATATTTGGATGGGGACACTGATGAATTAGCCAATCAGCATTTGCAAGCACATATAAAAACTTGTGCGAGCTGCCGCCAGCATATGCACGAGCTGCAGCGAGCCATCGCTTTTGTACAGAGCGCTTCACATATTCATGTTTCTCCTGATTTTACGGCACGTGTACTCGCCCAATTGCCTGCGCCGACGAAGGCTAACCTGTTTTCAAGCTGGCTGCGGAACCACCCGTTTTTGACAGCAGCAGCGGTGTTTTTGTTCCTCATGACTGGCAGCTTGTGCGCGAACTGGTTTGACCGCGATAATACGCTGCAGGTATCTTCAGCCAACATGGATAAGTTGAAAATAGATCGGCAACGCAATGTCGTAGTGGTACCAGCCGGAACGAGCATTGATGGAGATTTGGTGGTGCGCAACGGCAACGTGGATGTTCAGGGGCAAGTAAAAGGAAATGTCGTGGCCATCGAAGGAAAAGTGTTCGTGGCCTCTACCGCTCAAGTGGTAGGCAATACCGAATCCATTGAAGCGATTTTCGATTGGATCTGGTATGAGGTGAAAAATATTGGAAATGACTTGCTTCCGATCTTGCCATAAGAGAAAATAGAGAGTACAGCTATCAACAGCACGGCAGTGGAGCCGTGCTTTTTCCGCAGGAGACAGGCTGACCTTATTTAGATGGAGCGAGATATGGGGGCTTCGTTATGATATCGATGGATTATGGGGATTTACTGCGGTATGGAACGGATATTTTACTCGTTACATACGTGATTTATAAAATTATTATGCTCATTCGGGGGACGCGAGCGGTACAGTTGCTGAAGGGGATCATGGTGATCGTCATCACCTGGCTGCTCAGCAAGTACTTCCAACTGACGACACTGCACTGGTTGATGTCGCAAGCTTTTACCTTCGGGGTACTGGCTGTGGTCATCATCTTCCAGCCGGAATTGCGTCGCGCGCTGGAGCAGCTTGGGCGAGGCAAGCTCTTTTCCCGCTCCAGCAGCCTGCAAGACGATGACATGGTGAACCGTGTGGTGCAAGAGGTGTGTAAATCGGTCACCTACATGGCAAAGCGGCGGATCGGGGCCTTGATCGTCATTGAGAGAGAGACGGGGCTGAACGATTACGTAGAGACGGGCATCGCGATCAACGGACGCGTGAGCTCGGAGCTGCTAATCAACATTTTCATTCCGAATACGCCTTTACATGACGGGGCCGTCATCATGCGCAAGGACGTCATTTTGGCTGCTGCCTGTTACCTTCCGCTGTCTGAGAACAACTCCATCTCGAAGGAGCTCGGGACTCGCCACCGCGCGGCAATCGGCGTCAGCGAGGTCTCGGATGGCATGTCCATCATTGTTTCGGAGGAGACAGGACAAGTGTCTTTTGCCGCGCATGGCGCGATGAACCGAAATCTGACGGAGGCGCAACTGGCAGAGATGCTGACCGAACAGCTCCAGCCTCTGTCAAAGGGCAAGTCCATTGGCAGTCGTTGGCAATGGAGGCGAAAACATGGATAAGTGGTTGAACAGTCATTGGTTTGCACGGGCCGTAGCGCTGCTTTTGGCTGTCATGATGTGGATGGTCGTCAACCTGGAGACAGAGCAAACACCGACTCCGGAAGCGAGCCAGCCCGTCTTTATTGACGGTGTGACCTTGCATGTCAAGTACGATACAGACCGTTTTCAGGTCGTCAAGCAGCAGCGAACGGTAAAGGTCGCATTGGAGAGCAACAACCCGTTCTACCGGCATAACTTTTTCCCGGCTGATTCGATGGAAGTGTACGTCGATGCCACCAATTTAGGAAAAGGGACTCACAGGGTGCCTGTCCAGTACAAAGGGTTCCCCGATGAGGTGAAAGTGGGCATTATTCCGAACATCGTGGAAATCACCCTGGAAGAGAAGAAGACGGTGGAACGGGAGGTTACGGTGGAAAAACTGGGGCAAGTAGCTCCTGGCTATACCGCAGGAGAACCGATCGTCAAGCCGTTCCGGGCACTGGTCAGAGTGCCGGAAAGCCAGGTAGACAAAGTGGCGGCTGTCAAAGCGTCTGTCGATCTGGAAGGGGCTACTTCTGCGATTAAGACTACAGTCCCACTGAAAGTAGTGGACAAGTCAGGAAATGTGATTCAAGGTGCGGATGTCATTCCGCTTACTGTAGAAGTAAATATCCCGGTCACGAGTCCTTTTGTGAAAGTGCCGATCAAATTAAACTTGACGAATGAAATGCCGAATGGCTATAGTTTGGCTAGTATGGATATGAATGTGGATGAGGTGACCGTTTTCGGTCCGAAAGAGGTCATCGACGCCATGAAGGCGAACACCTATCCGGGTCCGGAAATCGATCTTGCCAACATTACATCAGATCGCCTTCTGGAGCTAAAGATACCGTTAATGGATAACATTGTGAAGGTAGAACCGGAGTATCTCAAGGTATCGCTGAAAGTAGTTCCGTCCACAACCAAGCGTTTGGAGAAAATCCCGATTCGCATCAGCGGGTTGTCAGAGACTATGCAAGCCAAGGTGTTGTCCACCGATGGCCAGGAGTTGTCTACAATTGACTTTGAAGTAATCGGCGCGGCACAGGTGCTGGATCAATTGAGACACGAAGACTTGCAGGTCGTAGCAGATGTTAGCAACATGCCGGCTGGTGTGTACGAGGTACCTCTGAATTACATTTTCAATCAGCCGGATTATATCAAGACTTCTGCGAGCGCACCAAAAAAGGTCACAATCGAAATCACGAACAAGCAAAGGTAGACATAAGCTGTTGTGTGCACAAGGAAGGAAATGAGGGACAAACATGGGGAAGTATTTCGGAACAGACGGTGTACGTGGGGTTGCCAATACACAATTGACACCCGAGCTGGCATTTAAAATCGGACGCGTTGGCGGCTACGTTCTCACTAGACACAAGCAGGAAGGCAAACCAAAAGTGGTGATTGGGCGCGATACGCGCATTTCTGGACAGATGCTGGAAAACGCGCTTTTGGCTGGCTTGCTCTCGGTTGGAGCAGAAGTGGTCAGATTGGGTGTCATCTCCACCTCAGGCGTGGCGTATCTCACGCGTGCACTGGGTGCGGATGCGGGTGTCATGATCTCCGCCTCCCACAATCCGTTTCCGGATAACGGAATCAAGTTCTTCGGCAGCAACGGTTTCAAACTGTCCGACGAAGTGGAAGCAGAAGTAGAGCAGTACTTGGATGCGGCAGAGGACACTTTGCCAAGGCCGGTAGGAGAACAGATCGGTACGGTATTGGAATTCCTCGAGGGGGGGCAAAAGTACCTCTCTCACCTGAAAAGTACCGTATCCGAGCGTTTTGACGGCTTGAAGGTCGTTCTGGACTGCGCCAATGGAGCTGTCTCGTCGCTTGCCGCCCGTCTGTTTGCAGACGTGGACGCAGAGGTGATTACGATCGGGGCCAACCCGAACGGGGTCAACATCAACGAGCAGTGCGGTTCTACCCATCCTGAGCGTCTTCAGGAGGAAGTGCTGAAGCACAAGGCCGATCTGGGTCTTTCCTTTGACGGGGACGCAGACCGCTGTATCGCGGTTGACGAGACAGGTGAAATCATCGACGGCGACTACATCATGGCGATCTGTGCGCGCGCGCTGAAAGCAAAAGGAAAGCTCAACAACAATACAGTCGTGACGACCGTCATGGCCAACATGGGCTTTTTCAAAGGGATGGAGGAGTGCTCCATCCATACAACGAAAACCGCTGTAGGAGACCGTTACGTGGTCGAGGAGATGCTGCGCGGCGGCTACAACCTCGGCGGCGAGCAGTCCGGCCACATCGTCTTCCTGGACTACAATACGACAGGTGACGGGCTTTTGACAGGCTTGCAGCTTTTGAACATCATCAAGGAGTCGGGCAAGCCTTTGTCCGAGCTGAAACAGGTGATGGTCAAGTATCCGCAACTGCTGATTAATGTCCGCGTAGAGGACAAGTCGAAGCTGAACGGCAACGAAGCGATCGAGCAGGCCATTCGCGAAGTGGAGGAAGAGCTGGCGGGCAACGGACGCGTGCTGGTTCGTCCATCCGGCACAGAGCCAATCGTGCGCGTCATGGCAGAAGGCCCGGATGCTGCGCAACTGGAAGGGCTTGTGCATCGCATCGTTGACGTGGTAAAACAGCAACTGGTGTAAAAAAATGTTTCGGGGAGTGGTGCGACGCCACTCCCTTTTGCATACATGTAAATGACGAAGGTGTTGTCGCTCCTCTCAATCTGTGGTACAGTGTTCATGTGCATGCACGCACGATTTGAAAAAATTGGAGGAGATCGGACGAAGACAAAGCGGATACGAGGATCGGAAAACAACTGTCGTAAAGCGCCAGCACTGCGGCTGCCCGACATGGAGCCCAGTGGACGAGGTGGAGGTTTATCGAAGGATTCGGCGGGTACCTCCCGGCAGCAGTATCACTGCCGCAGAACGCAAGGACAAAGCACCAGGGTGATCTGGTGGACAAAACTTTGCGTATGATACGTTTGTAGCCACGGACAAAGGAAAAAAACATAGATCATAAACATGGAATGGCGGGGGCACTCCCCCGTACCATTGGTTTTGGGTTGTGTCCCCGTCAATATGGAAGGGGATCATACACTTATGTGCGGAATCGTTGGATATATTGGAGATAAACAAGCGCAAGACATCGTGATCGGAGGCCTGCGCAAGCTGGAGTATCGCGGTTATGACTCGGCGGGAATCGCGGTAGTGAACGACAACGGCCTGGAGCTGGAAAAGGCGCAAGGACGTCTGGCTGTGCTGGAAGATCGTCTGGCGTCGAAGCCGCTTGCCGGTTGCATGGGAATCGGGCACACACGTTGGGCGACGCACGGAAAGCCGTCTGACGAGAACTCCCACCCTCATACGGACGCAAAAACGTCTTTTGCCGTCGTTCACAACGGGATTATCGAAAACTTCCTGCCGTTGAAGGAAGAGCTGCTGGCAAAAGGCTACACGTTCACTTCCGAGACAGATACCGAGGTCATCGCTCACCTGCTCGCCGACATGTACGACGGGGATATCGTGTCCACGGCGCGTCGCGCTGTGCAACGCATGCGTGGCGCTTATGCGCTGGGAATCATGACCGAGCATGAACCAGATAAGCTGGTAGCCGTTCGTCTGGCCAGCCCGCTGGTAGTCGGCGTAGGCCAGGGCGAGAGCTTTATCGGCTCGGACATCCCGGCTATCCTGGAGCATACCCGCGACGTTTACATTTTGAACGAAGGCGAAATGGCTGTTTTGACGCGCGACGGCGTGGAACTGATGGACGCAGAGACCGGAGAGAAAATCGAGCGGGAGCTGTTCCATGTCGAGTGGGATCTGGTTCAAGCGGAAAAAGGCGGCTACGATTCCTTTATGCTCAAAGAAATTTACGAGCAGCCGCAAGCGGTTCGCGACACGATGGGCGCCCGCATTGACCACGAGAACAAGCGCGTGATTTTGCCTGAGTTGAAAATGAGCGATGCCGAGCTGGCGACGTACGACCGCATCTACATCGTCGCTTGCGGTACTTCCATGCACGCAGGTCTGGTCGGAAAAGACGTCATCGAAAAATGGACCCGCGTACCTGTAGAGGTAGCGGTGGCTTCCGAGTTCCGTTACCGTGATCCGATCTACACGGACAAAACTTTGATGATCGTCATCAGCCAATCCGGGGAGACAGCAGACACGCTGGCTGCGTTGCGTGAAGCGAAGAAGAGCAACGTGAAGGTACTCGCGATCACAAACGTCGTGGGCAGCTCGGTGGCTCGCGAGGCAGATGAAGTGATCTTCACCTGGGCCGGTCCCGAGATAGCGGTAGCTTCGACAAAAGCGTACACCTCCCAAGTGGTAGCCCTGTACCTGTTCAGCCTGTATCTGGCGCAGGTAAAAGGCACGCTTGCGGCTTCTGAGGTAGCAACTGTCGTGGAACACCTGGAGACCATTCCTGGAAAAATCGCAGCCATGCTCGAAGACGCTGAGCAGGTTCGCCACTTTGCCGAGAGCACAAAAGGGGTAAACAGCCTGTTCTTCATCGGCCGCGGCCTGGACTATGCGGTGTCGCTGGAAGGCTCCCTGAAGCTCAAGGAGATCTCCTACATCCACTCCGAGGCATACCCGGCTGGTGAGCTGAAGCACGGTACTCTTGCGCTGATTGAAGAGAACGTACCAGTCGTCGCATTGGCTACACAACCAGACATCTACGAAAAAATGGTGAGCAACATCGTGGAAGTAAAAGCGCGCGGCGCCCACGTCCTGGGCTTCGCGACCGAAGGCAACCACGACCTGGCGAAGAGCGTGGACGAAGTGATCTACATGCCAGCCACCCTGCCAATGCTCACACCGATTCTGACCGTCATTCCATTGCAATTGCTCGCTTACTACGCATCCGTCGCGCGCGGCCTGGACGTGGATAAACCACGGAATTTGGCGAAGAGTGTGACGGTGGAGTAACAGGATTTGTTGGAGTAGAGGTTTTGTTCACGAAAAATAATAATGTATACTGAAAAATAATTACGTATACTGACAAATAAAAACGTATACTGAAAAATAATTATGTATACTACTGACCTATTGATGAGCTGGTATTGACTAGCTCATCTTTTTATTATTGCAGTTTTCCGGTAAGAGCAAAGAAGGGTGGTTTAACGGACTGCATCAACAATTATCCTGCTCCGTAGCACGTTTGTTCCAAGTACAATTCAACATAAGATTGTTTTATAATGGATGACGGGGGGATAATATGTCAGAGAATACGAGGCTTAAGGAGTGGCAAAACAAATATAACTCGAGTGTGTACGGTTCGAATTCTGTACATAAGATAAAAAACACTGTGTATTCCGTATCAACCGGTCAATCGATGGAATATGTGGGGTTTTGGAGAAGGTTTTTTGCTTTTATACTAGGATGTGTCTGAAAACTCATTATTGAGTTAGTTTAAAGATGGACGCGACATATACAAACGCTAGGAATGATT
>NZ_JBYSWV010000088.1:0-8416 GCF_058781555.1 Brevibacillus sp. FW306-2-1A-C05A
GACCTTTCCAGTGTAAAGGATTTTTTTGTTCCCTAGACAACCAAATACCAAAGATTATGTGTATTTTGAATGATGGGAAAAGATTAATGCAACGCTAGTGGTAAAATATATTTTGTCAATGATTATTCTTCTTGATTCAAGTCAGATGACTTGCCGCTGTTCAGCGAGGCGTTCGCTGGATGAAGCGGGCGGATTATGGAAGGTTGCAGGAGTGAAAGTATGAAAAAATGGATCAGCCTCACGATTGTTGCCCTGCTTTTGACAGGCTGCGAAAAGCTGGACGAAAGAACCGGACAGCTCAAGCGGATGGAAGAAGAGACTGTGATTAAGGTAAAAACGGTAAATGCTTATACGGTAGAGGATAACCAGAACGTGCGCACGATGGAGGTGCCCGGCGTGGTGACGCCTCGCCAGGAGCTGGGGCTGTCGTTTGGCACCTCTGGGAAAATCGCGAGCATTCTCGTCCAGAAGGGGGCGAGCGTGAAAGCGGGCCAGACGTTGGCGACGCTGGACCAGTCGGGATTGCAGGCGGGGATTCAGGCCGCTTCCGGGCAAGTCGCGAGCGCGGCGATCAGGCGCAGCAAGGCGCTGTCCGGGCCGGAGAGCCACGAGGTGCAGACGCAAAAGCTGCAAGTGGAAAAGGCGAAGGAGCTGGCCTTGAAGGCCGAGCGGGAATATTCGCAAGCAACCGTACTGTTTGCCAACGGCGCGATTTCCAAGGATGAGCTGGACAGGCTGGCTCTGGCGCAAAAGCAGGCCAGGCTCAGCCTGGAGGAAGAAGAGGTCGCCTACAACAAACTGATGCAGGGTGCGGATCGACTGGACGTCGAAGAGGCAGAGGTCGGGGTGAGCCAGGCGAACGTCCAGCTCAGCCGCGCGAAGCAAGAGGCGGCCGACGGCGTGCTGAAAGCGCCTTTTTCCGGAGTCGTGGCCGAAATCTCGCAAGTTGCCACCCAGCAGACCGGACCTGGCAGTGAAGTCATTCGCCTGGTCGATACGAGCACCTGGATTGTCAAGCTGCAGGTGGACAGCGAGCAGATCG
This sequence comes from Brevibacillus sp. FW306-2-1A-C05A, assembly GCF_058781555.1. Taxonomy (NCBI): domain Bacteria; kingdom Bacillati; phylum Bacillota; class Bacilli; order Caryophanales; family Paenibacillaceae; genus Brevibacillus; species Brevibacillus sp. FW306-2-1A-C05A. Next base: position 1,043 of record NZ_JBYSWV010000088.1, read on the forward strand.
GCAACTGGCAGACCGGGGCGACCGTGCACGTAAAAGCGGCGGACGGCAGCGAGGCCGAGGGCAAAGTGACGTTTGTCTCGCCGACCATGGATCAAAATGTAGGGGCGTATCCGGTCGAGGTGACGGTCAACGGCAGCGCGGTGAACTGGAAGGGCGGCATGACGGTCACTTGCCAGTACGCGCTGTCCGGGAAACAAGGGGTGCTCGTGCCCGTCGCAAGCATCGGCGTTGCGGAAGAAGAGTATTACGTCATGAAAATCAACGAGAACACAGTGGCAAAGACACCTGTCAAAGTAGGAGCGCTGCACGGTACGTTTTACGAAGTCCTGGAAGGGCTTGAGCCGGGCGATCAGATTGTCGGATCGGGTCTTTCCTACGTGGTGGACGGCGAGGCGGTGAAGGTGGCGGATGAATAACAAAGCGTTTCTGTCAATAGCTCCTGCCCTCGCCCGCCTGATCGCTGTGCTTCTCTGCCTGTTTGCGATCAGCGCTTTGTTCAGAATGGATGTGCAGACGTTTTCCGACCGGGGATTGCCGGAGTACAACATCAACCTCATCGCGCCAGGACTGACGGCGGATCAGGTAGAAGCGTCGGTCACGCGAAAAGTCGAGGAAGCCGTGCGCGCGATGGGCAGCGCTGTGATGATTTCCACCGACTCTCGCCCCGGCGCGGGCACGATTACGGTGCAGACGGCGGAAAACCTCGGCTCCGATTACAAGGAACGTCTGGAACAGAAGCTGTCACAGGTCGCGAAGACGCTGCCTGTCCAGGAGTACAGCATCAGCCAGGAAAAGCTGGGAGACAGCCTGGTCGGGTTTTACCTGCTTCATGGCAGCGATGTCCAGACGCTGTCCAATGTTGCGCGCTATACCGTCTATGAAAAGCTGATCCAGACGCCGGGGGTTGCCCGTGTGGAAGTGGACGGCCAGCCGGTTCGCGAGCAGATCGAGGTCGTTTTTCGCCCTTCCATGCTGCTCGTGTATGGCTTGACTCCGGGGGATGTGCTGAACCAGCTTCCGAGTGACGTGATCGGGGAAGAAATCGGTACAGTCGGAAAGACGGCGGATCGCACCGCCTTTACGTGGACGAGCCAAACGGAAGGGCCACAAGGGCTCGGCAAGCAACTGATCGCGACTGGCAAAGGATATGTGCCGCTCTCGCTGCTGGCGGATATCCGCGACACGCGAGGCAGCAAAGGCGAAGAGGTGAGTGTATATCGCGGCTCCCCGGCGGTAGGAATCTCGGTCTACGCGGCGGAAGTGGGACAAATCCCTTCCATCCGCAAAGAAATAGCCAACATGGTGGCCGAGCTGAACGAAGAGGCGGCTGGCAAGTATGAGCTGGATCTGTTCGAAGATCACGCCTTGCCCATCTCGGCGGCGACCGGGCAGTTGGCTTTGCTCGCAGGATTGGCTGCGCTGCTCTGCGCGCTTTTCCTGTTCGCTTCCTTGAAACGCACAGGCCCTGCTGTTCTGTCGCTGCTCGCAGTGTTCATGGCGGCGGGGGGCGTGCTGGGCGGCATGTGGTTGTTTGGGCTGAAACTGACCTTCTTCACACTGGGTCCGCTGCTCGTGTTTACGATTGTTTACCTGATTGCGGGCGTTGCTTTCTTTTCCCGTCTGGACAGGCTTGGCGCCTACTCGTTCTCGGGCAGCCTGAAGACCGCCTGGACGGTGATGAAGCCGCTGCTGCTCGCGCTTGTCGTCATGGCGGCCGCCTGGTTCACCGTCGTCATGACGGATATGCTCAAAGCCGAAGACAAGGTCGTCCTGTTCGACGCCTGGCCCGTGCTCGTTTTGGGTGCGGCGAGCCTTGCGCTCGTGTACGGCTGGGTCGTTCCGGTGCTGGCCGGAACGTGGCTGACAGCAAGAGAGACGCCAGCGGACGAAAGCAGTCCGCGCGCGCCAGGACGGTTGACGCGCACACTCGTTGCCCGCTGGGAGCGGCTGGTGCAGCAAGGCTACTTGCCATTTGGCCTTACGCTCGTATCGTCCGTCGTCTTTGTTTTGCTCTTGCAATCGTTTGTTCTGGTGGAGCCGTTTCGCGACGTGAAGCCAAACGGCAAGACGTTGTCGCTGCCGATGGTTCAGGAAAGCAGCGTAGACGATGCGATCAAGGCGGCGCAGACGGCCGAGGAACGGCTGCGCGGCCTGGCAGAGGTGGCTGACCTGTACACAGTTGCTTCGCGCGAGCGGTTGACGATGCATCTGAAGCTGACGGACAAAGCGGATTGGACCCGCTCCGTTCTCGATCTGGAAAAAGAGCTGGACAAAAAGCTGCGCGATATCCCGCAGACGGACCCGTTCGCGCTGGTCGTCAACGAGGAGCAGAAAACGCGTCTGGAATTTACGGTCAAGGGCCCTTCGCAGGAGACGGCGAACCATATTGCCAAGGAAATTCTCGAATACTTGCAGCAAATGAGGTGGCGCGACAATGACGGCCGGGAGATCGTGACCGATGAACGGATCGGGCCGAAGCCGCAAACCGCGTTGATTGACATTCGCCCGAAAGCGGAGATGCTCGCGCGCTATCATCTGAGCGAAGAGGAGATCAAGCGCCAACTGGAAAGCTATCTGGGGGAAAAGCGGGCGGGAAGCATCCACGTAAACGAGCGCAATGTTTCCGTAGTCGCCCGCTTCCCGGACAAGTGGATGGACCACCCGGAGCAGGTGAAGCAGATTCTCATCCGCACCCAGCAAGGGCCTGTTCGCCTGGCCGATCTGGTCGACTGGTCCAGCGGCGGGCAGCCGCAAGTGTATGAGCGCCAGGACGGCATGTACGTGGTCAAGGTCAGCAGCGCCATCGCCGACCCGAGGTGGATTGACAACCTCGCGTACAACCTGCCGCTGGTGATGCAAGAAAAGATCAACGTCCCGGAAGGCTATACGATTCTCAACGAGGATGAACTGAAAAAGCTGAGCGAGGAGCAGTCAGACAAAAAAGACTGGAGCGGCCGGTTCATCGTGATGATCGCGATGGTCGCTGTCGTCCTGATGGCGAGCCTGCTCTTGCGGCGTAGAACGCGGGATGGCTGGTTCGCCCTGATCCTGCTGCCCGTCCTGTCAGGGGGAGTGACGCTCGGGCTGCTTTTGCTGGATCACCCGATGAACGTGATGGGCTTCTACGGCATCGCGGCAGCGGCTGCCCTGCTCATCTCGCTGGCCTTGCTTCACCTCGACGAACTGTCGGCAGCCCATGACGAGCAGCCGAGCATCTGGGAAGGTGTGCGTGTCGGGGCAAAACGCGCGTGGGCAGCTCAGGCGGGCGTGGCCGCTGCGGTCGCTATCGCCTGCCTGCCCGTTGTCGGCAGGTGGATGGCGGGCGGCGAGTCGTTTGCCTCTTTTGCCAGCAGTTTGTTGTTCGGGACCGTGTTCGCTTCTTTTGTCACCCTCGTGCTCGTGCCGGGCATGCAGCACGCAGCCCAATGGCGCGAGAACGTCCAGTCGGATTTGTCGCTGCCCGTGCTCGTGCGACGCCTTCGCGACTGGCAGGACAACGAGCGGATTCGCCGTCGCGACTTGAGGGAAGTAAAGCGCAGACAAAAGCAGCTCGCAAACGAGCTGCGCAAGGAACAGCAGGACAGCTCCGCCAATTCGAAAAAAGCTTTGTCGCAGGAGGACTTTTTGCCGCTCCCGACAGGCACAGACGACGCCAAGCCGTAACGGCTGGCGTCTTTTTCTTGACTGAAACAACCTTCCGCTGAAACGCGGTCGCTCAGCTTTGAGAAGGCGATGATAAAGGTTTCTTATTTGTTCACAGGCTCGGCAAGGACTTTTGGCGCGATCTCGGGTAAGATGAGGGAAGAACGGAGTATGGGAGGGAACCCAGGCGTGCGCCGCTATCGAAAACTGTTGGATTACTTGCTGTTGACTGCGATTTTGGTGGGCTTGTTCCTGTCGTCCTCCCAGCCATACTACAAACAGGATTTGCGGGGAACCATATCCAAAGTCGTAGATGAAAAAAGCTGGAACGAACGGATGGAAGGGATTACCATTCCATATGCCGGACGCGAAATCAGCGTCGAGAACAAGGGAGCCGCAGGCTTTATCGAGTTTTTCCTCCGCAAAGGAACGCATTTTACCGTGTTTGCCCTGCTGGCGTTCAGCTTTTACCGCGTGTTTTCCCACCGTCTTGCATTTGCTGTAGCATTGCCCTGGAGCGCCTTTTGCAGCTTGCTGGCGGCGGTTTTGGACGAGTGGCATCAGACGTTTACCCCGGATCGGACAGGAATGGTGAACGACGTTCTGTTGGATTTGTCGGGTTCTGTCACGATGTTGTTGATAATTCTTCTCAATTACATGTATTCACGAAGAGCATATCATTATAAGATGAAGTGAGCGACCGCCATCCTGACCGGGGCTGTTGCTTATTGAGAGATTAGGGAGTGGATGAGATTCGTGTCAGACAAAAAGAACGTGCTCGTACTGAACTGCGGCAGTTCCTCGGTGAAGTACAAGCTTTATGAGATGCCGGGCAAAACATTGCTCGCCCAAGATTATTTACAACAAATTCAACGCGACGAATACGAAGATACGATTCGTGGCGTGTTTGAAACATTAAAGCAATACCGCATTGACATTATCTCGCACCGGGTCGTTCACGGCGGAGAAGCATTCAAACAGTCCGTCGTCATCGACGAACAGGTAAAAGCGGAGATTCGCAGCCTGTCCCGCTTTGCGCCGCTGCACAACCCGATCAACCTGACCGGGATCGAGATCGCGCAAAGCATCTATCCTGAACTGAAGCACGTGGCTGTTTTTGATACCGCGTTTCACCAAACTATGCCGCCATCCTCTTACTTGTATGCGTTGCCATACGAGTATTACGAGCATTACGGCATCCGCAAGTACGGCTTCCACGGCACGTCCCACCGCTATGTGATGAGCCGGGCGGAGGAGATGTTGAACCGGCCGAAGGAGCAGCTCAGACTTATCAGTTGCCACATCGGCAGCGGCGTCAGCATCACGGCGATCCGCTACGGAGAATCGTTTGACACGTCGATGGGCATGACGCCGTTGGCGGGACTGTCGATGGGAACGCGCAGCGGCAACATCGACCCTGGCATCATTCCTTACATTGAAGAGATCGAAAAGACGGACACAGCGGGCGCGATTACGATTTTGAACAACAAGAGCGGACTGATGGGCGTCTCCGGCGTCTCCAACGATTTGCGCGACGTCATGGAAAAGGCGGCAGAAGGGCATTACCGCAGCCAGCTTGCCCTGGAATTGTTCACGACGATCCTGCATAAACATATCGGGCTGTATCTCGCGCGACTAAATGGCGTCGACGGAATTATTTTTACGGCAGGTGTTGGAGAAAATAGTGCTACCGTCCGTGAAATGGTTTGCACCGGGCTGGAATTCGCCGGGGTCAACTTGGACCGCGAAGCGAACCGGGCAAGCAAAGGCGAAGCGTTTATCAGTACCGAATACTCTCCGGTAAAGGTCATGGTAATTCCTACCAACGAGGAGCTTGTAATGGCTACAGACGCCTACGAGCTGTCTTTTCAATAGCTTGAAGTGCGTCACCTAGAAAGAATAGGCTTTTCAGTATTGGAATTTCTCTGTTATACTAGGAGAATGAGGCTTCTGGTTTGAGGTTCTCACCATTTTTCTGAAATAATAAAAGGAGTGCAAACTGGATGGCAGTACAAGTGGGAAGCATCATCGAAGGAAAAGTGACAGCGATTAAACCGTTTGGGATGTTCGTAGCAGTCAGCGAAACCGAGCAGGGGCTGGTCCACATTTCCCAAGTAGCAAACGGTTTTGTAAAGGATATCAACGATCACTTTACCGTGGGGGCACAAGTAAAGGTCAAAGTTCTCTCCATTGATGATGCAGGTAAAATCTCGCTTTCGGTTCGCGCCGCACTCCCAGCGCCTGAGCGTCCGGAGCGCGAAGAGCGCCGTGGTGGTGGATATCGTGGAGGCGACCGCGGAGGAAATACAAAACGAGATAGCGCTGCTTCCTTCGAGGACAAATTGAAAAAATGGTTGAAGCACAGCGAAGAGAACCTTGCGACTATCAACAAAAAGAACGCAAAACGTGGCTATTAAAGCCTTGTGATAACGGAAGAAGGACGGGATATCCCGTCTTTTTTTTACGCTTGGAAGCTAAGAAAAGGCAGGGGAATCCCCTGCCTTTTTGCGTGCGCTAATAGATTAATTCCCGAGTTCTGGCTTTACCTTGTTCTTCTTGGGTTTACAAAAAAACGACACAGTGGAAAGACACGATGTCCGGTGGTACAAAAGTCGGCCCTTGTTTAAGGCTTAATTGCAAAATAGACAAAATGACCGCCTTGGCTTGTCAAAGCTCAAAGGCGGTCATTCTGTCTATTTTGCACTATTCCTTTATCCGTTCCTCAGTGACTTTTCCGTCACCGATGCTAAATTGGCCAATAACAGTCTTTCCATCAACGTCATACAGAGGGATGTGGCGACTTCCCTTCGCATTAAGCTGTTTGGTCAAGGCTACTGCTTCACTCGGATTCTTGGGCTTCACCCCTCTTAAATCCTCAGAGCGAACGTATCCAAGAGTCCCGTCCACGCCATATGCCTTAATTAAATCCGGCTCTGCCCCTAGGGAAGTGACATTTAATGCAGAACCATAAGTTTGTCCTTGCTCGTTTATTGGGAACTCTGGAACAGGTGTAGGGTCTTTATCAAGTCCTAATGCAATGCCAGAACCAAAAGATCCTATTACAATCCCGGTTAACAAAGTAGCATAGACAATTACAGTTCGTACACCAAGTCGCTTAATTTGCATCGGGTTCACCTCCTAAAAGTTGATATTTGGAGTAACGTTTGTGAGATAGGTTCGATAGCCGCTACCATCAAAAACTTCAGTTGCACCTCGGCTGTTATAGATACCTGAGCCGCAGTTGCCATACGTTCCAACCCTCATGGAGGCTGTTGCAGAAGAGTTGTAAGTCATTTCTGAAGCTTTACACAAAGCATCCCCTTTAAACAGCCTTGGACCTGCACTCATATATCCCACTGGTATTTTACCCGAATTTTGACTTCCAATCTCTGCTGTATAATACACGTTGTCACCAGTTTTTTCAACAGTTGCCTGATTGTAGTATGAATAGCCACCAATTGGACCAAAGTTGTACACTCGGCTTTCTGCAGCAGATGCATAAACTGCCGTTGCACTTGCTCCAATAAGTAAGCCTACCATAAATGACTGGGTGACAACCTTACTATATCTTTTACTTACTAGAAATCGCCTCCCTTCTTAACTTGTTTATACTATACAAAAAGCTTTTTGTATAAAGATGTAAAATTTATAAATGTTTGATTCATCACCATAACCCGTGCTAGACATTGAAAAAACGTAGATGTTCCTCTATCGTGAAAGTTGTCCTGACCA
>NZ_JBYSWV010000089.1:0-7752 GCF_058781555.1 Brevibacillus sp. FW306-2-1A-C05A
GCTTTTTTTGTGTACCTTGGAACACAAGGACGTACCCACAAGGAAAATCGAACACAGCTTAGCCGTCACAAAAGGGATGGCCATGCGGGAGGAAGAGTTTTTGGCTAAATACGAGCAAGAATGTTTTGTTGCCAGCGCTTCGCTGCCCTGTTTTTTACCTGGTCTTCCCTATTCGATTCATTGAAATTATTGATGAGTGGGATGGAAAAGTTTATTTTTAAATTGCGGTCTGGCTCCACTATAGTAATGAGTAACAGAATTACATACTGAAATTTCTGATGTTTGTGGACAGGAAAGGAGTTTTCATGAAACAGGCTGCTTCTGTGCGTTTCCACTATGCCTGGGTGATTGCCGCAGTGACCTTTTTCATCCTCTTGATAGGGGCTGGGATTCGCTCCGCACCTGGTGTATTCATGGTGCCTGTGGAACAAGAATTTGGGTGGAGTCGTTCTTCAATCTCCTTTGCGCTGTCTATCAATTTGCTGTTATACGGATTGGTTGGGCCGTTTGCAGCAGCGGTCATGGATCGGTTCGGGATTAGGCGGATCACGATGATTGCTTTGCTGATGTTGGCCTTAGGGGCTGCACTGACAACATGGATGCAGGCATCATGGCAACTGACTGTGTTATGGGGAGTGGTTGTCGGCCTTGGATCAGGCTGTACAGCATCGGTATTAGGGGCGATGATCGCCAATCGGTGGTTTGTACAACAGCGAGGGCTGGTCATGGGAATTTTGACGGCGAGCGGTGCTACGGGACAGCTTGTGTTTCTGCCTCTTCTCGCCAGCCTGGCTGAAACGGAAGGCTGGCGTACAGCCTCCTGGGTGATAGCTTCCGTAGCGCTCGTGATGGTGCCGATCGTGGCAGCTTTGATGCGTGATCGCCCGAGCGATAAAGGGCTCTCAGCGTACGGAGCGACAGTCACAGACCAAGAACTTGCGGCTCCTGTACAAAATCCATTCCGTGCGGCAATGAATGGGTTGTTCACTGGCCTTCGATCCTTTGACTTTTGGTTGTTGGCCGGCAGCTTTTTTATTTGCGGTTTGTCTACAAACGGTTTGATCGGGACGCATTTTATTGCGGCGTGCATGGAGCACGGGATTCCAGCAGTAACTGCTGCCAGCCTGCTCGCCCTGATTGGTGTTTTTGACATTATTGGAACGACGCTTTCCGGATGGCTGTCTGATCGCTACAATAACCGCTGGCTGCTATTCTGGTACTACGGACTGCGCGGGCTCTCCTTGATGTTTCTGCCTACGGCTTTGTCCACCTCTACATTTAGCCTTGGGTTGTTCATCGTGTTCTACGGTTTGGATTGGGTCGCGACGGTTCCTCCTACATTGAGGCTGACGACAGACATTTTTGGCAAACAGCAGGCAGGAATTTTGTTTGGCTGGATATTAACAGCCCATCAATTGGGGGCTGCGGTAGCTGCCTACGGTGGTGGCGTGGTCTATACAATACTGAACAGCTACTTCTTCATGTTCATAGCTGCAGGAGCGTTTTGCCTGCTCGCTTCCTTCATGGTTATGCGAATTGGCAGGAACGCGCTCAGTGCAAATGTTTCCCGGAATGTATAGCGGAAAAAAGGAAAGCACCCAAGGCTCATATTGCCTTGGGTGTTAGCTTTGAGTGGAGTGGGATAGCGGCAAACTGATACGGAAAATAGCACTGCACAATGGACCGTTTTCAGCTTCGATCCTGTTCATGGGAAGCATTTTGCAAAAATTGACGCTGGATTTCATGAAAGCGGTCGAGCTCTTGTGCCATGCAGTACACACTTTTTGCGACTCTTACAGCTTTGTAAGAATCGTGCAAGGCAATTCGATAGGAGAACGACTGCGCCCCTTGTACAATCAAGGTAACAACACAAACGGAGGGGGATACGCCATGAGAAAATGGATGAAGATGACCGTGCTTTTTATCGGGCTGCTGATCGACACCAAAACAATGATTCGCACCTCCGATTTGGAAATGATCGTGAAGCTGTAGCAAGGCGCCGGCGCTGACCCGGCGTCTTTTTTTCTGGGAAAGGGGAGGCATTGCACCATAAAGTGCATAATGGATGGCTCGATGGGTTGACTTTTTATACTTTATATATATTATTGTATTGAAAAGATACGCGGGTTTGATAGGGGGAGTGAATATTGATGTCAGAAAAAACGGCGTTGTGGACGAAAGATTTTGTGATCCTGGCACTCTCCAACTTTATGCTGTTCGTTGCGTTCCAGATGTTGCTTCCGACGCTTCCGGTCTATGTGACAGACATGGGCGGAGATCAGTTGGCGGTAGGGCTGGTCATTAGCCTTTTCACCGTGTCAGCCCTGCTTGTGCGTCCTTTTACCGGGAAAGCGCTGGACACCATCGGGAGGAAGCCTGTTTTGCTGATTGGATTGGCCATCTTTTTGCTGGCCGTCGCCGGATATTACTGGATGGTCAGTGTGGCGCTGGTGTTGGCGATTCGCTTTTTGCACGGGATCGGCTGGGGAATTGTCACTACCACCTACGGAACGATCGTGTCCGATATCATTCCTCGGGAAAGAAGCGGGGAAGGAATGGGGTACTTCGGGATGTTCAGCAACTTGGCGATGGCTTTCGGGCCTCTATTGGGCTTGTGGGTATCGCAAAACTGGGGATACGGTTGGCTGTTTGCCATCTCCGCAGGCTTGACTGCTCTGGCGATGATCTTGTCCAGGCTGGTAAAAATCAAGCCAATCGTTGCTGGGCAAAAGCCGAATGGCAGCGTGTTGAGTGGGCTGATTGAAAAGGCAGCGCTGTTTCCCTCTCTGCTGAATTTGCTGATCGGGATTATTTACGGAGGGATATTCAGCTTTATTACTTTGTTTGGCCTTGAGGTTGGCATCGCGAATATTGGTCTGTTTTTCCTGTTCAATGCGATTGCGTTGATGGCTGTTCGGCCTCTGGCGGGAAGGCTGTTTGATCGCAGAGGACCTGCCTGGATTTTGCTGCCGGGTGGATTTATCCTTGGCGGCGGACTGTTGCTGTTGTCGTACAGCACGAGCGAATGGCAACTGATCTTTGCTGCGATCTTGTTTGGCGTCGGTGTTGGCGGCGTGCAGCCTTCTTTGCAGGCGTGGACGATCAAGCGGGTAGACCCGTCGAGAAGAGGGGCAGCTACCGGGACATTTTTCTCTGCGTTCGACCTTGGGATCGGCGGAGGGGCAATGATTCTGGGGGCAGTCGCCAAAATGACCAGTTTTGCGGCGATGTATCGTTATTCGTTGGTTGCACTTGGGCTGTATTTGCTTGTCTACATCGTTTATTTGGCCCGGCAAGGCAAAAAGACATCTGTGCCCGAATCGATTTCCTCCTAAAATCGTTTCGGGTTTTTCCTTTTGTGAATAGGGAAGGCGAAAACGGCAAATCATAAGTGAATGCAAAACAGGACTGGAATAAATAGGGAACGTGCTTTTGGGAAAATTCGGGGCCAAAAGCGGAGCAAAACCAAGGGGAATCGATTGATTCGACTGGAATTTTTGGACGTGTCCTCTTTCTATATGGTATAATAACGTATTGTGATAACCAGTTGGAGGTTTACCGTTTATGGCAGAAGAAACTGCTCGGTTTCCCAAAGTCGATATTAGCCAGGAAATGAGAGAATCGTTCATCAGCTACGCGATGAGCGTTATCGTCAGTCGCGCATTGCCTGATGTTCGCGATGGGTTGAAGCCTGTTCACAGGCGTATTTTGTATGCCATGCACGACATGGGACTTACTCCTGACAAAGCGTTCCGTAAATCGGCAAACGTAGTCGGGGAAGTTATGGCGAACTACCATCCGCATGGGGACTCTTCCATCTATGAAGCGATGGTACGTATGGCACAAGATTTTAATATGCGTTATATGCTCGTGGAAGGGCAAGGAAACTTCGGTTCTGTAGACGGCGACCCGGCAGCGGCCATGCGTTATACAGAGTCGCGCTTTTCCAAGCTCGCGCTGGAGCTTCTGCGCGATATTGATAAAGAAACAGTTGATTTCACGCCCAACTACGACGGGCGCAAGGAAGAGCCGGTTGTCTTGCCTTCTCGCTTCCCGAACCTGCTTTTGAACGGAGCTTCGGGGATTGCCGTCGGGATGGCGACCAATATTCCTCCGCATAACTTGACGGAAGTCATTGATGGCGTCATTGCCATGATCGACAACCCGGATATTACGATTCAAGATCTGATGAAGATCATCAAAGGGCCGGATTTCCCTACAGCCGGAGAAATTCTCGGCTTTAGCGGGATTCGTCGTGCCTACGAAACGGGCCGCGGCTCTATTATTATGCGGGCGAAAACCCAAATCGAAGAGGATAAAGGAAAACCGCGCATCATTGTGACGGAAATTCCTTACCAGGTGAATAAGGCAAGACTCGTAGAAAAAATCGCAGAGCTTGTCCGCGAAAAGAAAATCGAGGGCATTACCGATCTGCGCGACGAGTCCGACCGTAAAGGGATGCGCATCGTGATGGAGCTCCGCCGCGACGTCATTCCAAAAGTCGTGTTGAACAATCTGTTCAAGCATACGCAAATGCAGACGACGTTTGGCGTCAACATGCTGGCCTTGGTTGACGGCCGTCCGCGCGTGCTCAATCTGCGCGATATGCTGTATTACTATTTGCAGCACCAGCGCGTCATTATCCGCAGAAGAACCGAATACGATCTGAAGCAGGCAGAAGCGCGCGCTCATATTTTGGAGGGCTTGCGGATTGCGCTCGATCATATTGATGAGATTATCAGCCTCATTCGCTCTTCGCAAACAACGGAAGAAGCGCGCGAAGGACTGATGACAAACTACTCCCTAAGCTACGAGCAGGCACAAGCGATTCTCGACATGCGCCTGCAACGCCTGACCGGCTTGGAGCGGGAGAAAATCGAGAATGAGTACCAGGAGCTGCTCGCGAAAATTGCCGAGCTGCGTGCAATTCTCGCTGACGAAGCCAAAATCTACGCGATCATTCGTGAAGAGCTGGGCGAAATCAAGGAGAAGTTTGGCGATGAGCGCCGCACAGCGATTACGTTTGACGAGGATCACATTGAAGATGCTGACTTGATTCCAGAAGAGGATGTCGTCATTACTTTGACCCACGACGGCTACATCAAGCGTCTGCCTGTATCCACCTACCGTTCGCAAAAACGTGGTGGCCGGGGAGTCCAAGGATTGGGAACCAAGGATGACGACTTCGTTGAGCATCTGTACATTACCAATTCGCATGATTACATCATGTTCTTCACGAGCAAGGGCAAGGTGTACCGCCTGAAAGGCTTTGAGATTCCTGATCTCAGCCGGACGGCAAAAGGCACGCCGATCATCAACCTGATTCAGATCGAAAAGGGCGAGCGGGTCAGTGCGGTAATCCCGGTCAAAGAGTTCGACCATGAGCGCTTCCTGTTCTTTGCGACCAAGAAAGGGATTATCAAGAAGACGACGCTCGAGTCCTATGAAAACATTCGCAAAGGCGGGCTGATTGCAGTCAATCTGCGCGAAGATGACGAGCTGATCGGGGTTCGTTTGACTGACGGCCAGCAAGAGATCATCATGGGTACGCAAAAAGGGATGTCCGTTCGCTTCAGCGAAAGCGATGTGCGGACGATGGGACGCAACGCAACCGGCGTAAAAGGGATTACCCTCGACGATGACGATAATGTCATTGATATGGACGTCATCAAGCCGAACGCGGAAGTTCTGATCGTAACTGCAAACGGCTACGGAAAACGCACTCCTGTTGACGAATACCGCATCCAGTCTCGCGGCGGTAAAGGGATCAAGACCCACAATGTCACGGAACGCAGTGGTCCTGTGGTCGGCTTGAAAGTGGTTGAGCCAGAGGAAGACCTGATGATTATCACGACTTCCGGCATCATCATTCGGACAGAAATGAAGGGTATTTCTGTCATGGGTCGCTATACGCAAGGTGTGAAGCTGATTCGCCTGTCGGAAAATGAGCAGGTAGGTTCAGTAGCGAAATGCCCGCCGAACGAAGAGGACGATGAGGCCGACTCTGAGGAGCAAGAGCATGGTGAGGCTGTCGACACTGTTGGTGATGGTGACGCTCCAACCAATGTTGAACCGGACGAGCCGACTGAGGAATAAAGCAAAATATCGAGAGAAGCGCCCCGAAAAATCAAGGGGCGTTTCTTTTTTTGAGCAGAAAGTTAGAGTGATTTGTTACTTTATTCCTGCAAATGGTTTGAAATTGGAGTAAAATTGGGAAAAGAAAACTATTATGATTAACAAGTTGGATCGGGTGGTGACCAAGTTGCCCATCGTGGATGTGAAGCAACTGAACAGTGGAGCGAGATTGGCAGAGGAAGTATATTCAGCATTAGGGGGAGTTTTGTTTTCAAAAGGAACCCTTTTGTCTGAGAAAGAAATCGAATTCCTCGAAGCTTTTATGGTTAAAAAGGTACATATTGAGGAAGCCAGCGCTGGCAATACCACGGAGCAAGCAGAAGCGCCAGCGGACGAGCAGGCAAAAGCTTCGGACAAGCTGAGCCCTGTCAAGCCAGCGATTCAGGAGACCTTTGAAAAGGCAGTATCAACGCTGAAAAATTTGATGGTTCGGGTACAGGGCGGAAATAACATCCCGGTGATGGAAGTGCGTGAGGTGGTTACTCCGATTATTACGGAGTTCCAGCAGCAGCCGCAAGTATTGCTGTCACTGCGCCGTTTTGCACGGATGGACAGCTATACGTACGAGCATGCGATTGCAGTTGGGATCATTTCTTATATGATTGCAAAGTGGATCAAGGTTCCGGAAAAGGAATGGATGCAGGTTGCATTGGCAGGCACCTTGCTCGATATAGGAAAAACCAAGATCGACCGCAGAATTTTGCAAAAACCCGGCAAGCTCACAGAAGAAGAATTCGAAGAGATGAAAAAGCACACCGTTTATGGATACCAAATCATCAAAGCTTCCCATGGTTTGAGCGAGGGAGTCGCGCTGGCCGCCCTGCAGCATCATGAGCGGGAGGATGGCTCGGGATATCCGTTAGGGCTGCCTGGCTCAAAATTGCACCTGTACAGCAAGATTGTTGCTGTAGCGGATGTGTATCATGCGATGTGCTCGGATCGGATTTATCAAAAGGCACTTTCCCCATACGTGGTGGTAGAGCAATTGGTTCGAGACAGCTTTGGCAAGCTTGACCCGACTATTGTACGCAAATTTGTGGATGGGATTACTCAATTTACGATCGGTACGATTGTCGAGCTGAGTGACGGGACGATAGGAAAGATTGTATTTACAGATCGGAACCATCCTACCCGGCCAATGGTGGAGACCGGGGGCAAGATTGTAAACCTGGTGGATGCCAGACATTTGTCGATTATTCGTGTCTTGGAGCAGTCTTAGAGCAGGGGGAGAGGCGGTAATTACGCCTCTCTTTTATTTTTAGTGAAAAAGTTTAATTTCATTTTAAAAATTGCTTGTACTGTATTTCAATACATGGTAAGATACTTCTTGTCGCTTCAATTGAAGCAGACATCAAATAAGAAAATGAAAGTGTTGACTTCAGGATTCTTATCTGATAGAGTATTGAATTGTCGCTGCTGAGCGAAAAGGAGTTTTAAAAAACATCTTGCAAAAGCTTGGACGGCATGATATACTAGGAAAGTCGCCTTGAGAGGCGAGTGAAAAATGCTCTTTGAAAACTGAACAGCGAAAGCGTTGATTAGTCTATCATTAAATGATTTGCCAGCTTTGAACCAGTAACAAACTTTATTGGAGAGTTTGATCCTGGCTCAGGACGA
>NZ_JBYSWV010000008.1:0-118877 GCF_058781555.1 Brevibacillus sp. FW306-2-1A-C05A
CGGTGGTATCTCCTTTAACCAAAAAGCCCTGATACAGCCAGCGATACATCGTTTTAAACGACACTTTCTGTTCGGGGCATTCCTGACTCATCCGTCCGGCAATCTGCTCGGGAGACCAGGTCTGCGCCAGCTTACGGGCAATATAATGCTCACGTTCAGGAGTCCACTTGCCTCTGGGAACAGACCGTTCGCGACGTTTCTCGTAAACCTCTTGCGCGGCTTCTGCCTGATATTCCCCTGCCTTACAACCCCGTTTTAACTCACGGGCAATGGTAGCATGATGCCGTTTGAGTTCTCTGGCAATGGCGCGGGCAGACCAACCCAACCGATGAAGGAGTGCTAGCTCACTACGCTCTGTTATGCTAAGATGTGTATAACTCATGATTGATTCTCCTGTGTAAATGGTGTTGTGGTGACTTCATTTTACACGAATCAATCATGGGCCGTTTTTTTATCTAGGTGTCGCACTTGATATTACAATCTGTCTCTCTTCCGCGCTTCGGTGAGCGCGACGTATTCCGGCGAATAGGCCAAAAACGGAAAGTAGCAGACGTACTTGTTCTCCCCGGACGCATACGCGTAGTAAATGCTGATCGGCGGCTTCGTCTGTTCATCGGTCAAAATCGGAATGAGGTGGTTGCTGTTGTCCGGCCCCTCGATCAAAATGATCTGCGGCGCGTATGCCTCAATCGTCTTTTGCAGATGGTAGGCGCAAGCAGGGCTGTGGTGCCTGACCGGAAAATAAACGACCTGCCCGGAAAGATCGTAGACCTCCTGCTCGACCAGCCTGTTTATTTGATCCATTTCTTCTCGTTGTAGTACGCTTCCCATAGGCCCTCTTCCTTTGCCCGTTCTTTGACCACCTTCGTGAAGTACGTTTTCAAAATGCCCGCGTCCTTCTGATTTTCCTTGACGACCGCACCCTGCAAGTTTTGCACCAGCCGCTCCAGCGTAATCGGCTTGCCCTCGTAGTAATAGGCGGTCATCGCGCTCTGCACGTAGACGGATACCGCTTCCGCCGTGCTCATGACGGATTGCGGCGACTCGATTTTGTAGCCTTCCTTCGTCTCGCCCGTGCGCAGCTCCATAAAGGTCGTCGCCAAAAGTTCCACGACATCGCGATCAATCTCGACTTCCACGCCGCTTTGCTGCAAAATCATTTTCGCTTGCGACTCGATGATTTGCGCTTCCATTTTGACGTGGTTGATCGGCGCGATCGTCTCGAAGTTGAAGCGGCGCTTGAGCGCTTCTCATCTCGTTGACGCCTTTGTCTCTTAGGTTGGCGGTGGCAATAATATTAAAGCCCGGCTTGGCAAACAAGATGCCGTCTGCAAGCTCGGGAATGTTCATGACTTTGTCGCTCAAAATGCTGATTAAGACGTCCTGCACCTCGAAGGGGCAACGGGTAATTTCTTCGAAGCGGGTGATGAAGCCCTTGTTCATGCCGTTGTACAAGGGCGACGGGACCAAAGCTTGCAGCGACGGTCCTTTGTCCAGCAGCATGGCGTAGTTCCACGAATACTTAATCATGTCCTCGGTCGTTCCCGCCGTGCCCTGGATCGTATTGGTGCTCGTGCCGCTAATCGCAGCCGAGAGCAGCTCGCTTAACATCGTCTTCGCCGTTCCCGGCTCGCCTACGAGCATGAGTCCGCGATTTCCGGCAAGCGTCACGATCGCCCGCTCGATCAGGGCATCATCGCCGTAAAACTTTTTCGTAATCTCGATGGACTCTCCTTCGTACGCAAGCGGCTTGTCGGTGCCGAGAATAAAGTCGCGGACCGCTCGCGGCGACAATTGCCAGTTCGGCGGCTTGGCTCCAGTGTCGTTGGCCCGCAAAGCAGCCAGTTGCGCTGCGTACAAAACTTCCATCGGCGGCTTCATCGTTTCCATCCAAATGCCCACTCCGTTTCGGCTTTTTCTGACAAACATGGCTTATCTCAAAAATAATAAGCAAAGCAAACTTGGGAAATTAAGGGTATTTGTGCCCAATATTAGGAAGAATATGTGAAAATTTGCGCTTGGAGTCCTGGTGCGCGGCAATTTGAGGCGGGACTTTCGAGGACAAAAAACCTGGATCCCCCCAGGCAGTCAACAAGCAGCGAAATGATTACATCCACCTTTTTTTCGGTCACGGCTTTCTCCTTCTTCCTTGATTGTAACATGACATGCAAAAAGTTCCATTTTTTCGAAGAGTTCTTTTTGTGAAGCATCGACAACCGGATGGAAGTTTTCTGCCAGGTACGTTCTTTGCCGTCGGATGCATGCTAGGCTTAGCATCGTGCTGTTCCTGTGTCCTGATAGCTCACGCGCTTTGCGCGTCAAAAAAACAGGCGTGACCGAACATGTTTGTCCGCACGCCTGTTTGCTGTGGCATTTTACCGTTGCCTATTCGCTTGGATTGTCCTATAGCTGTGTGCGCAGGCTCCACAGCTCCGGGAAAAAACGGTGATCGAGCGCCCTGCGCAAATAAGCGACGCCAGAGGAACCGCCCGTTCCGGGCTTTTGCCCGATGATGCGCTCCACGGTCGTCATATGGTTGAAGCGCCATTGCTGCTGCTGGCTGGCGATGTCGACGAGCTTTTCCGCCAGCTCGTACAAGTCCCAGTATTGGTGCACGTCGCGGTAAACCGTCAGCCAGGCTTGCTCGACGCTCGCGTTTGGCTGATACGGCTGCGACCAGTCCCGCTCCAGGCACGCCGGGTCGATCGGCAAGCCGCGCGCCGCCATTTCCTTGATCGCCGCATCGTAAATGCTCGGCGCATGCAACGCTTTGTTCAACTGCCCGTGCAGCTTTGGCTGATGCTCGTACACGGCCAGCACATGAGCGTTTTTGTAACCGAGCGTAAATTCGATCAGCCTGTTTTGAAACGACTGAAAACCGGACGAGTGCCCGAGCTTGTCGCGGAACTGCAAGTAATCGGCGGGAGTGAGCGTGGAGAGCACATCCCACGACTTGATAAGCTGTTGCTGGATGCGCGACACCCGCGAAAACATCTTGAACGCCGGCTCCAGCTCGTGATTGGCAATACAGTCCATCGCCGCGGCAAGCTCGTGCAAAATCTGCTTCATCCACAGCTCGCTCACCTGGTGAATAATGATGAACAGCATCTCATCGTGATGAGTCGACAGCCGCTGCTGGCTTGCCAAAATTTTGTCCAGATGCAGGTAGTCGCCATACGTCATTTCCTTCTTGAAATCGGTATGGATATCGTGTTCCAGCGAGGACTTGTCCGGTTCGTTGCTTCCATGCGGATGGGGATTCATCTGTGGTCGGCCTCCTTTTTCCGTTTCATGCAGACGATATGTATGCGCTTACATTACTGGGCACGTACTGGCTTTACGTATTAATTCCTTGCCGCCCTGCACAGTTCCTGCTGTTCGGTTCTTGTCCGCCTGCATTTTCTCCGTGAACATGGCCGCCCCAGAGGAAAAGGGCAAGGATGTCGGCTCCTTGCCCCGCCGTTGCAAGCCATGGCTTCTCAGTCCCCTTGGCGAACCGTTCGATAACATGGCTACGCCAACAAGCCATTGGCGCAGCCTTAGTCGCGCGAAAACAACGGCCTCGCCCGCCCTTCATCCAGATAGGCCCGCGCATGCCCCCAGAAGTATTTGCCCGGCTGCATGTAAGCGGCAAGCCCCGCCCGCGCAATCGTGCGTGCCGCCTCTTCATTCGCCTCCGTCAAAATGCGCTGCTCATCCACGGTCAGCACCTGCCGCTGATCCATGACCAACTGTCCGTCGACGATCACGTGGTTCACATCGCCGCCAACGGCCTGGTACACCAAGCGTTGGACGTGCATCGTTTCCGGCGTCAAATGAGCCTGCTGCATGTTCACCGTAATCACATCGGCCTTTTTCCCTGCTTCGAGCGAGCCCAGCTCGTCGTCCCAGCCCACGCAGCGCGCCGCATCAATCGTCACCATTTCCAGCAGCTTGCCGGGCGGCAGGTAAAAGTAATCGCGCAGAGCCGCCTGCTGCAAAAGCTGCATTCTGCGCATCGCCTGAAACATGTCAAACGGCGTCATCGGCGAAGTGCCGTCCGTCGTGATGGCGACGGTCGCCCCCATTTCCAATAGCTCGGTGATCGGCGTCCAGTCGTTGATTTGCCCGAAACCGGGAGAAGCGCTCACATTCGTCCCCGTCTCCGCCAAAATTTTCGCTTCGTCAAACGAAATGCCGCGACAATGCTGCAAGTGGACGTCTGGACCGAGCAAGGCGTACTCTTTGTCTTGCACAGCCAGATGAATCATGCCGCCAAACGCGTCAGAGTGAATCCGCGTGTCGTACTTGCGGGCAATTTCCCGGATTTTTCGCGCCTGGTAACGGTCAAAATCGGTGAGGCCAAACAACTGAGCCGACGGGTTGATCGACGTGACGATGACAAACGGCGTGATGTACGCCCGCGTCCTGTCCGAGTTGGCATGGTGCAGCGCCTCGATCACCGCTTCGGCTCCCGCCAGCACTTCTTCGTAGGTCACTTCCTTCGTCACCTTTTTCCCGTCGACCCAGCGGCTGAACGGATGCGGCCACGGCGGGTTGCACGGCCCTGTGCAAACGATCTCCCGCACCCCGACCTCCACGATCCGCCCGTCGTCAATCGCAACTGCGCCGTCCGCAATCACCCGTCTGTCCTTGTCCATCGTGATGACCACGCCGTTTACGAGCAATACATCGATCATTGGCAATCGCCTCCCTGTCTTTTTGTGCATGAGGGAAAAAGCGTGCTGCGGTCCCCTACCCTACACGATAACGAAAAGCAATGCCGTTGTATTTGCAAGAGTATTACGACTTTTTTCACGATCTTTACCTGTTTCGCCTGCCTGCCCGCTTTTGGCGACGCTTTCGCTGCCTGTATGCCGATACGATTTTGTCAAAAGGCTCCCTAGCTGAAAAAACCACCTTTCCCAAACGGAAAGATGGCGGATGGCTGACAGCGGGCAACGCTTTATGGATGGGTTCTGCGCTTGCGCAGGAAAACGATGAGAAAAACAAGAGCAGCGACAGCGATCACCCCGTAGACAAAGTGGGAGTAGACGTCCATCACGTGCAAAACATCTTGCCACGATTCGCCGAGAAACGCCCCGATCCACACCAGGGCAATGTTCCACAGCAGCGTCCCGATGCTCGTAAACAGCAAAAACAGCGGGAGATTCATCCGGGTCATCCCCGCCGGAATGGAAATGAGACTGCGCACCAACGGAATCATCCGGCAAAACAAAATCGTCCAGTAGCCGTATTTGTCAAACCAGGCATGCGCTCTCTCGATGTCTGTCTGCTTGACCCGCAGCAGATGTCCCCAGCGCTCTACGACCTTCTCGATTTTTCCTACGTCCAAATAGTAGCCGATCCCGTAAAGCAAAATCGCGCCGAGTACGGACCCGAACGTGGCCGACAAAATGACACCCGGCACGGTCAACGCCGAGTGTGTGGTCATAAAACCGCCAAATGTCAGGATCACTTCAGAAGGAATCGGTGGAAATACGTTTTCCAGCGCCATCATCAAAAAAATGCCCAGATAGCTGTATTGTTCAATGAAATGCGTCAGCCAGTTTTGCATACTACCCCTCTTTTATATCAACCGATGCTTATGATTCAAGTATAGAGACGATTTGTTCATAGTTCAATGAAAAGCGGCATTTGCCCGGGAGAATCTGTGCAAAGCTATGGGCCTTGCGCACGCCAAATCTGGTAAATATGGTACAATTCTTTCTATTAGATAGATTAGCAGAAAATGTAAAAGGAGCGAGCCGATGCTGGTTTTGGTTGCCGTCGTTGCCGTTGCTGCTTTGGCTGCCCTGTACGACGCCCTGCGGAAAATCAACGCGAACATTCTCATGCAAGTCGAGCAAAACGAACGAATCATCAAGCTGCTGGAAGACATCAAAAAAAAGACAATCATAGTGTTCAACCCAAGTTAAAGATCGTTTACCTGGACTACTCGCAGAGGCGGTCTTTTTTTGTACTTTTCTGCCCATTCAGAAACCAGACAAAGTGTGTCATATTTTTTGCAAACTGTTTCGAAATGTAGACTATTCGCATCATTTAAGTATATGATGATATTAGCAAACAATTATTTGTTTGTCGAAAAACAGGTGGATTCCACTTTTTAGGAGGCGTTTCCATGTTCACTATCAGGGAATCAGATTTGCCAGGAATCGGACGAAAGTACCAGGTGGAAACAAGAAGCGGCGACAAGCTGATTATCATTATCCACGATGACGGCCAACGGGAAATTTACCATTTTGACAAAGACGACTGGGACGAAAGCGTCTCCATGGTCACGCTGGATGACCAGGAATCGCGGCAGTTGGCTGGCATCATCGGCGGGATGACCTACAAGCCGAAAGCGCTGGAAACGATCGAGATGGCGCTCGACCAGCTCGTGATTGAATGGTACAAGATCGAGCCAGGGTCAGCCTGCATCGGCAAGTCGATCGGGGAACTGGACATTCGCCAAAAGACCGGGGCTACCATCATCGCCATTATTGAAAAGGATCAAAAGCAAAAAGTGAGTCCGGGACCAGAGTGCGTTCTGACTGCAGGCGTGACGCTGGTTGTGGCAGGTGAGAGAGGGCAGGTGAAGGTGTTAAAATCTACACTCATATCAGGGGGGGCTTGATTTGGAACACATCGTCTTTGAAATTGGTCTAGCCATTGGCTTGATTGCCATCGCAGGGTTCATTTCGCAAAAACTCCGCTTTTCCATCGTTCCGTTTTACATCCTCATCGGCATGGCCGTAGGGCCGCACGCCGCTTCGATCGGTCTGATCGACTTTCGGTTTATTGAAAGCGAACCGCTCATTGACTTCATGGGTCGGATGGGTGTTTTGTTCCTCTTGTTTTACGTCGGGCTTGAATTTTCGGTTGGCCGTCTGATTAAAGCGGGACGCTCTATCGCGATCGGCGGCACTATCTATATAGGCATCAACTTTACGCTCGGCTTGCTCTTCGGGTACTTTGCCGGGGTTCCTTTCAAAGAAATTCTCATTATCGCCGGTATTACGACGATCTCCTCTACAGCCATCGTGGCAAAAGTGCTGGTGGATCTTAAACGGACAGCCAACCCGGAAACGGAAATGATTCTGGGCATGATTATGTTTGACGACCTGTTCCTCGCTGTTTACTTGTCCATCATGTCCGGTCTCGTGCTCAGCGGAGCCACATCGGTCGTCGGCGTCCTCACTTCTGCGCTGATCGCACTCGGCTACATGCTTCTGTTCATCATCGTAGGGCGCAAGCTCGTTCCATTGCTCAACCGTGCGCTCAATATCAAATCAAATGAACTTTTCATGTTGACGGTCTTTGCAGGCCTGTTCCTCGTAGCTGGTTTCTCGGAAACCATCCACGTAGCCGAGGCGATTGGCGCCTTGCTCGTCGGTCTGGTCCTTGCAGAAACGGTCCATATGAAGAGAATTGAGCACATGATTCTGCCTTTCCGCGACTTTTTTGGCGCCATGTTCTTCTTCAGCTTCGGCTTGTCGATTGACCCGCTTCAGCTCGGCGGAGCTGTCTGGCTGTCACTGGCGGCTGTCGCCATTACGCTGATCGGAAACTACACCGCCGGACTTCTGGCCGGGCGCAGCGCAGGCTTGTCGGCACGCGCTTCCTCGAACATCGGGCTGACGATTACGGCGCGCGGGGAATTTTCCATCCTGATTGCGAATATGGGGAAAGCAGGCGGACTGTTGGAAATTTTGCAGCCATTCACCGCCCTCTACGTCCTGATTCTGGCCATTCTCGGCCCGGTACTGACGAAGGAATCGAAACATATTCACAACCTGCTCAGCAAAGTGCTGCCGCTGGAGAGGATGTTTCAGGCAAAAGCAGCCAAGGCATCTGCTCCTGCGCCAAGCGCGGAAAAGCAACAAGGGTAATCATCCATAACGAAGAGAAGGCTGATTTCTGTGCATCCGGCGCACGTCAGCCTTCTCTTTTTTTACCCATGCAAGCTCCCCTCTAGGCGGACTCGCGGCCTGTACGAGCCAACGGGCAACTGAATCAGGCACGTCTTCTGCTCATCTGCCAGCCCGTAAATGCCGTCGCTTTTCGCCACATCGTACCCGAGCAGCGGATGTCCTCCCAGCCCGCAGGAAAAAGCGCCAAGCAGCAAGCGGTGTACCGCGATCCCCGCCTGCATCTGCAAAATCCTGTAGCCTCTGTCCCCCCATCTGTCGCGCAACTGGTTTCGCTCCCCCGCTACGTGGAAGCAGAGCGGCACCTGAAACAGATTGACATTGTCGAGCGTCATGCCCGCTTGCAGCTCCAGCCGCTGGTCCCCGTACCGTCTCGCCAGCAGACTGTGGCTGTCTGGCTCGTAGCGGTACGCCCCGTTTTCGATGCCGTCCACCTGGTGAATGCAGACGCAGAGCGCGGGCAGCCCACTGTCTGTGCCGCCGAGGTCATGGCGGTAGCGAAAAGCGCCGAACGCCTCCTGCAAGAGAGCGGATAGCTGCTCCTGGGCGATTTTTCGCCAAACAAAGTCAAGCTCCGGCGAAGTGCGGCGGCGGCAAAACTCCGCGAAATCGTACCGCTGCGGCAAGCTGTCCGGCAAAACATGCCGCTTCTTTGCACTGTCCGCGACTGGCTGCTCGGCGGCGGCTCGCGGAGTTCCAAATGAAGCGGTCGACTCGTACATCGCCGCTTCATTCATTTTGCGCAGCAGCGGGTAGTCTTTTTGCCTCTGCGAGCCGATATGATACCGATGCGTGACAGGTTCTAGCTGCCGGAGCAGTTGTTCAGCCGTCGTCTCCCCTCGGGATTTCGCTCCAGCGGAAAGCCCCGGCGCTGCGGGCAGCGGCCACGCTTCCTGTCGCTTCGCTGCAAGCGGCATGATCGCGTACACGCTCTCTTCGTTTCCGGACAAGCCGAGCAGGTGGTTGATTGCGCGATCCAAAAACAAATAGTGCACCCCTGTTTCGATGCCGCAACCCTCGGCCAAAGCCAACCATTGCCCGAGCAGCACTCCCGTGTCCAGCCCTTGCAGCCGGTATGAAAACAGGTCGTATTTAAAGGCGTTTTTCCAAAAGTAAGCGGAGACAAACAGCGCGCCAAAGCAATGGTGAAGCGCGCAGCGCTGGCCGAGCGACTGGCTTACGTATGCATCGAAGTCGCCTTCGCGAAGCAGCACGAGCCGATGATGCGCCACATCGTAATGATAGACGCCCTGGGCCATGTACGAGAGCTTTCCGTACAGGTAGACTTCGTTCGGATACAACGCCCCGCCGGAAGGAATCGCCCTGCGGTAAGACTGCACGGGAAACAGCCCCTCCTCCGCGGCCTCTTGCGGAAATACCGTCTGGCTGACTTTTGCCAGTCCGTACATATAGTAGAGCAGGCTGCCGAGCTGGGCGAGCGACGGTTCGCCCTCTACCTTTTCCTCCGCCAGTGACAATGCCACCTCCGCAGGCAACGACACAGCCGGCAAGCCGCTATACAGCTTGTAGGGCAGCGGAGCGTCGTCCCAGTTCACTTCCAGATCGGGCGGCCTGACTTTTTCGGTGGCAAAATGCAGGTCGTGCACGAAACGCTCAAGGCTCATTTCCTCACACTCTCCCCCTTTGGTCGTTGCTTTTACGGAAACGGGTGCGGATGCGGATTCAGTTGGGCGTACGTGAGCGGCTGTTTGGCGTAGCCGAGCGTGACCGGAACGTGCAAGACGCGCTCCAGATTGGTCAGCCGCGTCAAATGGTGACCAAACGTCATCGGTAGCATCCCCGGAATCAGGACGCGCACGCAGGACAGCCCGATGCGGCTCACCTCTGGCGTCGTCTGCTCCACGACGATCACGTCGAGCTGCAAGCGGCGAAATACAGCCAACAGCTCCTTTAAGTCGTCTGTCAGATCCGCGTGCCTGCCCGGCTGCGCAAACACCTCGGCAAACGACTGCTGCGGCCCGTTATTTTCGAGCAAAAAGCCGAGGCGTTCTTCCGCCTCCGGCAAGCCGTAGAGCATGGCGTGATCGTCCATTTTTTTCACGAGCGAGGCGTCGTGGTACATGCGCACATAGCGGTCGCGGTTCGCTTCAAACTTGTCGTGCAAATTGTTCAGCATCGCTGCCGTCTCGTGCAGCCCGCTTTTGACTGCCCGGATCGGATCGGGATGGGCGCCGCCTGCGCAGACGAGATTCAGCCCTGTCTGTTTGCGGTTTTTCGCGATCATCCACACGCTCGGAATGCCGTTTTCCAGCGTCGCGTTGAACAAGTGCAGGTCGTAGTCGGTGACGGACTCAAGCCGCGCGAGCATCAAGTCCAGCTCCCGGTCGCCGGACGTCGCCGGATCGAGCCTCGGCAGCGGCAGCCGGGCATACCAGGTGAGCAAAAAAGCATCGCGCTCCACCACTTCCAACATGCCGTAAAAAATCGCTTCCTCCAGGCTTCCCCCGATCGCACAGCCATTGGACGTCTCGAAGACGAATCCGTCTCCGTAGCCGAGACTGTAGTAAGCCATCCGCTCGGGAACGAGGATCGGCCGCTCCTTCATGCAGGAATAGCCCCATACCCAGTTCATCGGTCGTTTCGGGTCGAACGGCTGAAAAGGAAAGCCGGGCATAGCGTACTGCTCCCGGGAATGAACGCCGCATGTCACAGGGTCGAGCGCGTGCTCCGCCAGATTCGCGTAGCAGTCGTAGACGACCGTTTTTTTGCCGCGCGGCGTCAAGCCGCAGTAGCGCTCCAGCCCTTCCAGAATCGCCGTCCACTCGCTGTCGGCATAGGAATTGGACCGCCCCGCTGTCGCTTCGTCGTGGGGAAACAGCGGCAGATTGACGCTCACATCCGAGTAAACCGAGACGAGATCGCGCATTTTCCCGTTTAAAAAGCCTGTCCGCGCATCCACGTATTCCGTGCGCAGCGCGGGCTGCAACTCCGCCATCGACTTCACGCGGTAGCTGTCCGGATGCCGCTTCGGACTCGGCTTCCAGGCAAACGTCGCCCGCTCTGACGTGTCCTCGTCCAGACGACCGCAAATGCCGCAGAGCGGATCGGCGAGAAAAAAGTGGCGAGAGCTTGCCAACGTCTCTAGAGCGTATCTGAAAACTAAAGAAAAATATGGTATCCTATGAGAAAAACGAATTGGAGCACTGAGGATGATACAACGACGGTATGAAATAAGTGATGAGCAGTGGAATCAAATAAAAGATATGTTTCCACGATACAGAACAGGAAGACCGTCTAAATTAAGCAATCGGACGATGTTTAACGCAATTCTTTGGATTGCACGAAGCGGTGCAGCTTGGCGCGATCTACCCGAAGAACTCTATGGTTCATGGAAAACAGTTTATAGTCACTTTTGCCAATGGAGAGATACAGGATTACTTGTAGCAATCTTTCAATCCCTCCAGGTTGAACCCGATTTTGAAAACTTGAGCATCGACTCTACATCGATAAAAGCTCATCAACATAGTGCGGGTGCTAAAAAAACGCCCCCGGCCACGAAGTAAATCAGCATATCGGCGTCAGCCGTGGGGGCAAGACAACCAAGCTTCATACCGTCGTTGATGGCTTAGGTAATCCTCTCGCTTTTCTCCTGACGGGTTGTCAGGTCTATGATAGCGTCCCCGCCATTGATTTACTTCAAGAATTAGATATTGCTGGTAGTCATATTCTTGGCGATAAAGCCTATGGCTCAGAAGCAATTCGGAACTGGATTACATCACGCGAAGCATCCTTTACCATCCCTCCTAAAGCAAACTGTAAAGAACCTTGGGATGTGGATTGGTATCGCTACAAAGAACGCCACTTGGTGGAGTGCTTTTTCAATAAAATCAAGCATTTTCGTCGTATAGCCACCCGCTACGATAAATTGGCAAAATCATTCCTAGCGTTTGTACACATTGCCTCTATTTTTAAATTGACTCAGTAAGAGTTTTCAGACACGCTCTAGTATTCAGAACGCTGGAACAGGGGGCTGTTACGTGAAAAGCAACGCACTTGCAACCGAGGAAATGATTCTCGCTGACTTGACGGAGGCGGTAGCGCAATTCTTCGGCCTGACGATCAGCAAAGCCACTCCCATCAACCGGGGGTGGCTCAATTTGAAATGGAAGATCAGCACGGAAGATGGGAGCTTTTTGCTAAAGCAGTACAACAAAGACAGATTTGCCTTGTACCATTCGGCGGACCTGGCTCTCGCTTTTTCCCAGCAAGCGAGATTGCATGCGGCGGGCCTCCCTTGCCCGAAGCTGCTGGCGCACGCCGGACAGTTTTTGTTGGAATCGGCTGGCAAAGAACGGTTTCTGGTCATGGAATTTTGCCCAGGCACCCTCGTTCCGCCGGGAATAGCAAATGCAGCGCAAATGTACGAGCTGGGCCGGGCGACGGGAACCATGCACCGGCTGCTAAACGACGGAACGGCTGGAACGCAAAAATCCCCGCAGTTTACGCCCCCACGCCGCGAAGAGCGGCTGGCTCATTGGCACTCGGTCTATGACCAGGCGAAAGCAGCCGGAAAGCCGCAGCTTCTCGACAAGATCGAATGGCAAATCCGCGCGACCGAGAGAGTGGACCTGGAACGGTTCACCGCTTTGCCCTGCGGGTGGGCGCATCGCGATCTGTGGGCGGACAATATTTTGTTTCGTGCGGAGCGCGTAGCGGCCATCCTCGACTTTGACCGATTGAAGTACGACTACCCGGCGCTTGATGTTGCGCGGGCGGTCCTATCGTACGCGTTGGACGAGCAGTTCGATCCTGCCCTCGCCTCGGCTTTCATGGCCGGATACAAGGAGGAACGGCCTGCGTCGGCGGACGGCTGGTTGGCAACTGCCCTGTCGCTGCTCTGGTATATGGAAAGCACCTGGTGGATTACGGCGCGGATGGACGAGCACAGCGTGCCTCCAGCCCGCTTCGCGAAAGAAATGATCTGGCTGGCTGAGCATGGGGAAAGCTTGGCGGAGATGCTTGAGGGATTATAGGTGGTTGACAGAATGTTATTATGGTAAACAAATATGGCGAGGAAAAGTGGAGATTGGAAAGCGGCGGTTTGTTTGTCTGAGGAAATGGCTAATGTATTGTTGAACCATATAGCCCGGCCATATGGCTAAACCGTATTGCCAGACCACATTGTCACACCGTATTGCTAGACTATACATAATCAAACCGCATTGCCAACCTGCATCGCCAAACCGCATAGCTATACCACATTGCCCAAGCCCCTCCTTCGCAAAACAACGATGCTTACCAAATTGTAACCGATCCAAAAAGGCAGCGGCCCGCCTGGAGCGTGCTGCACGTATGCTTGCGGCATACTGCTCGTTGCTCCTGACCGACCACTGCCCTTTTATTTTTTACCCGACAAGGCGTATGCCCCCTCTACCTGCCTCGCTTGAGTAGCGTACTCCCCTTCCAGTCAAAGCCGAGCGGGGCCCCGCTTTTTTCCGGGACCCACCCTTGCGCCACCGCTTCCGTGATGATCGCCTCCACCTCAGATGGCTTGATTGCCCGGCGCTCGCGCGTTGGCGCTGAGCCGCTCGCACCCGCCGACCTCGCGTCATGCACATCCGCTTTGGCATAGACGCGGATCAACTGCCCGGTTCCTTCCGCATGCTGAATCGTGACGACGATCAGCCCGTCGGCAGCGGGGCTGACCACCCAGCGGTATTCCGTTTGCCCCACGGTAATTTTCCGTGTGCCTTTTTTGCTTAACGCCATACCTTCCTCCTGTTCTTCCTGTCGGTCACTTCTGTCGTTGTTCATGATGCATCGGATTGGCTGGGCGCTCGCCTGACTCGGGGAGCGCGAAGCTCATCGCCTGAAACCAGACAAACACAGCGAGCAACAGCAAAGCCCCGACGACGGGATGCCGTAGCGCAAGCAACGTTGCGGACGGCTCCGCCTTCTTCTGTTCAGGCAGATGCCACCTCTCCATCAGCAAAAGACATGCCGTGTACAGCATCACCAGAAAAAACAAAAGCGGCTCCGCCTGCTCCAGCGTTATCATTTCACCAAGCATAGCCCCCATCATGCCCGCCATCAGGCCGGATAGCGTGCCTTCCACCACGGTCAGCGTCGACAAGGGCACGCCCACCAAAAAGCCTGCCGTAGCGCCTGACGACATCCCCCACAGCGTGGAACGAGAAAGGCTCCCTTGGAATACGAGCCCAAACAACAGACCAGCGATCAGCCCAACCAGCATCCCGATCGCCATGGCGCCTACCATCCCGTGCATCGGCTGTATGTGCCCTCTTCTTCGCCAGACCAGCCAGGCAAACCAGACGTACGCGATAATGACGAACGCAAAAATCTGGAAAACGGCGCTCATGATACCACCTCTACGTATATGTCCCTCCTTACACCGTATGTCCAGGCGGTGCAAAACAGGACAAGAACAAGTGGCGGCGCCCTCTCGCATCGCCCTGCCAAACCAGCCTTCCTGCTACAACTCGATAACCTTTGTCGCGATATTTTTGCAAAACTCGCTGTCATGCTCCACAAACAAAATCGTCGGCGCGTGCTCCAAAAGCAGCTCCTCGATCTGCATGCGCGAAATGACGTCGATAAAGTTCAGCGGCTCATCCCATACGTACAGATGCGCCCGCTCGCACAAGCTTTTCGCGATCAGCACCTTTTTCTTCTGTCCCCCGCTGAAAGCGGCCATATCCTTTTCAAATTGCACGCGGGAAAAATCGAGCTTGCGAAGGATCGCTTTGAACAAGCTTTCGTCCAGCCCGTTGCTTCTGGCGTAATCCGTCAAATTGCCCTGCAAGTGCGATGTATCCTGGGAGACGTAGGAAATTTTCAGTTGGCTTCCTTTGCGGAATGTTCCCGTGTAGCGCACGTCCTCGCCGCAAATCAGCTTGAGGATGCTCGATTTGCCCGAGCCGTTTTTCCCCGACAGCGCGATTCGCTCCCCTTGCGAAACCGAAAAGCGGATGCCGCTCGTGACCTGTTTGTCTCCGTAAAAAATCGCAACGTCCACAAGCTCGACCAGGCGATCTTTATGGTAAGCAAGCGGAGCGATTTTTAACGTATCGCCTTGCTCCACGTTTTTCAGCAGCTTGGACTTTTCCTCGATGGCCGCATGCTGACGCTGCTCCAGCGATTTTGCGCGCTTCATCATTTTCGCTGCCTTGTGGCCGACGTACCCTTTGTCTACCTTGGAGCCGGAATTTCTCGTGCCGTTTTTCGTTTTTTCCACTTCGTGCGACCAGTTGCTGGTGCGCTTCGCGGACTCGGACAGCCGTCTGATGTCCTTTTTCAGCCGCTCGTTTTCGGCCAGCTCATAGTTGTCCTGCCGCTCTTTGTTCTCCCACCACGTCGAAAAATTGCCTTTTTGAATCTCAATGTTCGTCTTGTTGATAGACAGGATGTGGTCGACGCAGTTGTCGAGAAAAGCTCTGTCGTGAGAGACGAGAATAAAGCCGCTTTTCGTCTGGAGGTAGTCGCTGACGAGCTTTCTGGCGCCCATGTCCAGATGGTTCGTCGGCTCATCAATCAGCAAAAAGCTGTTTTCTTTCAAAAACAAGGCCGCAAGAAGCACCTTCGTCTGCTCGCCGTTGGACAACGTCGCAAACGGCCGCTCCAACACTTCCTCGTCCATCTGCAAAAAGGAAAACTCGCGCAGAAGCTCCCAGTGCATGTAATCGGGAATCATCTCCTGGATGATCTCTGCGGTGATTCGCTCCTTGTTTTCGATTGGATACGGAAAATATTCGAACTGCACCTGCGCCGAGATCGTGCCGCTGTATTCATAGCGGCCGAGCAGCAGGTTCAGAAATGTCGTCTTCCCTCTGCCGTTCCTTCCGGTAAAGCCGAGCTTCCAATCGGTATCAATCTGGAAGCTCACGTTTTCAAAAATGTTATCGAAACTGCCGTCATAGGCAAAAGTCAGATTCGTCACTTTGATGGTCGACATAACCTCATCCCCCTGGATAAAAATAGAAGAGCTGCAAGAAAGTTACTCTCTTGCAGCTCAAATACGTATAACAAAACCTACTCCACCCAGGAGCCGGATTTGGATATATCGCTTGAGTGAACAGATGTAGTAACTTTCTTGCATAGAAGGAAATAAGCATGCGAAAAAAACGCACTTGTTTTCCTTTTTTGAGCAAGAAAGCTTACTTCATCGGCTTCAACTCCAGTCATCAAAGTACAACTATCTTACCATACCGCGCTGCTTCTATCAACTATCCGGCACGCTCGCTCCACGAGCAAATGTCCCGGTGTCGCCAGGCTGCGCGCAGAGCTTCTGCCCCTTGCCCGCCTGGCGAACCGAACCCGAGCGCTTTCGTCATTTGCCGCCGCTTGCGGCTTCGGTTTCCTTCAGCTCCAGCGGATTTTTCTCCAAAAAGTTGGTCGCGAAATGGCCCGAGACAAAATCAGGATGCTCCAGCAGCTTTTCGTGAAACGGAATGGTCGTGTGCACGCCTTCGATCACGAACTCGCGCAAGGCCCGCTTCATGCGAGCAAGCGCTTCTTCGCGGCTTGTGCCCCACACGATCAGCTTGGCGACCATGGAATCGTAAAACGGCGAAATCTCGTAGCCCGGGTAAACGGCGCTGTCGACGCGCACGCCGTAGCCTCCCGGCGGCAAGTAGTTGCGGACCTTTCCTGGCGACGGCATGAAATTTTTCGCTGGGTTTTCCGCATTGATCCGGCACTCGATCGCCCAGCCGTTGATTTTGACGTCTTCCTGGGAAAAGGACAGCGGATTGCCCGCCGCGACCGAAATCTGCTCTTTGATGAGGTCGATGCCCGTAATCATTTCCGTGACCGGATGCTCGACCTGGATGCGCGTGTTCATTTCCATGAAGTAAAACTGTCCGTGCCGATCGAGCAAAAATTCGACGGTGCCTGCTCCGTGGTACGAAACCGCCTTCGCGGCCGCGACAGCCGCTTGCCCCATCCGCTCGCGCAGCTCCGGATCGAGCGCAGGCGATGGCGCTTCCTCCACCAGCTTCTGGTGTCGGCGCTGGATCGAGCAGTCCCGCTCGCCCAGGTGAACGACGTTGCCGTGCTTGTCGCCCATCACCTGAATCTCCACATGGCGCGGCTCCTCGACGTATTTCTCCAGGTACACGCCCGCGTTGCCAAAAGCCGTCTCCGCCTCTTTTTGCGCCTGGCGAATCGCTTTTTCCAGCTCCTCGGCGTCAAAGGCGACGCGCATGCCTCTGCCGCCTCCGCCCGCCGTCGCCTTGACGATCACGGGATAGCCGATTTTCTCAGCCACCTGCAGCGCTTCGTCGATGTCGTCGATCAGCCCGTCCGTGCCTGGGACGAGCGGCACATTCGCCGCACTCATCGTCGCTTTGGCGACAGCTTTGTCTCCCATTTTCGTGATCGCGTCGGGATCAGGGCCGATGAACGTAATCGAACAATCCTGGCACAGTTGGGCAAACGAAGCGTTTTCCGCCAAAAAGCCGTAGCCGGGATGAATCGCATCCACGCCTGTGAGCAAGGCAACCGTCATGATCCGGGCCATGTTCAAGTAGCTGTCCTTCGATTCCTTCGGGCCGATGCAATACGCTTCGTCTGCCAGCTCGACGTGCAGCGCTTCGCGGTCTGCTTCCGAGTAGACGGCGACTGTGGCGATTCCCAGCTCCTGGCACGCCCGAATAATGCGCACGGCGATTTCGCCGCGATTGGCAATCAATACTTTCGTGAACATAGGAACGCTCCTTCTTACTGTGGTTTGACGACCAGTAACGCCCTGCCGTAATCGACGAGCTGACCGTCCGGTACAAGCACTTCCGTCACGATCCCGGCCACCGGCGACACAATGTCGGACGACAGTTGCAGCGCGTCCACGGTGCAGCGTCCGACTACCTCCTGCGCCTTGATCGCCTGGCCGACGGTCACTTGCGCGTAAAAGATGCCGACGGATGTGGACAGGACAAGCTGTGTCGCTTCCTCTGGCACTTTTTCTTCGGCGACGGTGGCGACAGGCTCTGCCTCAGCCGTGGCCGCTGCTTCCTGGTAGCCTTGCTCGACTTCGCTTGCTTGCTCAGGGAGCACGCCTGCCGCTACAGTGACAGGCTCGCTTTTTTTGATGACGATCCGGGTCTTGCCCTTTTGCCATTCCAGCTCCTCGATCGAGGACTGGTTCACCAGCTTGATAAATTCACGCAGTTCATGCAGCTTCATTCCAAGACGCTCCCCTCTTACAATGGGATGTTCCCATGCTTCTTATATGGACGGTCTTCCTGCTTGTTTCGGAGCATCTCCAACGCTTGAGCGACCTTCAGGCGCGTCTCGCGCGGGTCGATCACATCGTCGACCATGCCCAGGCTGGCTGCGACGTACGGATTGGCGAACTTCTCGCGGTAGAGCGCGATTTTTTCCGCACGCGTCGCCGCCGGGTTTTCGCTGCTCTCGATCTCCTTGGCAAAAATGACATTGGCTGCGCCTTCCGGTCCCATCACGGCGATTTCCGCATTCGGCCAGGCGTAGACGATATCGGCGCCAATCGACTTGGAGTTGAGCGCCACGTAAGCTCCGCCGTATGCCTTGCGCAAAATGACGGTGATCTTCGGCACGGTCGCTTCCGAGTAGGCGTACAAAATTTTCGCGCCGTGGCGGATGATTCCCCCGTGCTCCTGGTTGATCCCCGGGAAAAAGCCGGAGACGTCCTCGAAGGTCAAGAGCGGGATGTTGAAGCAATCGCAGAAGCGGATGAACCGCGCCAGCTTGTCGGAGGAATGAATGTCGAGTCCTCCAGCCATCACCTTCGGCTGGTTGGCGATGATCCCGACGCTGTGTCCGTCGATGCGGGCCAGTCCGATGACGATGTTGCGGGCGAAGTTCGGCTGCACCTCCATGAAGTCGCCAAAGTCGACGATTTTTTCGATCACCTTGCGCACATCGTACACTTTTGTGCTCTCGGCAGGCACCAGCTCCAACAGTTCCTCCTGCCAGTCCTTGCCGACTTCCGCTTCCGCCACAGGGGCGCGATCGCGGTTGTTTTGCGGCAGGAAGCCAAGCAGCCTGCGCACGCTTTCGAGCACCTCCTGCTCGGACTCGGCCGTGAAGTGGGCGTTGCCGCTGACGGAAGAATGCACCCGCGCGCCGCCCAAATCTTCCGCGGAAATTTTCTCGCCCGTCACCGTTTCGATGACTTTCGGGCCCGTAATGAACATCTGGCTTGTCTTTTCCACCATGAACACGAAGTCGGTAATCGCCGGAGAGTAGACGGCGCCGCCTGCGCACGGGCCGAGAATGACCGAGATTTGCGGGATGACGCCGGAGTAGATCGCATTGCGGTAAAAAATCGTGCCGTAGCCGTCAAGCGAGCTGACGCCTTCCTGGATGCGCGCGCCGCCGGAGTCGTTCAGCCCGATGAACGGAGCGCCGTTTTTCGCCGCCAAATCCATCACCTTGGCAATTTTCATCGCGTGCATTTCTCCGAGCGCGCCGCCAAACACGGTAAAATCTTGCGCGAACAAGTAGACGGGGCGCCCGTTGATTTTGCCGTAGCCCGTCACGACGCCTTCGCCGGGCGCTTCCATCTGGTCCAGCCCAAAGTGCGTGGCCCGGTGCTCGACAAACGGATTCAGCTCCACGAACGTGTCCGGGTCGAGCAGCAACTCGATCCGCTCGCGGGCGGTCAGCTTGCCGCGGTTGTGCTGGGCATCAATGCGCGCATCGCCGCCGCCCAACTGGATTTTGAATTTGCGTTCCATCAATTCGTCGATTTTTTCGTACATATCGCTCATCGTCCGACCTTCTTCCTGTCCCTATTTCATGATCGCTTTTTCGTAGACTGCCACCAGTTGCTGAACGGCGCTCGTCGGCGACAGCTCTCCGCTGGCTACAGCCTGTTCAATCGCCGGCAGCAGTTGCGCGACCTGCGGATTGCCGAAAAACGTCGCGCGCAAATAGTCCTGCGCCATGCTGTGCATCCAGTCGAGCAGTTGCGCCTTGCGCCGGGCCTCGAAGCCGCCTGACTTCACGGTCGTCTCGCGGAACTGTCCGATGACGTCCCATATCTCGGGAATCCCTTCGCCAGTCACGGACGAACACATGTACGCCTTCGTCTCCCAGCCGGTTGTCGCAGGCTGCAAGTAGTGCAGCACCCGGTTGTATTCGCCCTTGGCGATCAGCGCGCGGGTGCGGTTTTCCCCGTCTGCCTTGTGAATCAACAGCGCATCGGCAATTTCCATGATGCCTTTTTTGATGCCTTGCAGCTCGTCGCCCGCTCCCGTCAGCATCAGCAGCAAAAAGAAATCGACCATCGACCTGACCGTCGTCTCGCTTTGCCCGACACCGACCGTCTCGACCAGAATCACGTCGTAACCTGCCGCTTCGCAAATCAGCATCGTCTCCCGCGTCTTGCGGTTGACGCCGCCAAGCGTCCCGCCCGTCGCGGACGGCCGGATGAACGCCTGCGGATTGCGCGACAACAGCTCCATCCGCGTCTTGTCCCCGAGAATGCTGCCGCGCGTCACCGTGCTGCTCGGATCGACCGCGAGCACGGCGACCCGGTGGCCTTTTTCGCACAGCATCGTGCCAAATGCTTCGATAAACGTACTCTTGCCCGCTCCCGGCACGCCGGACACGCCGATGCGAATCGAATTTCCCGTGTGCGGCAAAAGCTGGCGGATCACCTCCTGAGCCATCTCCATATGGGCGGCGGAGTTGCTCTCGACAAGCGTAATCGCCTGCGCGAGCACGGTCCGGTTGTTTTCGCGCACGCCCTTTACGTACTGCTCGACGGAGAGGCGCGGGAGGCGGACTTTGGAGGAAAAGTTCAGCGAAGCCTTGCCGTCTCCACCTGCGCTCATAGGCCAGCAGCCTCCAGACGTTGGACGATCTCTTGCAAAACGTGCTGGGCCGCTACCGGAATCACCGTACCCGGACCGAAGATAGCAGCAGCGCCGTGCTCGCGCAAAAACGCGTAATCTTGCGGCGGAATGACCCCGCCGATGACGACGACGATATCCTCGCGCCCGAGCTTTTTCAGCTCCTCGACGAGTTGCGGCAGCAGCGTCTTGTGCCCTGCGGCCAGCGAGCTGAAGCCGATGACATGCACGTCGTTTTCCACCGCTTGCTTGGCTGTTTCCTCCGGTGTCTGGAACAGCGGCCCGATGTCGACGTCAAAGCCGAGGTCGGCAAAAGCAGTCGCGATCACTTTGGCGCCTCGGTCGTGCCCGTCCTGGCCCATTTTGGCGATCATGATGCGCGGGCGTCGGCCTTCCCACTGCTCGAACTCGTCCGCCATCTTGCGCACGGCTGCCACTTCTTCCGCATCCGCGTATTCCGAGCTGTAGACGCCGCTGATCGAGCGAATGACCGCTTTGTGGCGGCCGACCACTTTTTCGTAGGCGTCGGATATTTCCCCGAGCGAAGCCCGTGCCCGCGCCGCTTCGATCGCCAGCGCAAGCAGGTTGCCTTCGCCTGTGCGCGCGCACTCCGTAATCGCCGCCAGAGCCGCCTGCACTCTCGCCTCGTCGCGGTTTTGGCGCAGCTCCTGCAACCGCCGGATTTGCGCCTCGCGCACCGCCGTATTGTCGACTTCGAGAATTTCCAGCGGGTCTTCCTTGTCCAGCCGGTATTTGTTTACGCCGATGATCGCTTCCTTCGCCGAGTCGATGTGCGCCTGGCGTCTTGCGGCCGCTTCCTCGATCTTCATTTTCGGCAGGCCGGTCTCAATCGCCTTGGCCATGCCGCCCAGCGCTTCGATCTCTTCGATGTGCGCCCACGCTTTTTCCACGAGCTGCGCCGTCAGCGACTCGACGTAGTACGAGCCAGCCCACGGATCGACGACCTTCGTAATCTGCGTCTCGTCCTGCAAAAAAAGCTGTGTGTTGCGCGCAATCCGGGCAGAAAAGTCGGTCGGCAGCGCGATTGCCTCGTCGAGCGCGTTCGTATGCAGCGACTGGGTATGCCCGAGCGCCGCCGCCATCGCTTCGATGCACGTCCGCACGACGTTGTTGTACGGGTCTTGCTCCGTCAGGCTCCAGCCGGACGTCTGCGAGTGGGTTCGCAGCGCCATCGACTTTTCGTTTTTCGGGTTGAACTGCTTGATGAGGCTCGCCCAGATCAGGCGGGCTGCCCGCATTTTCGCGACTTCCATGAAGTAGTTCATGCCGATCGCCCAGAAAAACGACAGGCGCGGCGCGAATGCGTCGATGTCGATCCCTGCGGCAAGCCCTGTGCGCACGTACTCCAGCCCGTCTGCCAGCGTGTACGCCAGCTCGATGTCCGCCGTCGCGCCCGCTTCCTGCAGGTGGTAGCCGGAAATACTGATGCTGTTGAATTTCGGCATGTGCTTCGAGGTGTAGGCGAAAATATCGGAAATGATCTTCATCGACGCTTCCGGCGGATAAATGTACGTATTGCGCACCATGTATTCCTTCAAAATGTCGTTTTGGATCGTTCCGGTCAACTGGTCCTGCGAGACGCCCTGCTCTTCTGCCGCCACGATGTAAAACGCCATGATCGGCAGCACCGCTCCGTTCATCGTCATCGAGACAGACATTTTGTCCAGCGGAATGCCGTCGAACAAAATTTTCATGTCGAGAATCGAGTCTACCGCCACCCCGGCCTTCCCGACGTCGCCGACGACCCGCGGGTGGTCGGAATCGTAGCCGCGATGCGTCGCGAGGTCAAAGGCAATCGACAGCCCTTTTTGTCCGGCCGCCAAATTGCGGCGATAGAAGGCGTTGCTCTCCTCCGCCGTGGAAAAGCCGGCATACTGGCGCACCGTCCACGGCTGCGTCACGTACATCGTCGGATACGGCCCGCGAAAATACGGCGGCAAGCCCGGCATGTAGCCGAGATGCGTCATGCCTTGCACGTCTTCTTTTGTATAGAGAGGCTTGACGGGAATTTGCTCCAGCGTCTGCCAAATCTGCTCATCCAGAAGCTTTTTCGCTTCGGCGGATGCCACATGGTTTGGAAACAGATCGGAAATGTCCCGGCTGCCACGATACGGCACTTTGGAAAAATCAGGTCTGTTCATCGTGAGCTCACTCCTGTCCGCTCCTGAAGTTCTCGCAGCATCTGATAGCAATTGGAGCGCAAATGGATGCAGTCATCTACGCCAGCCGCCTTGTACGCGGCCAACTGCTCGGCGTCAGGCAAGCCGGCAAGCAGCACGGTCATGTCGGCAGCTTCCTGCTTGAGCGCCTGGGCGAGCGGCGGCACCAGTTCGGGATAGCTCGCATCGTCGGAGCAGATGACGGTAATTTTGGCTCCGGAGGCGAGCGCCGCTTCCTTGGCCTCTGCGGCAGTGCCGTATGCTTGCGGGCGCAAAACCGCAAAGCCTCCGACGGCAAAAAACTCGGCGGCAAAATCCGCCCTCGCCTTATGCTTCGCCACAGGGCCGACTGCCGCGAGAAAGACGCTCGGGCGCTGCCCGGTCCTGTGCGTATAGTCGTCCGCCTGTTTGCGGAGCGCTTCAAACGCCTCGGCCGCGCGGTGCGTGCGCAGCGGGGCAATGACGGTCGCTGTTTGCCCGGAGCGGGTCAACGCTTTGGCGAGATCGCCTATGGTCGCTCCGGCGAGCGCGGCCTGTACCGCATGGCCGACCCACTCTTCTGCGTCGTGCGCGAGCTTTGCCAGCCGTTCGGAAAACGCAGACGGCGCTGTTCTCGCCCGATGAGCGTGCAGTGCGGCGATGCGCTGTTCATGCAGGGCAGGTGCCGCCTGTTGCGGCAACGGCTGCTCGGACGGATTCGGATACATATTCGTGCCGACGATGCGGCTTTTGCGCTCGGCGATATCTTTTTCCTTGCGCGCGGCGCTCTCTGCAATCACGCTTTGCGGGAAGCCTTCCGCCAGCGCCCGAAGCATGCCGCCCTTTTCCTCTACCTGCAAAAACAGCTCCCACGCTTTTTTCGCCAGCTCATCGGTGAGCCATTCCACGTACCACGAGCCGCCGGCAGGGTCTGCCACCTTCGCCAAGTGCGCCTCCTGCTCCAAAATGATTTGCGTGTTGCGGGCAATGCGCCGGGAAAATTCGTTTGCCGGGCGGATCGCTTCGTCGAACGCCGACACGTGCAGGCTGTCTACCCCGCCGACAATCGCCGAAAACGCTTCCGTCGTCGCGCGCAGCATGTTGACGTACGGATCGTACACCGTTTTCGTCCAGGCGGCCGTCCGCGCGTGAATCTTCATCTTTTGCGCCTCGGCCGAGCCTCCATAAGAAGCGACGATGTTCGCCCAGAGCATTTTCGCGGCCCGCAGCTTCGCGATTTCCATAAACACGTCAGAGCCGATAGAAAAAGAAAACTGCATCCGGCCCGCCGCTTCCTCAATCGACAGCCCGCGCTCCAGCATGGCCTGGATGTAGTCGACGCCCGTCGCCAGCGAAAACGCAAGCTCGGCAACCGCATGACCGCCGCTTTCGTAGTAGGCGTTGCCTTGGACGAGAATCGTTTTGAGCTGCGGCGCATGCTCGCTCGCCCAGCGCGTCATTTTCGCCATGGCGGCAAACGCCGTGTCCAGCGAGTACGGAAGCTCGCCATCTGCGAGCAGCGCTGCCACCGGGTCTTGGCCGATGCAGCCGCGCAGTTCTCCGGCTTTGCACCCGCTCGCTTCCAGATGAGCCAACACGAGGGCAAACACTGGCAAGCCGAGCGGCCCGGATGGGATGAAAATCGGCAGTTCCTCCAGGTTCAGTCCACGCAGCGCCTCAGCCAAATCCTCCACGGAAAAAAGCGAGACGCCTCCTGCTCCGATGTCCTCCGGCAGCGCTTCATCCGGGTCCAGTCCTGCCCGTGCCGCCCGGTCGAGGACGAGGTGCAGCATCGTTTGTCCGCGAGCCAAATCCGCGAGGGCCGTTTCGTTAAACGACTTGGCGTCCGAGGCCGTCATCTCCTGGCAGACCTCCCAGCGCTGTGCGCCGCCTCCGTACGGACTTTTCGTTCCCCTGACAAATGGCGCCTGGCCCGGCTCCACGTCTAGCTGTGGCAATGTTGCGACATCTTCCGTCCGGTAGATCGGCTGGCGGACGATTCCTTCATACGTCTTGGTCAACAGTTTGGCATCGAATGACGCGCCCTTCAACGATTTTTCTGCGGCTTCCCGCCACTGCTCGTACGTCGGCACGGGAAATTGCGTAAACAGCGTGTCTTTGTTCACTTGTCCAGACCTCCCTTCAATCGCGCTTTCCTTCTAGGCAAGCTTTACGAGAAACAGCGGCTGACCATGCTCAACCAACTGACCATTTTCCACCAGTACTTGAACGATTTCCCCTTTTACCTCTGCCTCAATCTCGTTAAACAGCTTCATGGCCTCGACAATACAAACGATGCTTGACGGCTCTACGCGGTCGCCCGCGGAAACGTACGGCGGAGCATCCTCGGCCGGAGCGGCATAGAAGGTCCCGACCATCGGGGAGGTAATTTTGTGCAAACTTTCCGTCTGTTCAGCGACTGCGGCCGGAGCGACTTTTTCTGCTACAGCTACAGCCACAGGTTGCGGCTTCGGTTGCTGGACAGGCGCTTTTTCAGGTTGTGGCAAGGCAACGACCGCAGCCGCTTTTTTGCCAGGCTCCGTCTTTTGCACGTAGGCCGCTTTGTCGGCTGTCGCAGTCTCATTCGTGCGTCGTTTGATGCGCAGGCGGGATTCCTCGTCTTTTACTTCGAGCGATTCTATGTCCGTCTGCTCCAACAGCTTTACAAGTTCTCTCAATTCATAGATCGTCAGCACACTTATTCCTCCCGTGTTCCGAGTCTGTCTTTTACGAACCGACTGGTTGGTCTGTGGAGTGTCTACTGGACCGACCAGTTGGTCTTTTGCTGATTATAGCAAATATCTGAATAATAGTACAGACCAACCAGTCAGTCTGCGCGATACATTTTTAAGCGGACCGTGAAGCGACTATGCCCCTGCTCTCTTGCCAGCAAACGGCGAGTAGCCGCCTGATCCCTCCTGCTTTAAAACGACTTGAACGGCGTGTCGCCAGACGTCAGGAAAAAACGGTTGAACGCCGGATTTTCCATCGCCTCGGGCTTCAAAACGGAATGCAGCACCATGTCGGCGTAAATGTCCGCAATCTGCTCGATCGAGTACGTCCCTGTTTTTTGATACCATTTGTAAATCCAGTTGACCATGCCGAAAATCGCCATGGAGACGATCGGCACAGGCAGCTCCGGCCGAAATTCGCCTGACTGAATCCCGTCCGAGATGACCGTAAACATGATCTTTTTGTAGCGATCCCGCTTCGTTTCAATATCCGTAAAATATTCCGGGGTCAAAAAGAGGCTTTCCTGATAAAAAATCGTTACCTGTGAGCGGTACAGATCAATCATCATGACAAACGATTTTACGATCGCCTGCAGGCGTTCCGTCGGCGTATCCCATTTCTCGTAAGCTTCCTCTGCCTTTTCCAGAACGTACGTAATGAATTGGTCGTGAATGATGTAGAGGAGTTCATCCTTGGATTTGAAGTTGTGATAAAATCCTCCCTTCGAGGTTCCGCTTTCCTTGACGATTTGGTCGACGGTCACCCGGTGGTAGCCATGTGCTTCGAACAGGCGCATGGATGTTTCGATGATTCGTTCTCTGATTGATTTTTCGCTCATTATCTTCACCCGAGATCATTATAGCATAGAAATCCGTTTCTCAATGGCAGATTGCGCGAACAGCAGCCGGGCAGGAAAAACGCCGATTTTTCATCGGGCGAAAAATCGGCGTCGCGTTTTGCGGATGATCGCTATTCGCTTGCGGAAGCTGGAACCACGCCCAAATACTCTTCCAGGGTGATGCCTTGCGCTTTGATTTCCTTGGCGATTTCTGTCCCGACATAGCGCAAATGCCACGGTTCGTACATGTAGCCGGTAATCGCCTCTTTGCCTTCCGGGTAGCGGATGATAAAGCCGTATTCCTGAGCGTGCTCGGCAAGCCACTTCGCTTCTTTTGTGTCCGCAAAGCAGCTCGTCGCGGCGCATTTGCCGTCGATGCCGGAGACGTCGATCGCAAGTCCCGTCTCATGCTCGCTCGTGCCAGGCACGGCGCTGTACGTGCGCGCCTTTTCTACTCCGTCTTTTTGCACGTAGCGGTTGAACAGCGCTTTTTGATAGGTGTGGGAGCGGTAGGCGGATACGCCCGCAAGCGAGACTCCGTCTGCTTTCGCCGCAGCAAACAACGCTTCCAGTGCCGCTGCTGCCTCTTTGCGCAGCTTCCGCTTCTCGCTCTTTTTCGGGAGCAGGTAAGGCACATTCGGGAAAACGAGGTCGGTTGGCGTGTAGTTTTCCGGGAGCTTGCGCTGCTTGTTGACGAGAACGGCCATGCTCGCTGGCTCGGCGACTACCTCGATATCCGCAAGCATCGCCTCGGTGTCTGCGGCCGCTGTGGCAGGCGGCTTTTTCGGCGGTTGCGCTTCGGTTTGCTTTGCCTCATCCGGCTTGGCCTCGGCCGGCGGCGCGGTTTTTGCAGAAGGTGCCGGCTGCTGATCCGCCGGCTTGCTCTCCTCTGGCTTTACGCTCTTCTGCTTCGTCTGTTCCGGCGCTGTCGCGGGCGGAGCCGTTTTTTCCTGCGGAGCAGGCCCGGCCAAGCCGCTGCACCCCGACAGCGCAAGAAGCGCTGCCGTTACCAGTATGATCGGATGGTTTGTACAATTGGCAAAACGTTTCATCTTGACGTCCTTTCGAATCGGGCCCGGCTACAAAGTCAGCCCAAAAGGTGTTGGGTACGTCCTGCAAAGCGGAAGTACGTACCCATTATGACATAAATCGGGCCCGTTTCGTTACAGGAACGTTGTCTGTATCGGCAAAAAATCATCATGCCACCCCGAGCGATCGGTTGTCATACGTACTATTCTTCTTTTTTCGCAAAGTACGTAGCGAGCACCGACCCGGACAGATTGTGCCAGACGCTGAAAATGGCGCTCGGCACGGCTGCCAGCGGGTTGAAGTGAGCGGCTGCAAGCGCGGCGCCGAGACCGGAGTTTTGCATCCCTGTTTCCAGCGTGACCGCTTTGCGCTTGGCCAGGTTCAGCCCGAACAGCTTGGCGAAGAAATAGCCGAGCAAGTAGCCGAGCACATTGTGCAGGATGACGACTGCGAAAATCATCATGCCCGTTTCGACGATCTTGCCTTTGTTCAGGGCGACGACGATCGCCACGATCAGCACAATCGCGATGGTGGATACGAGCGGCAGCGCTTTTGCACTCGCCTCCGCCTGCTTGCCGAAAAACGCCTTGACGATGACACCGAGCACAATCGGCACAATCACAACCAGGACGATATCGAGAAACAGCGACTTCGCATCAATCGCCATCCACTTGCCGGCCAAAAGCGAGATGAGCGCAGGCGTGGCAATCGGCGCGATCAGCGTGGACACGGCAGCGATGGACACACCGAGCGCCACGTCCCCTTTTGACAAATAGGTCATGACGTTGGACGCCGTTCCGCTTGGACAGCAGCCGACCAAAATGACGCCGACGGCAATATCAGGCGGAAGCTGCAACGTAACCGCGAGGATGAACGCGAGCGAAGGCATAATCAAATAATGGCCGACGACGCCGATCAGCACATCGACTGGCCTGCGAAACACTTCGCGAAAATCTTCGGACGACAATGTCAGCCCCATCCCGAACATAATGCTCCCGAGCAAAAACGAAATGTAGCCTTTTCCTCCGACGAACGCTTCCGGCATGAAAAAACCGAGAATGGCAAACAGGATCACCCATAGCGAAAACGTGCTGCCGACAAACTTGCTGATTCTTTCCACAGTATGCATGTTTCTCTCTCCTACTCTTTCTCTATGTTTTACGGCTATTTAAAATATTTTTGATTATACTGCACGTTTTTTGATTCTTCTATCCTTTTCGACCATTCTATCTATACTTAAAACCTATACAGCTATAGCCTGCGCGTAACAAAGCAACAAAAAGACGCGCTGTTGTGCAAGCGCGTCTTCGGGTTCCGCCCTAGAGCACAGCCACTTCGTGCGCCGTGCTGCCGCCTTTTTTATTTTTGCAAGCTCACCTGATAGAGCATCAGATAGCCTGCCGGACTGATGGAAAAGCCCTGGATGTCCGTGCTGATGACGGCGAGGTTTTCCAGGTTGCGGATCGGTACGAGCAAAGCGTCGCGCAGCTCCAGCTCCTGCGCCTTGGCGTAGATCGCAAGCCTTTTGGCCGGGTCTGTCTCCACTCTTCCGGCGTCAAGTAGCCTGTCCAGCTCCGGGTTGCTGTACTGAAAGCTGTTTCCGGCCCCGCCGCCCTGGGTGTGAAACAGGTTGTACTGATTGTAGTCCGCATCGCCTGTCGCATTGCCCCAGCCGCTGACGAATATTTCGTGCGTCCTCGTCTTCTCGATTTGCGTGACAAAATCGGCGTAGCTGACCACTTCGAGCCTGGCATCAATCCCGATGCCTTTTAGCTGCGAGCGGATCACCTGCGCGACCGTAACGCGGTCGTTGCGGTCATAGGTCAGCATGCGGATGGAAAAGCCGTTCGGATAGCCGGCTTTGGCGAGCAGCTCCCGCGCTTTGTTCAAGTCGTACGGATAGCTTTTGACGGAAGGACTGTAGCCGAACACTTTCGGGCCGAGTGGCGAATTGGCCTGCGTTCCTACGTTGTTGTACACGCCTTTGATGATCGCGCCCGTCTCGATGGCAGAGCTGATCGCCTGTCTGACGCGGAGATCGCGCAGCGGCCCCGCCGCCACGTTGAACCCGATAAACTCCGTGCCCAACGCCTCGCTG
The DNA here is from genome assembly GCF_058781555.1 of Brevibacillus sp. FW306-2-1A-C05A. Classification (NCBI taxonomy): domain Bacteria; kingdom Bacillati; phylum Bacillota; class Bacilli; order Caryophanales; family Paenibacillaceae; genus Brevibacillus; species Brevibacillus sp. FW306-2-1A-C05A. Next base: position 29,586 of record NZ_JBYSWV010000008.1, read on the forward strand.
CGGTAGACGCGCAGACGATTGGACGCGGACAGCCGCTCGATGTCCTGCACCGGAATGGACTCGGCCACATGGGCCTCGCCGTTTTCGACCAGCGCAATCCGCTTCGTGTCGTCGGCGACGACGCGGAAGACGACGCGATCGAGCTTCGGCTGATCGCCCCAATAGTGCGGGTTTTTGTCCAGCACGATCTGCCGGCCAGGCTCCCAGGAGCGAAACAGAAACGGCCCTGTCCCGACAGGGTGCGCGGAAAGCTCGCGGCCGTACTCGTCGATGGCTTTCGGGCTGATGATGCTGCCTTCGTGACTGGCCAAAATGGACAGCAGCGGCGCAAACGGCTTTTCCAAAAGAAACTGCACCGTGTACGGGTCGATGATTTTGACTTCCTTGATCTTGTCGAACATCGCAGCCCGCGGAGAAGCCGTTTTTGGGTCCATCACCCGGTCCAGCGTCTTTTTGACCGCTGCAGCGTCAAACGGCGTACCGTCGTGGAAGAACACGCCCTGACGCAGCTTGAACTCCCACACCAGGTCGTTCACCTGCCTCCAGGAGAGGGCAAGCTGCGGCGCGATCACCATGTTGGCATCCCGCTTGACCAGCCCCTCGTAAACTTTTTGGTGCACCACACTGGCTGCATTGATGGTAGAAATGAAGTGCGGGTCGAGATTGGTCGCATCAGACATGCGGGCGACGACCAAGGTGCCTCCCTCAGCCCCCGCTTTTGGTGGCGGGCTCTCGTTTTCCGCAGGCGGTTCCACCCCCATGGAACAGCCCGCAAGCATCGTCGCTGCGAGCAGCAGTCCAAGCAAGCTGTGGAAAAGTCTCTTTCGGATCATGGTGGACTCTCTCGCATCCTTTCCATGTAAGCCTGTGAGGCGCGCTTGTTTTGGATGAGAAAACTTGGCTGCGCCAAGCCATTGCCGCAGCCTTCGTTGCCCTTATACTGGATAAGAATCTTATCCATTCTTAAACTGTACAAAAAGACCGCCCTTCCCAAAAAAATCCACAGAGAATGGCGGCCCGATCCTCGCGATGCGCAAGGAACAGCAACTGGCGTTATTTGTTTTCAAACAGCTTTTTATACTCGCCGAAGCCTTCCTCTTCCAGTTTGTCTTTTGGAATGAAGCGCAGCGCCGCAGAGTTGATGCAGTAGCGCAAGCCGTTTTCCCCCGGGCCGTCCTCGAACACGTGCCCGAGATGGGAGTCCGCGTGCTTGCTGCGCACCTCTGTGCGAATCATGTTGTGAGACAGGTCAATGTGCTCGGTAACGTTCTCGCTTTGCAGCGGCTTCGTGAAAGACGGCCAGCCGCAGCCCGCATCGAATTTGTCCAGCGAGGAAAACAGCGGCTCGTTGGAAACGATGTCGACGTAGATGCCCTCTTCCTTGTGATTCCAGAACTCGTTGGCAAACGGGCGCTCCGTGCCGTTGTTTTGCGTCACTTCGTACTGAATCGGCGTCAGTTTCTTTTTCAGTTCTTCCTGCTTCTGTTTGTCGCGCCACGCTTCCTTGATGAACTTCGCCCTGCCGGACGCCGCCTTGTAATACTGATAGCGCAGCGGATTTTTCTTGTAGTAGTCCTGGTGATACTCCTCCGCCGGGTAAAACGGCTTGGCAGGCAAAATCAAGGTCGCAATCGGCTTCTGAAAACGCCCGCTTTGCGCAAGCTCGTCGCGTGACTGGATCGCCAGCCGCTCCTGCTCGGGGGTGTGAAAGAAAATCGCCGGAGCGTAAGACTGTCCGCGATCTCCGAATTGGCCGCCTGCATCTGTCGGGTCGATCTGTCTCCAAAACATTTGCAGCAGCTCCTCGTAGGAGATGAGCGCAGGATCGTACGTAATCTGTACAGCCTCAAAATGCCCGGTCGTCCCGGAGCATACTTGTTCATAAGTCGGGTTTTCCACATGTCCGCCTGTATAGCCGGACACAACCTTTTCAATTCCTGGCAGCTTGTCAAACGGGCTGACCATGCACCAGAAGCAGCCACCTGCAAAGGTTGCGGTTTCAAACCGGGAATGTTCGCTGTTCATGCCATTCGCCTCCTGAAATATACGACAGCTTCGCTAAGTCGATTGTACATGGTTTGCAAAATGAAAGTCCACTCCGTAGCTGTCGCAAACAGCAACCGGGTAAAAAAAGACCCCGTCTGGACGAGGTCTTGAAATGGGGGAAATGAAATTTGCGCTTACGCTTCCACTTCTTTTTCAGCCCCGGACAGCGCCTGGGCAAAGCCGGAGAGCATCACGACCATGTGGGCAATGCCTTCCTCAAAGTCTTTCAGACGGATAGATTCGTTCGGAGCGTGTACCTTGCAGCCGACCCAGCCTACACCTGTGCTGACGACGGGCAGTTGAAGTTGCTCCCCGAAAATGTACATCGGGCCAGTTCCTGCCGCATTTGGCGCGAGCACAGGCTCGTTTTCATAAATAACCCGTGCGGAATCGAGCACATGGGCGACGAACGGATGGCGGAAAGCGGAGCGGTACGCTTTTTGGCCGTTAATCATCGTGACGGAAATGTCGTCGAAGCCGTGCTTTTGCAGATGAGCCTCGACGCAGCGCAGGATGTGGTCCGGGTCTTGGCCTGGGACGAGGCGGCAATCGACCTTGGCTTTTGCCACCTTCGGCAAAACCGTTTTCGCGCCTTCGCCCGTGTAGCCGCTGTCCAGCCCGCAAATCGTCATCGTCGGATGGAACACCATCGCTTCACGCGGGTCTACCCCTTTTGCCGCCGTAATCAGCGGGCGCTTCAAGCCGTATAGCTGCGCCGTCGCTTCCTCGCTGAACGGCAGCGCGGCCACGACCTGCTTTTCCTCTTCTGTCGGCTCCACGATCCCGTCGAAAAAGCCTTCTACCAAAATTTCGTTTTGCTGGTTTTTCATCGTCGCCAAAGCTTGCACCAAGCGCCACGCCGCGTTGTCGACATACGCGCCCACGGAGGAATGCATGTCGATGTCCGCGCCTACGCACGTCAGCTCCAAATACGCCATGCCTTTGATTCCGGCGACCATGCTGATGCGCTCAGCCTCGTCTTTTCCGCCGAACTCCCAGATGCACGCATCGGCTGCAAACAGGTCTTTGTACTTGCGCAAATACGGCTCCAGGTTCGGGCTGCCGATCTCTTCCTCGCCTTCGATCAAAAACTTGATGTTGCACGGCAGGCCGCCCAGCTTTTGCTGCAAGATTTTGATCGCGGAAAGCCGCGCCACGAGGTCGCCCTTGTTGTCTGCCACTCCGCGCGCGAACAGCTTGCCGTCGATCTCGGTCGGCGTGAACGGCTCGGTCTGCCACTCGTTGAACGGCTCTGGCGGCTGAACGTCGTAGTGGTTGTAGTAGAGCAACGTTTTGCTCGCGTCGCCTTCGCTGCCCGCTGCAAAAAAGGCGTAGACGACCGGATTGCCGCCCAGGTCGTCGAGAACTTTTGTCTCGCCGCCCGCCTCGCGAATCATCTGCACCACGTATTCCACCGTCTCCGGGATCGCTTTATGCTGCGCGGACACTGTTGGAAAGCTGGCGTATTGCTTCAGTCGGTCGACAGCCTCCGGCAATATTTCCTGGACGTAGCCCAATACTTGTTCCTTGTTCATGGTACGCTCCTCCTCAAGACCGAATGGGTGGTACGATTACTGCTGCAAGCTCGGCACCTTCGGCTCCATGTACGTCGCGAACCAGTCTGCGGTGTACTGCAATCTGAGGACGCGCTGCTCCGGGTCGCCGCTGCGGGACAGCTCGTGGCTGGCGCCGGGGAAGCGGACGAAAGACACGGGAGCCTTGCCTTGATGTTTCAGCGTGATGTAAAGCTGCTCGGCTTGGTCGATCGGGCAGCGGTGATCCTGTTCTCCGTGCATAATCAACAGCGGCGTCTCCATGTTGGCGACGAGGCGGATCGGCGAGTGATGCCACATTTTTTCCGGGTTGGTGAACGGATTCGCCTGAATTTCCTCTGCGCTGAAGTAGTAGCCGATGTCGCTCACGCCGTAAAAGCTCATCCAGTTGCAAATGCTGCGATCTGTCACCCCGGCCTTGAAGCGGTTCGTCTGCCCAACGATCCAGTTGGTCATAAGGCCGCCGTAGCTGCCGCCAGCTACCCCGAGGCGCGACTCGTCCACGAAGTCGAACTGTGCGCACGCGTAATCGACCGCGCTCATCAGGTCGAGGTAATCTTTGCCGCCGTAATCGCCGCAGCACGCCTGCATGAAGCGCTCGCCGTAGCCGAAGCTGCCGCGCGGATTCGTGTAGAGCACCGCGTAGCCTTTTGCCGCCAAAAGCTGAAACTCGTGGAAAAACGTGTTGCCGTACATCGAGTGCGGGCCGCCGTGGATTTGCAGGACGAGCGGGTACTTTTCGCCTGGCTGGTAGCCGACCGGCTTCAAAATCCAGCCGTGCACGTTCCAGCCGTCTTGTGCGGTAAACTCGATTTCTTCCGGCACGGACAGTTCCACATCCGCAAAAAAGTCGCGGTTCAGCTCTGTCAGACGTCGCTCGGCTCCTGTCGCCAAATCAATCTGGTACAAATCGCCAGGGATGAGCGGATCGCTAATGGCCGCGATCACCGTCTGCTGCTGCTCGTGGAAGGTAAATCCGTACACGTTGCGATTGCCGCCGACGATGCGCGTCGCCTCGCCACCGAGCGACACGCGGTAAATGCCGGAGTTGCCGCGCTCGCTCACGATCACGTACAGCGCGCTTCCGTCCTCTGTCCAGACCGCGCCCGGATTCGGATGTCCCGGGGAGCGCACGTCGCCAATCGTCGAATCGCCAATCTGCACATCCCAGTCTGCCGTCACGCACGTCTGCTGGCCGCTTTCCAAATCGTAGACCCATACTTTCTTTTGCGTCGCATTCAGGTAGGTTTCAGACACGCTGCCAATATAGGCGAGCTTTTTGCCGTCCGCCGACCAGGTTGGATAAAAGAAGGTTCCGTTGCTGCTCGTCAGCTTTTTCCATTCCCCTCCCGCAATCGGGATGAGGTACACATCGAGGCTGTGCTGCATGTCGGGATTTTCCGTGCGGTTGGCCGTGATCGCCAGCCATTGTCCATCCGGCGACCAGGAGCCGACCGTATGGTGGTACGGGCCGTCCGTGAGCGCCGTGATTTCTCCCGATTGCACATCGACCAGTGCCAGTTGCCGGGTTTTTTCGTACAAGTAGCCGTGGTCGTCGGACTTGTATTTCATCCGCTCCACGTGGATGACTTTCGGGGCAGTCGCTTTCTTTTCGCCTTCGCCTTCGCGGTCGTGGAACGTCTCACCGCGATCCAGCAGGGCAGAAAACGCGATGTAGCGGCCATCCGGCGACCAGATCGGAGTGCTTGCTCCTGCCTTGCAGAAAGTGAGCTGGCGCGGCTCGCCTCCGGTAGCGTCCATCAGCCACACCTGTGACGTGCCGGAACGCTTGGAGACGAACGAAAGCTGCGAGCCATCCGGCGACCAGCGCGGATACGTGTCGCGCACAGCGCCTGTCGTCAGCGCCCGCGGCTCTGCCGCTGCCAGCTCTCTTACGTACAGATGGTTGCGGTACGCATGTTCCTCGTCAATCGAGGTTTCTACGTAGACGACGGTGCGCCCGTCCGGAGACAGTTGGGGATCGCTCGCGTACTTCAGTTGGTACAAATCTTCTGCGGTCATTCCTCGTTTGGTCATGCCCCTCACTCCTTTTCACTTATGGGAAGGCTGTAGATGCTGCAAGAAAAACTGCGTAATGCTCTGGTTCAGCGTGATGTGGTTGGCGAGCTTTTCCGTGAAATGACCCTCGTCCTCGAAGACGTGCAGCGAAACCTGCTGCCCTCTGGCCTGCATATCCGCCACAAGCTGTTCTGCCTCGCTGACGGGTACGCGGGTGTCGTTGCGCCCGTGGAAGACGAGCAACGGCGCCTTGATCTTGGCGGAGTGATTCAGCGGCGCGATCTCTTCGAAGAAATCGTCGTCCTCGCCCAAATATCCGTACTCGACCTCGCGCAGCTTTCTCCGCCATTCCCCGGTGTTTTCCAGGAACGTGCGGAAGTGCGAAATGCCGACGATATCCACTCCGGCAGCCCACAGGTCGGGGTAATGGGTCAGAGCGGCCAGCACCATGAAGCCTCCGTAGCTGCGGCCCATGATACCGATTGCTTGCGGGTCGACCGTGTCTTTTTGCGACAGGTCTTTGACCAGCCAGGCGAGATCGGCGACAGAGTCCATCCGTTTGCGGCGATCGTCGAGCTGCACGTACTCCCGGCCGTAGCCCATGCTGCCGCGCACATTCGGAGCCACGACGGTGAAGCCTTGATTGGCCAAATATTGAAAAACCGGATGATACTCGGCGCGAATCTGGCTCTCCGGCCCGCCGTGGACGTAGACGACGACAGGGCTTTTGCCCGTTTTTTCCTTGCTGTACAGGAAGTACGGAACTTCCAGGCCGTCGAACGAACGGAACGTACACAGCTTTGGCTCGACCAGCTTGTCCTGGATCGTCCGCGCCACGCCGATGCTCGTCACGCGCGCGCTTGTTTTTTCGCGGAGCGAGTACGTCCATATATCGCCGGGCAAGGTCGGGCTTTTCAGCGCAAAGGCAAGCTGCTCATCCGCCCGGAAAGCCAATCCGGCAATTACTCCGCCAGGCACGTTTTCCGCCAACTCCCAGCGCTCTTCGGCCAGCGAGTAAACGCCCAAAACGGAACGCCCGCCCTGATTGACGGTAAAAGCAAGCAAATCCTCGTCGGGCGAGAGCTTCGCTTCCTCGATATCCCACTTCGCGATGTGAACGAGCTTCACAAGCTCTGCATCTGCCAGCGAAAAGCGGCAAAGCGCCATCGTATTGTCGTCGCGGTCTGTGACGATGTAGCCGTGCTCGCCGTCCTTCGTCAATTGCAGCGACTGGAAGCGCGCCTGCTTGCTGCAAATCGGCAGCTTCTTCGCCTCTCTGCTCTTTAGATCGAGCAGGTAGAGCGCGTTGTCGATATTCGTTTCCTGCACGGTAAAAATCAGGCCGTTGCCATTCGGCAGCCAGGCGATCGGGTCGCAGCGCCCGTCAAAGCGATACACCTCTTCATAGACACCGCTGTCCACGTCTTGCACGTACAGGTCGAAGCAGCGCGGATGCCTGCGGTTGCTCGACCAGGCGATCTTTTTGCTGCAAGGCGACCAGCCACCGAAGTAGTGGAAACATTGCGGCGCATCCGTGAGCGGCTTGACGGCAGCCCCTTTGTCCGTCAACAAAAAAAACTGCTGCCGTTCGTCGCCTTTGTTGTCCATGCCTACGACGGTTTTCGTCCCGCACGGCGAATGCCCGAAATCGACCACTCTGTCAGGCAAAAAGCTCACCTGGCGCGCGCTCTGGCTCCCTTCGTCCCAGCGCCACAACTGGGCGATGCCTGTCAGCTTGGTCAAAAAGGTCAGCTCGTCTGTCTGCGGCACCACTTTCAACTGATAGGCGGACTTCACTTGCAAATAGTCCATAATCAAGGTTCAATCACCCTTTCCTCGTAAGTTGCGTGTGTATGTAGGTGGATCTTCGCTGACGAATCGTTGCGTGGGGATGACCGTGTAGAAAAGGGAAAAAAGAGGAGAGACTCCTCTTTTTTCTATTTTTTCGTTGCCCAACGCGCACTTGGGAAAGCGTTGACCGGATATGTCAAACCTTCCAAGTTTGGTTTAACCAAATAGTTTTGCTGATAGTGGTAAATCGGAATGAACGGCATGTCATCCATCAGGACCGCTTCGGCTTTATGCAGCAATTCCATCCGTTTGTTCGGATCTTGCTCGACTTTTGCCGCCATGTTGAGTTGATCGTACTCCTTGTTCACCCAGCCAGTGCGGTTGTTCGGGCTGTCGCCCAAATAGTAGTCGAGGTTAAACGCCGGGTCGCTGATTTGGCCTACCCAACCCATACGAGCCATTTGATAGTTCTTTTGTTTCGTCGTGTCGAGGTACACTTTCCACTCTTGGTTCATCATCTTCACTTCTACGCCCAGGTTTTTCTTCAACATTTCCTGAATCGCCTGCGCTACTTTTTTGTGGCTCTCATCTGTGTTGTACATGAGCGTTACTTCAGGCAGAGTAGACCAGCCCTCTTCCTGCATGCCCTCTGCGAGCAGCTTTTTCGCTTCTGCCACGTCTTCTTTGAAGTAGTCGCCGCCTTCTTCGCGGAAGTCTTTGCCTGTCGGCGTGATCGCTCCGCGCGGTACCATCGAGTAAGCTGGCGTTTCTCCGCCCTGGCTGACCATTTCGGTCAACGCTTTGCGGTCGATTGCCATTGCGAAAGCACGGCGGACCTTTTTGTTGGTGAACGGCTCTTTCGTTACGTTGAACATGTACATGTACGTGCCGTAGTATGGAACGGATTTGTAGTCAGGGCTTGATTTTTCCTGGGCGAGAATGTCAGAAGGCATCTCTTTGTTGAAATCAAGCTCGCCGCTTTTGTACATCTGGTAGGACGTCGTGGCATCGTTCACCATTTTCCAGGTGATCTTCTCCATTTTTACGTCGTCCTTGTTCCAGTAATGCTCGTTCTTTTCAATGACCAGCTCGGAGTCATGCTTCCAGGAAACGAGCTTGTACGCGCCGTTGGAAATGTACGTTTCCGCATCGGCTGCCCATTTTGGATTGGCTTCGGCCAGCTTTTTGTTGATCGGATGCCAGTAGCGGGTTGCGAGCATTTTGTCGAAGTAGGAAGTTGGCGCTACCAGCTCGATTTCCAGCGTTTTTTCGTCTACAGCCTTGATGCCGACGTCTTCTGCTTTTCCAGTCCCTTTGTTGTAAGCCTCTGCTCCTTTAATGTAGTAGAGCAGATAGGCAGTCGTGGAAGCAGTCGCCGGATCAATGTGCTTCATGAACGTATAGGCGAAATCTTCTGCCGTCACCGGCTCGCCGTTCGACCACTTCGCATCGTCACGCAAAATGAACGTGTACTTCAACTTGTCGTCGGACAGCTTCACTTCTTTTGCTGCGCCCAGGATCGGATTGCCCTCTTTGTCCTTGGTGTACAGCCCTTCGCCCAGATGATCCATAATCCAGAACGAGGTCGTATCTGTGGAGGTGAGCGGGTTCAAGTCAGGCGGTTCTGACTTGGCGTTGAACACGACTTCTTGTTTGACCGCAGCAGTTGGAGCACCTGTAGCGGCACCTCCGTTGGTTGCTGTCCCGCCGCTGCCGCCGCAGCCAGCAAGCGCTGGCACCACGAGCGACAGAGACAGGGCAAAAGCAGCTAGTTTCTTCACAATGGTTCCCCCTGTATAAAAAGATGTAAAATCGTACTACCGATACAAATGGCAGGCGACCCAATGGTTGGGCGCCGCCTCGATCCACTCCGGCACCTCTTGTGCGCATTGCTCGGTTGCTTTCGGGCAGCGCGTCCGGAAGACGCAGCCGCTCGGAGCATTGGCAGGGCTCGGCAAATCCCCCTGCAAAATGATGCGCTCCCGCTTGATCGTCGGGTCGGGAATCGGGATCGATGACAACAAGGCTTGCGTATATGGATGCAATGGTTTGGCGTAAAGCTCGAAGCTCTCGGCCATTTCCACCATTTTCCCTAAGTACATGACGCCAATTTTCGTCGAGATATGCTTGACCATCGACAGATCGTGGGCGATGAACAGGTAGGTCAGCCCTTTGTCCTGCTGCAAATCTTCCAGCAGATTGACGACCTGCGCCTGGATCGACACATCGAGCGCAGAAATCGGCTCGTCGGCGATGATAAATTCCGGCTCGACCGCCAGTGCCCGCGCGATGCCGATCCGTTGCCGCTGACCGCCGGAAAACTCATGCGGAAACCGGCTGGCGTGCTGCTTGGAGAGACCGACCAGCTCCAGCAGCTCCTTGACCCGATCGGCGCGCGCCCCGCGCGACAAGCCGTGGATGTCCAAGCCTTCTGCGATAATATCCATGACCGTCATGCGCGGATTGAGACTGGCCTGCGGGTCCTGGAAGATCATCTGCACATCGCGGTTGAACTGCGCCGAGTCTTTTCCTTTTAATTGGTGTACATTTTTGCCCTTGAACAAAACTTCGCCGTCTGTCCGGTCGTACAGGCGAATCATCGTCCTGCCGAGCGTCGACTTTCCGCAGCCGCTTTCCCCTACCAGCCCGAGCGTCTCTCCCCGCTTGATCGAAAACGTGACCCCATCTACCGCCTTGAGCTGGATGCCGTTGCCGATCTCGAAATGTTTCTTCAAATTTTTTACTTCCAGCAATGACTCACTCATCTACGTCTGCCTCCCTGCTGCTACGAGCTCATCCAGCTTGGGCGCCCGAGGATCATGCAACCAGCATGCTGCCTGGTGTGCATTTTCAAACACGCTAGCCTCTGGCATCTGCTGCTCGCATATTTCCATCGCAAACTGGCAGCGCGGGGCAAACGGGCAGCCTTTTGGCGGATGGAACAAGTCTGGCGGCGCGCCTTCGATCGGCACGAGCCGTTCTTTTTCCTCGCCATCAATACGCGGCAGCGAGCGCATCAGCCCCCATGTGTACGGGTGCTTCGGATTGGCGAAAATGTCCTCGACCTTGCCCGTCTCGACGACGATCCCTGCGTACATGACGACAGCGCGGTGCGCGATCTCCGCTACGACCCCCAGATCGTGCGTAATCATCACGATAGAAAGCTGCTGCTTGGCTTGCAGTTCGCGCAGCAAATCGAGAATTTGCGCCTGAATCGTCACGTCGAGCGCCGTAGTCGGCTCGTCGGCGATCACCAGCTTCGGATTGTTGGCCAGCGCGATGGCGATGACGACGCGCTGGCGCATGCCGCCGGAAAATTCGTGCGGGTATTGATCGACCCGTTTTTCCGGATCGGGAATGCCGACCAGCCGCAGCATTTCCATGGCCTTTTGCCGCGCTTCTTCCTTCGTCACCTGCTGAGAGCGCACGAAGCCTTCCACGATCTGGGCTCCTACCTTCATCGTCGGGTTCAGTGCGGTCATCGGGTCTTGGAACACCATCCCGATTTCGGCGCCGCGCAAGGCGAGCAACTCTTTTTTGCTCAGGCTCGTGATGTCTTTTCCGGCAAAGCGGATGCGCCCGTCGACGATCCGTCCCGGCGGATTCGGGATCAAGCCCATGATCGCCTGGGCGGTCACGCTCTTTCCGCAGCCGCTCTCTCCGACTACAGCGACGGTTTCGCCGCGGTCGACGTGAAACGTGACGCCGCGCACCGCCTGTACTTCTCCCCCGTATGTCTTGAAATGTACCCGGAGGTTTTCTACTTGCAGCAATTGCTCTGTCATGCCCGGTTCCTCCTATCCTTGGGCGCGGTTACTCACGAATCCGCGGGTCGAGTGCGTCCTGCAAGCCATCGCCGAAAACGTTGAAGGCGAACATCGTCAGCGAGATCATCAAAGCCGGGAAGAACAGCCTCCACCAGTCTCCGGTCAAAATCACGCCCAGCGCATCGTTCGTCATCGTCCCCCAGCTAGCGATGGGAGCTTGTACCCCCAAGCCGAGAAAGCTCAGGAACGATTCGGCAAAAATCGCCGACGGAATGGTGAACGTCAGGTTGACGATAATGACGCCAATCGTGTTCGGAATCAGGTGGCGCAGCAGGATGCGCGGAAATTTTGCCCCGAGCACCTGGGCCGCCATAATGAACTCCTGGTTTTTCAACTGCAAAATCTGCCCGCGCACGAGCCGGGCCATCCCGGTCCAACCAGTTGCCGACAAGGCGATGATAATCGTCAAAATTCCCGGCTCCATGACGACCATCAGCATGATGACGACCAGCAAGTACGGCAAGCCGTACAGCACCTCGATCAGACGCATGATGATCGTGTCGATGCGGTCGCCGCGTTTTCCCCGGCCCGCCATGTATCCGGCAATCCCTCCGATCGTGACCCCGATCACGAGGTCGATCAGCGCCGCTGTGACGCCGATGATGAGCGAGATTCGCGCTCCGTACCAGGTGCGGGAAAACATGTCCCGTCCAAGCTCGTCCGTCCCGAACCAATGCTCGGCGGATATTTCCTGATTCGCGGTCAAAAGGCTCTGGTCCGAGTAGCTGTACGGCACCAGATGCGGCCCGACGATGGCCATGACCACCATCAGCACGATGAGCGTAAAGCCTACCATCGCGAGCTTGTTGCGGACGAGCTTGCGCGTCACCTGTTGAAAATGGGTCAGGCTCGGCCGCATCTGGACAGCTTGCCCATCTGTTTTTTGTGCTCTTGGTCGAAACAGCTCATTCGCTGCTTGTTCTGCCGCCATTGGCTACCTCCCCCTGCTCGACAATTTGATGCGCGGATCAATGAACATGTACGCCAGGTCAATCAAGAAAATAATCAGCACGAGAATCGCGCTGTAAAACACCGTTGTTCCCAAAATGACCGGATAATCCCGGTTGAAAATACCGTCCACGAAATATTTCCCGATACCCGGCACCGCGAAAATTTTCTCGACGACGAACGTTCCGGTCAAAAGCCCGGCCACCAGCGGACCGAGGAACGTGACGACCGGCAAAATCGCGTTGCGAATGCCGTGGCGGACTACAATCAGAAAAGTCGGAATCCCTTTTGCCTCCGCTGTCCGTATGTAGTTCTGGTTCATGACTTCGATCATGCTCGTCCGCATGTAGCGCGTGATGATCGCGAGCGGCCCGAAGGCAAGTGCCAGGGAAGGCAACACGGAATGCTTCCAGCTTGCGAGCGTCGCGACCGGGAACAGTGGCCACTTGATCGCCAGATAGTTAATCAACAGCGGCGCCATGATGAAGCTCGGTACCGCAATCCCCAGGACGGCCATGACCATCGCCGCATAATCAATCCATGTATTTCGGTTTAATGCCGCAATTATTCCGAATATCAGTCCAAAAAAAAGCGCAATGACGATTGCCTGCATCCCGATCAGGGCCGACGCCCCGAACCCGTCTTTAATCATATCGTTGACCCCGCGTGTCTCTGATTTGATCGAAGGGCCCAGGTCCAGCATCGCCAAGCTTTTCAGATAAGACAAATACTGCATCGGCAGCGGCTCATCCAGATGGTACTTGGCGCGCAAGTTGAGCAAAATTTGCTCCGGGAGCTGATCGGATTCCGAGGCGAACGGATCGCCCGGGATCATGTGCATTAAGGAAAACGTCAGCGTAACGATAATCCACAGCGTGACGACCATCATCAAAATTCGTTTTAACAAGTAACGCGCCATTTTCTTCTTATTCCCCCTATCCAGGCTTGCAAAAAACGTGCTTCTCTCTCGTTCGGCCCCCTTTAACGGAAATTAACCTAAAACATTCCTTAAATCAACAATATAGTGATATCTTTATTTAATGTCAATTCTGATTTTTTGTTTTACTCATAATTTTTTTCATCGGTTGCAACTCGCCTGTTCTAATAGTAAACTACGCTAATACGGAATTTTTCCCTAAAACATCCCTTAAACGCCTTTTGCTCACGTGCTGGATTTCCTTTGCTTGGGCTGGGTATTTATGGCATTGGCATCAAGAATATAACGATACGATAATGCCGAAAAGAGGATCGATCCACTTCGTGACGAATAGGTTATCCCGTACTTTACCGTTTAGTTGGAGGACATGATGATTATAAGAGTCGGCTTAGTAGGTCCGAAAGATTCCGTGGAATTGATGAAAAAGGTGGGACGAGAGTTCGCAGACCGCCTCGTCCTGATTCCGTTTGTTTACCAGCGCGCGGAGGAAGCGGCTACGATCGTGGTAGAAAACGAGCCGGAGGTAGATATCTGGTTTTTCTCCGGGATTGGCCCCTACTCGATGGCGAAGCAGCATTTGCACAAGCAAAAAGCTTTTTATCCGCAAATCAACGCCAGTGTGCTGACGAAGGTGCTCCTGGAATTGGTGTACCGCGACGGGCTATCGCTGGATCGCGTCAGCTTCGATACCGTATCAGAAATGCATTTTCGCGAAACGCTGGAGGAGCTTGGGCTGACGTGCGAGCAGCCGTATCTCAATCCGTACCAGGAGTTCCGGCTCACCAACCACCTCGTCGCCTATCACACGGCTCTCGTCCGGGAAGGAAAAGTAGACGCCTGCGTCACCGGGATGCTGTCCGTGACCGAAGAACTGCAGCGCCAAGGGATCAAGGTGTACCGGATGGGCTTCACCCGTCTGACGTTCCGCGAAATTTTCAAGCAAATTTTGCAGGAGGGCGAGACGCTGCACTTCAAACGGTCGCAAATCGCCGTGCAACTGCTGGAAGTATCCGATATGGACAAGCTCGCCAATGAACCTGCAAACGCTTACGATTTGCGCCGCCTCGACCTCAAGCTGCAGGAGATCGTGCTCGACTACACCGAATCCATCTCGGGAAGCTTCGTCTCGTTGGGCAACTACAAGTTCATTTTGTTTTCTACACGCGGCTCGTTCGAAGACAACCCGGCGTTCCATCCGACGTGCCTGCTGGAAAAAATCATGCTGCTCACCAACTCGACAGCCAATATGGGCATCGGCTTTGGCGTCACCGCGCTGGCGGCCGAACGCAACGCGCAGCTCGCGCTCGTCCACGCCAAAAAGCACGGAAACGCCGCGATTCTCGTCGATCACGACGGCTCCATCGAAGGCCCCTTGCGCCAGGCCAAAAGCATCAGCTACGAGTACTGGACAGAGGACAAGGAGATCAGCGAAGGACTGAAAAAGGCCGGGGTCAGCATTACGACCTTGAACAAAATCATTTCGGTGCAAAAGGCGTTGGGGCAAAATTACATCAGCGCGGCGGAAATGGCCGAATGGATGGGCATGACGCCGCGCAATGCCAGACGGATTTTGAGCGATCTGGCGGAGCACAACGTCATCGAGCAGATCGGCGAGGAAACCCCGACCAATCGCGGACGCCCGCGCAAAATTTACCGCGTTCTCCCCGCTTTATCGGACAGCCCGTAAGTACAATCGTCCGCATGCCCGATTAGAAAACTTGGCCGCGCCGCCAACGGCTTGGCGCAGCCTTAGTTGCACGAATGCTCGATAACCAGCTTATCCATTGTTATCTGTACAGTACAAAAAACCAGTCTGAGACACGGTGCGCGTTTGAAGCGATGCCGTGGCGGACTGGTTTTTTGCCGTTTGGTTTTTGGCTTTTGTATGGTTCTAAACGTTGCAGCGATTCGGACGATCGGCGAGCCTTTGCGCCGCCGCCTGCGCGGACCGCTTCGAGCGCACGCTGGCGACGACGACGCCTGCGACGATCAAAAGAGAGCCGCCCGCCTGGATCGCGGTCACCTGCGAGCCAAGCAGCAAAAAGCCGACGAGCATCGCCACGAACGGCTGCAAGTTGAGAAAAATCGCCGCCTTCCCTGTCCCGACAATTTTCAACTGCGAATTCCAGACGATCCCGCAAACGCCTTGCATGAGAATCGCGGTGACGATCAGCATGCCCCACGCCCACGCTTCATGGCTGATGTGCGCCGTGGAATCGAGCGTCAGCATCGCCGCAGGCGTCAAAAACAGCGTCCCGACCGTCGTCGAATACACCGTCGTAATGAACGGCTGCATCGTCTGCGTCAGCTTGCGAATGATAATCATCGACGCCGAGAACGTCACCATCGCAATCACGATCAACAGCACGCCTTTGGAGATGGAGAGGCCCGCTCCAATCCCCACGACGAAAAAAGTGCCGAGCAAGGCGATGCCCGAACCGATTTTCATGCGCAGCGTAAACTGCTCCTTCAAAAACAGCGAGGCCAGAACGGCTGTCACAATCGGCGCCAGCGACAGGATCAGCGAGGCGGTCGTGGCGTCTGTCGTCAGCAGGCCGTTGAAATACGCCGTCTGATTGGCCAGGGTGCCGATGAGTCCGAGCAAGACGAGCAGCCCCAGCTCGCGCAGCGTAATTTTCACGAATTTTTTCGTCAGCCAGGCGTACAAAATCAAAAACAGCGACGTGAAAATCAGCCGGACATCGGCGAGAAACAGCGGAGGAAACTCTTTGACCAGCATGCTTCCGAACACAAAGTTGCTTCCCCACAGCGTCACACAAAAAAGCAGCAGCAAGTATGAACGAATCATCGTTTTTTCCTTCTTTCACCCGTTACATGATGGAATCCCGTATGCAATCGTACATGAGAAGGCCAAAAAAGTCCATGTGCAGATGAGCCATACTCTGCCCCAATTTATGTCTGGCGGCAAGCCGGGGAACCAAGGTTAAAGACGGAGTGGGCAATCAGCTCGTAGGAGCGCAGCCGTTTGGCGTAATCCGGAATGTCGGTGATGACCATGATTTCCGCTGCTTGATAGCGCTCTGCCAGTTCTTGCAGCTTTTCCCGGACAAAAAGCGGATCGCCCGCGATCGGCGGCCTGCGGAACGCGGCGCTGCTCGCTTGCGCACAGGCGCTCGCCTCCTCCATCGTCTCGGCGCAAATGACGCCGACGGCAACGATGACCTCCGGCTTTGGCTGCCGGACGGACGGCTTGTAGTCTCGCTTGTACGCGGCAATGACGTCCTCCCCTTCCGCTTCGCTCATAAACAGGCCGAACGCGTAGCCTGCCCCGTTTGCCGCGGCGTAGCCCGCGCTTTTTTGATTGGTCCCGAGCAACCATAGCTGCGGCGGCTGTGGCGGGAGCGGTCGGGCGAGGACAGGCTCGCCCTCGACGGTGAACGCGTGGCCCAGCAAGGCAGCCAGTTGCGCGACAAGCTCCGGCATCCGGCCAACCTGCTGCAAAAAATGGTCGTTCAACGCCATCGTCGCATGCGCAGAGCCTCCCGGCGCGCGGCCGACGCCAAGATCGATTCGCCCAGGGTACAAGGTCGAAAGCAGATGAAAAGCTTCGGCCACTTTGTACGGCTTGTAATGCGGCAGCAGCACCGCTCCCGACCCAATCCGGATGCTGCTCGTCTGTGCCCCGATATGCGCGAGCAAAACTTCCGGCGCAGACGAAGCCAATCCGGGCATGTCGTGATGCTCGGACACCCAGTAACGGCAGTAGCCGAGCGCTTCAGCGGTTTGGGCCAGCAGCACTGATTGCCGCAGGGCAACAGCCGGATCGACTCCCCCGTAGATGGGCGACAAATCCAGCACGCTTAGTTTTTCTAAAGTCATATGTGCATTCCACCTAACTGCCTTGTTCTTTTGCCAGGCGCCTCTATGTTTTGGCAGCAAAGTCGATGGGACTGCTTGCCGCCTATGACGTTCCAGCGATCGGGCCTGTCTTGTTCACTATAGCGCTATCCGGTGCGATTCCACAACGATCCAGATGGCAACTGTTTCGACAAATGCGGCGTCCGGCTGTTTGCCTGCCAGTCTGGATGCTGACGTGAATACTACTACTAGCAACTCTCACAACATAAAAACAGGCCAGCCCCCTTTCGGCAGACTGGCCTGTTTTGTGCGATTCCGTTTATGGCTGCGCTTCTTCCGCTTCCTGCGGTTCTTTTTGCGCATGCTCCTGCTTGTTGTCCTCCTGAGCCGCTGGCTGTTGCTGTTGCGGCTTTTCCTCATTTGGCTTCGGTGCTTGCGCCTCGCTCTCCTTGTCCGCTTCGGTCGGAGCGAGCGCGCTGGCTACGAGCAGCGCGTACGCCCGTGCGCCCTCGGAGTTGAGATGCACGCCGTCCTTGTAAAAGTACGAGTTTTTCCCGGCGCTGGCCGCATGCCAGTCGATCAGCTTGACGTTCGGATGGGTTGCCTCCACATCTGCCAAAGTCTGGTTGACAACGCTTTCCCAAGGCTTCGGAACCCGCGTGTTGATGACGATAATTTGCTCCACGCCATTCAATGCCTTTAGCAGCTTATCCAGTTGGCCTTTGCTGAAGGAGCCATTCGTCCCCAGCTCGATGATGACGCGATTGCCGAGCCGCCCTTGCGCTTTCAAGGCGGCAATCGTGTCAGGCGCTTGCGACATTTGCCGACCGACCTTGCCGTCAATTACGATCCCGGGCAAAAGCTTTTCCAGATACGGCTCCACGTCGAGCATGACCGAGTCGCCGATGGCAGTAATTCCTTTGCCGGATTGGACAGCGACGGCTGGCGCATCCGAAGCTTTCGGCTGTTTGGAATCGGCGGAATTGTCCTGATTTTGCGCGGGCTTGGTGCTGTCCGCAGCAGGCTTGGTTGCGTTTGGCTTTGTTTCGTTTTTCGGCTTTGCCGCCGTCTGGCTATCTGGCTTCGGTGCCGGGTCCGGCTTCTTCACAACGGCTGGCACTTCCGGGCCGTACGGTTTTCCGGCGCGCTCGGCAGCCTGTTCCTTTTGTCCCGCAGCGTCTGCGGCGGAGGCCGACTCCACCGGCTTTGGCTGCGGGGAGCTGTTGCCAGCGGTAGCGCCGGAAGTCAAGGTCGCGACTCCAAAGTAAATGACGCACAGCGCGAAGGCGCATCCTGTGGCGAGGATGCGGGTAGAACGCTTGGAAGCCCCCCGCTTTTTGCCCGAGCCGACGTTCGCCCACAGTCTGCCCAGCGCGCCGTGGCGAATCGGTTCCTCGACGTATTTCCAGGACAAGGCGGCCAGCACGATGCAAGCGACAAGTTGCAGAGCGGCGCGCACGACCGCGATCACGCCTCCGTCCTCCATACCAGTCGGACTCGTGAGCACGATTACGGGATAATGCCACAAATAAATGCCGTACGAGCGCACGCCGAGCCATTTGAGCGGCTTGCAGCCCATCACCTTCGCCAGAGCGCTTGCCGGATGGGCGAGGACAGCTACCAAAAGCGCGCTTACAAGCGACAGCAGCACCAGCCCGCCCTGATACAAAAAGTCATCGTACTGGTTCGTTTTCCAGATCGACAGAAGCAAAATCGCGAGACTCGCGGCTCCGACCACGTCCAGCGTCAGACGCGCCTTGCCGGAGATGTTCGTGGTCAGCTTGCGACTCGGCCACATCATGGCCAGAGCAGCACCGATCAAAAGGGCGAACACCCGTGTATCGGTTCCGTAGTAAATCCGGCTCGGGTCTTCTCCCGGCACATACAGCACGACCATCAGGATTGCCGAGAGTGCAGCCAGGCCGAGCGTCAGCATCACGAGCGGGCCGCGGCGTTTGACCACGGACAGCCCGAGCGCGACCAGGAGAGGCCAGATCAAGTAAAACTGCTCCTCTACAGCCAACGACCAGAGGTGACCGAGCGGCGAAGGCGGGCCAAACTTTTCAAAATACGATACTTCGGAAAAGACCAGCCACCAGTTGCTGACGTAAAAAACAGCCGCCCACACATCCCCGCGCAAGCGTCCCATTTGCTCCGGGACAAACAGCGCGACGCTCATCACGACGACGACCATCAGCAGCAACAGTGCCGGCAACAGCCGTCTGGCCCTGCGCAGCCAGAAGTCTTTCATATCCAATCGCCCGTGCCTGCTCCACTGGGCAATCAGCAAATCAGTAATCAGGTAACCCGAGAGGACGAAAAAGATCCCGACTCCGAGCAGTCCTCCCGGCGCCCAATTGTAATTCAAGTGATAAATAATGACTGCGAGTACCGCCAGTGCCCTCAGCCCGTCGATTCCGGGCATGTAACGGCTGTTGGAAGCCTTGATCGGTTCAGGCATGGTGGCGGCCTCCTCTGCTGTTTGTTTGGCGAGTCCGTACTTCCACTTGCTTGTGCGTCAGATCCTTGCCATTCGAAAAAACCATTGCTTTGTTCTTGCTTACCGTGCTCGCCATGCAGCTCATCTGCACTCTCCCCTTTTAATTCCGTTCTGTTTCGTTATTAGTTGACGGGGGCAGTCATTACACATCGGGAATTGCGTGCTATATGAATGCAAAAACCCCAGGTTTCTTAAAGGTTGGCTGAAGAAAACGGGGGTTGGTCTCGTTCATTATCTGCAATGGAAAATGAATCCTCCAATCATCATTGCCCGTATTCAGGATGTGGTGCCCTACGTACTTTCCGTAATGTGTGCGCCTTCTTCTTATGTATGGCTGTTTCCCCTCTTTCCTTCCTGATTTTTGTGCGCAAACCAGACTTTCCCAACGATGTGGACGAAGCCTTCGCTGCATCGGTGCCGACCGGATTTTTGCAAGAAAATCTGATCGGCCCAAATCAGTTGCCCGGTCACCTTTTTCATGCCTTCTGCTTTGTGCCCGGCAACCTCTTGTATCCTGATTATAAGACGCACAAAGACAAAAACGCGTTACAAATTGTTTACATTCCCTGCCGATTTTTTCCGGGAAATCACAGGCGCCAAAAGCTGCGGCAAAAGACAGGGAGCAGCGCTTCTGTTTTCAGCCAAATGGCCTGGTTTTATGCGCATTTTTCCGGGCGGCATGCCTCTTTTTTCCGGGCCGGACAGACGCAAAAAGCTGACGGCGCGTTTCCACCGTCAGCTCCACTATGTACTGCTATCGAATCAGGATGTCCGATACACATCAGGCCCGCATGGGATGTTTTGTCCAGATCATTCTGATCCGGTATAGGTGCAACCAGGATTCGTCCATGGCTTGGCAGAGCCACGGTTTCGAAAATTAAATGTGATGAGTAAACAAATAGTTCAGGAATAGTCCCCCGCTGATGACCGCGATGACCATACAGACGATGCCGCTTTTCACCCGCTGGGATACAAGACGCATAAAGCCAATACAGAAGAAAGCGCCGGTCACCAAAAAATAGGAGATTCCGATCCAAAACAAATTCCAAGGTAAGCTTGCAAAATCCACGTTACCCAAAAGTGAACACCATCCCTGTCCCAATCTACTTTCATTTTTGCATGGAGGATACTCCATTATAGCATTTTTCACGCTCTCTTCGCCGGTTTCGCTCAGATCGTAACAGAAGTGTCATACATTTGCAAAAGCAAGCCTTGTTTTTCCGGCTCTGTTTTCTCGGCTTCGCCGTCGGGGTTTTTGGCGCGGGACGGATGGCGCTGTGCCTGGGCTTGGCTGCTGCGTGCTGGTCAAGACTGCTTACGAGCGGCATGAGCTGCCTGCACCATGGCTCGCTTGCCGCGATGCCGCTGTCCTTTTTCGCCTGGTCGCTGTTCATGGCGCGGGACGGTTGGCGCTGTGCCGGGGCTTGGCTGCTGCGTGCTGGTCAGACTGCTTACGAGCGGCATGAGCTGCCTGCACCATGGCTCACTTGCCGGGATGCCGCTGTCTTTTTTCGCCTGATCGCTGTTCATGGCCTGGGACGGCCAAAACGCGACGCGCAAAAGCACGCGCTGGCGAGCGCCGATTCAAACAGGCGCGGCGACTGACCGTTGGACTGGCCGTTGGGCGGCGCCTTGGTATTTTGGTATTTTGGCATTTTGACGCTTTTGTGATTTGGTGATTTGACGCTTTGCCACTTTCCCGCTTTTCCCGCCGCAGAAAAAGCCGCTTTTTTTCCTCCCCGTCCCTCGCGCCTTCATGGTTTCTCCACATTCCTTTGCTACGCTTTTTTCGAAAGTGCGCAAAGGAGGACGCCAGAATCATGAACAAATCATCGTTACGAAGCACAGCCTTCCCGCTTTTGCTGGGCGGTCTGCTGCTTCTGTCCGCCTGCTCGACCGAGCAAGCGACGACCGCGGGCCACGCCGGGCACGACATGGGAGCCGACCAAAGCGCGACGCAGCAACCGGCTGCTCCCTCCCAACCGATGACTGCGTCAGGCGACAATGCCATGGAGGTGCTGACGGGCAATACGTTCACCCTCACGGCAAAAGAGAGCATGCTGCACCTCGACGACCAGACGATGAAAACAGCCTGGACCTACAACGGAACCGTCCCTGGACCGCAGCTTCGCGTCAAGCAGGGCGAGACGATTTCCGTCACCTTGAAAAATGAACTGCCGGAGCCGGTGACGATCCACTGGCACGGGCTGCCTGTGCCAAACAACATGGACGGCATCCCCGGTGTCACGCAAAATGCGGTGAAGCCAAACGAAAGCTTCACCTACCGCTTCAAGGTCGACGTGGCGGGAACGTACTGGTACCACTCGCATCAAAACAGCTCCAGGCAGGTCGACAAAGGGCTGTACGGCTCGCTCGTCGTCGAGCCGAAAACGCCGGAGCCAGCAGACAAAGACGTCACGCTCGTCCTCGACGAATGGATGCAGGACGACAGCATGGCCGAAATGCACGGTGGCGGCGGCTCGATGGCAGGCATGAACCACGGTGCTGACCACGCCGCTCCCGCCACCTCTGCTGCGAGCGGCCACGACATGGCGAACATGAGCGACGCGAAAATGATGCCGCTCATGTACACGATCTTTTCCGTCAACGGGAAGACGGGACCTGCCATCGCTCCGCTGCGCGTGAAGGAAGGCGAAAAAGTCCGCATCCGCCTCATCAATGCCGGGTATTTGTCGCACAAGCTGAACCTGCAAGGACATGCGTTCCAAATCGTTTCCACGGACGGGCAGCCGCTGCACAATCCGCCGCTCACGAGCGGACAGTTGCTCAACATCGCCCCCGGCGAGCGCTACGATCTCGAATTTGTAGCGAACAACCCGGGAACATGGCTGCTGGAGGAGCGAAGCGACAACCCTGGCGCCAAATCGCTTGCCGTGCCTATCGTCTACGAAGGCTACGAAGCGGCGCAGGCCAAACCGGAGTCGGGTCAACTCCCGGTCATTGATCTCACCCGATACGGCGAAGCGGCCCAAAGCAGCTTTTCGCTGGAACAGCCGTACGATATCACATACCGAATGGACTTGAACACCGACTCGCGCGACGGGCAGATGGTGTTTACGATCAACGGCCAAACGTTCCCGAACGTCCCTCCGCTGGATGTAAAAAAAGGCGACCGGGTCAAGGTGACCATCGTCAACAACTCGCCGGAGGACGTCCACCCGATGCATTTGCACGGACACTTCTTCCAGGTGCTGAGCAAAAACGGCCAGCCCGTGTCCGGCTCGCCGCTGGTCAAGGACACCTTGAATGTGCTGCCAGGCGAGTCCTACGTCGTCGCCTTTGCGGCTGACAATCCCGGCGAGTGGATGTTCCACTGCCACGACCTGGGGCATGCGGCCAAAGGGATGGTGTCCGAGGTCAAATACACGGGCTTCCAGCGGGACTTCGTCGTCGATCCGACCGTCGGCAACATGCCGGAGTAACAACATTCGCGCTTGCACCCGCTAAGGCAAAAACGAAAACCGCTACGCACAAAAAAAGCAGGACGCCATCCATCTGGCTCCTGCCTTTTTGCTTTTTGGAACAGAAACGACGGAAGCGCCGTTTCTTCGCAAAGCGCCGCACGTGCGCCCTGCTGGACTTTTGCACCTAGCCAAAAGCGGTCTTGCCCAAAGCTTGAGCTTGCTTACACAACCTCGCTCGCAAGCGTCTCGCGCCATCGCACGCCTGCGGGAAAGACGCTCTGCACGTGCTTTCGCAACTGTTCGTCTCTCCACAACTCCGGGCTCAGTATGGAGACGATGCCTCTGTCCTCGCGGGTGCGAATCAGGCGGCCAATCCCTTGGCGCAGTCGCAGCAACATGTACGGCAGGTCGACCTCTTCCATCGGCGACGCTGCGCTTTTTCGCTTGGCGGCAAACACCGGATCGTTCGGCGGAAACGGCAGCGACCAGATGATGACGTTCGAGAGAGACGGCCCCGGCACATCCAGCCCTTCCCATAGCGAGACGGCGCACAGGATGCTTTCCTCGTCGTTTTGAAAACAGGAGATCAGGTGGCTGATTTCCGCGTCGCCTTCGTACAAAAAGCGCATCGAGGCACACGCAGGGTACGCTTCCGCCGCGTTTTTGAACTCCCGCATTTCTTCCAGGGAGGAAAACAAAAGCAGCGCGCGTCCCCCGGTTTTTTGCAGCAAGGCGACAGCCAGCTCCATTTTTTCGGCGAACGGCTGCGTACAGGACAGCGGCGGAACGAAAGCTTCCATCTGCTCCGCGTAGTCGTACGGGGAAGCGACGGAAAACGACAAGTAGTCTTCAATGCCCAGGCTGTCCGCGATGTAGGCAAACGAATTTTCTACCGACAAAGTCGCAGACGAGAAAACGATCGGCATGTTTTGCGAGAAAACGCGCTCCCGGAGCACTTCCTGCACCATTTTGGGCATGACGACCAAGGTCGGGCCTGTCCACTCTTCGCTCATCCAGGAAATGACGTGATCGGGCCGCTGGAACAGGCCGAGAGCGAGCTGCATCATTTCCAGATGCTCCTCGACGATCCGCAACTGAAAGTCGTCCAGCGTGTACAGGCCGCTCTCCAGCGCCAGCTCCTCTTCAATCGAGCCAATCAGGCTCGTAAAGCGGTGAATGGCTGCAATCAGTTCGGGATGAAACACGATTTCCTTGCGCGCGGAGCCCGCGACTGGCTTGCTCTCGGCGTTCAAGCGCGAAAACAGTTCCTCGCTCTGGATGATCGCTTCTTCGATGGCGACGGCCAGCGACTCCCTGATCTCTCCTTGCAGCAGCCGCGTAATGATCTCTTCAAAAACGGCGTGGTTCAGCTTGTAGGTCAACGCCTTTTGCGCGGCAGGCTCCAGCAAATGCCCTTCGTCAAAAATGACAGAGCTGTGGCTCGGCAAAAGCGGAAGCTGTCCGCCCCGCTTTCTCGCCTCGTACGTCCAGACGTGCTCCATGTAAAAATCATGCGAACAGATGATGAGATCGGCAGACTTGCGGTAGTGGTCGCGCGACAGCGTCTGTCCGCACCGATGCTGCCTGTCGCAGACAAAGCAGTCCTGGAACGCATCCCAGTTCATCTTCGCCCACTGCTGGTCGTTCAATGCCGCGTAAGCGCTGCGGTCCCCGTACGGATAAAACGACTGGAGCGCTTCGTGCGTGTGCACAAAAGACGGCAGCCCCTCGTAAATTTCCTGGAAAACTTCATCGCCATCCAGTTGGTGACGGGCCTCGTCCAGCTTCCGCAAGCAAATATACTGGTCCGGCGATTTTCCCAGTCGCGCGTCAATCGTCAGGTTGAGGTGCCTGGCCAGCTTGGCGATGTCCCCTTCCGGCTTCACGAGCTGCTCGATCAGCGACTCGTTGGCACAGGCGATGATCGCCGGCTTTCTCGTATAGCGGGCATAGCAGACCGCGTACAGCAGGTAGGCGAGCGTTTTGCCCGTCCCGACTCCCGCCTCGGCGAAAATCGTCCGCTTTTCCTGGAAGGCCCGTTCAAGCTGAAACGCCATGTAGATTTGCTCATCGCGGACCTCGAAGCCCGCCTCTGGCAACGTATCGTAAAAAACGTCCGCTACCCAGTCGCTCACCTGCGGGATGAACGGCTGGGCCGGATCGTGGGCAAAAGGATACCGTTCCACTTCAGACCTGCCTCCATTATGGTAAAAGAATCATCGAGCAATGATGCCAAAGTGTAATGATGACATGACTTGTGGAGAAACACAAGACGTCAGGAGCGAAAAAATCGCGATTCGTGGTAAGATGAAAGAGGAACACCGAAGGAAAATGTAGGAGTGAATGCGACAATGGACAAGGTCATGTTTATCGAAATCGGAATGGGGATTGATCTCCACGGGCAAAACGTCACGAAAGCAGCCGTTCGCGCTGTCCAAAACGCGATCCATCACAATTCAATGCCAGGGCTGCGCTCCGTGCTGCCCGGAAACGATATTCACAATATGAAGGTCAACGTCCGCCTCGCTGTGCCAGCCGACCGCGACAAGCTCGATCTGGACACCGTGCGCGCCGAATTGCCGTACGGAGAAGTGTCGTTTGAGGTCGTGGACGGCGGCATGCTGACGTCAAGCGGCGTCGTGATCGCGGAAAAGGATGACAAGAACGATCTGGCTTACGTCGTCATTGCCTCTGTGGAAGTAGGCTACTAGGCTAGGCCGAGCCGGATTGGGCTGGGCTGGGCGACACGAAGGCGGTCAAGCTGCCTAAAGCGAATCGGGATGGTGCTGATAGCGTTCGAGGTCAATCTCCCCTGCCTCGGAGACTGCTACGCCTTCGCCTTCCAGCAGCATTTTTTGCAAATTCATGGAATCGCGGTCCTGCAATCCGATTTTGCCTTTGGCATTGATGACCCGATGCCACGGAAGCTTGTATTTTTGCGACATGGAGTGGAGAATCCGCACAATTTGTCTGGCTCCGCGCGGACTTCCCGCCAAGGCGGCGATCTGTCCGTACGTCATGACGCTACCCGGCGGGATGCTGGCGATGATTTTTACGGCTCGCTCTGTAAATTCGGTCATTTCCTGCGCTCCTATCTTTCTTGTAAAAAGATGACGTTGAAAAAGGCTTGTGACGGTTTCGCCATCACAAGCCTTTTTTCCTGTTTGCCTGCGCGAACGGCTGGCCCGGCTACAACTAGAACAGCCTTTCCAGTTCGTCTACCAGGCTGCCCACGTAGGCGACAGCGTCGCGGATCGGCTGCGGCTGGGACATGTCCACTCCCGCCTTTTGCATCAGTTCAAGCGGCTTCAAGGTGCCGCCCGCCTTCAATACTTCCAGCCAGCGATCGACGGCTGGCTGTCCTTCCTCTTTGATGCTCGCTGCCATCGCGGTGGAAGCGGTCAAGCCCGCCGCGTACGTGTACGGGTACAGCCCCATGTAGTAGTGCGGCTGGCGCATCCACGTCAAGCTGGCTGCCTCGTCAAGCTCCACGGCGTCTCCCCAGAACTCCGCCAACACTTGCCCTTTCCATTCCGACAGCTTTTTTGCCGTCAGCGGCACGTCGTTTTGCGCCGCCTCGTACACTTTGCGCTGCATGCGGCCTTCCAGCAGGTGCGTCACGAAGTTGTGGTAGTACGTATTCATCAGTTGCAAAATCACCCAGCGCTTGAGGCGCGGATCGTCGGACTGCGCCATGATGTGCTGCCCCAGAAGCAGCTCGTTGATCGTCGACGGCGCTTCGATAAAGTACAAGGACGGACGCGAATTGGTATAGCTTTGCTCGCGGGTCGCCAGCGTGAAATGGCCGCAGTGCCCCAGCTCGTGAGCCAGCGTAAAGGCGCTGCGCATGTTGCCCGACCACGTAATGAGGATGTAGGAGTGGTTGCCGTACGGTGTCGTGCAAAACGCTCCTGTCGATTTGCCCACGTTGTCCACGTAGTCGATCCAGCGTTCGTTCAACGCCTTTTCCATGATTGCGGAGTATTCCGGTCCCATTACTTGCAAAGCAGACTGAATCAGGCGGCCCGCTTCCTCAATCGTAATCGGCGGGCTGAATTCCGGATCAAGCGGCGCCTTCAGGTCGCAGAATTTCAGCTTTTCAAGCCCCAGCTCGCGCGCCTTCAGCTTGGCGTAGCGGCGCATGTGCGGCGCCAGCTCTGTGCCGATGATATCGAGAATGTTGTGGTACATGTCCAGTGTTACTTGCTGCGTGTGCAAGAGCATGTCAGTCACTGTCTCGAAGCCGCGCAGCCTGGACAGCACGGTTTGCTTTTTCACCTCAGTGGCGTACACAGCGGCAAACGAGTTTTGGTAGGCAGCAAGCGTGTTTGAAAACGATTCGTAGGCAGCCCGGCGCAGCGTCGTGTCCGCAGACATTTCGTAGTCGGCTTCAAACAGGGCAAAAGACACCGGGCGCTCTGCTCCGGCCCCGTCCTGCACGGGCGCAAATGACATATCGGACAGCTTCCCGCGCTGGTAGATCGTGTACGGAGCGCCGAATACTTCGCCGAGTGCGGCAAGCGACGCTTCGGTTTCCGCAGACAGCCGATACGACTTGGTTTCCAGCAGATCGAAAAGGCTTTTGCGGAAAGGCGCAAGACCCGGCTCTTCTTGCAGGAACTTCTCGATCGTGCCGTCCGGCAAGGCCAAAATTTCCGACGGCACAAACGATAGCTCTGCGTTCAGCCTGGAGACGACGTCCCCGACACGCGCGGAATTTGCCTGATTTTGCGGATTGGTTCCGTCCTCGGATGAGCGCAGACGGGCATAGGTAGCCGCAAGATTGGCGCGAACCTCGATCGCTTCTTTTGCTTCCAGGCAGGCCAGCAATGTTTCTGCGCCTGTGTGCAGTTGCCCTTTGAAAGCCGTTACGGCCGGCAGTTGGCTGATAATCTCGTCCAGCTCCTGCTCCCACGCTGCTTGACTGGCAAATAAGTCATCCAGGTTCCATGTATATTCCACGGCTACCTGGTCACGCGTCTGTCTCGTCTTCACTGTGTCTGCCTCCTTATGATTCCTACAATAAAATGTTTTCTATTATTCAAGTTTGATTCTCGTTTGAATTTTCCTCCCATTCCAAAAAATAAATAAACGAAAAATGTCGCGAAAACTTCCGTAATCTGTCTGTTTCTGCGCTTTCCAAGGAAATTTTTTCAAAATGACTAGCGAGCAACTCCCGTTGTGCAGGTATAATAGAGAGGTGCTGAACGCAAGTGAAAAGGAGGCTTTCCTATGTCTTTCGAGCTTTTGTTTGACCGCTATGCCGATCTCGCTGTAAAAGTCGGCGTCAATGTACAGCCGATGCAAACACTGGTTGTGACTGCTCCGCTCTCCGCTGCTCCGTTCGTGCGCAAGGTGGCGCGCAAAGCGTATGAAGCAGGAGCCAAACACGTACATATCGACTGGACCGATGACGAGCTGACCCGCATGAAATACGACCTCGCGCCGGATGAAGCTTTTGCCGATTATCCGCAGTGGAAGGCAAAAGGGCTGGAGGAGATGGCCGAAAACGGAGCGGCGTTTTTGTACATCAACTCGACCAACCCGGATTTGCTCAAAGGTGTCAAGCTGGAGCGAATCGCGACTGCGAACAAGGCAGCGGGACAAGCGTTGCGGACGTTCCGCAACTACACCATGTCGGACAAGGTAAGCTGGAGCGTGATTGCTGTCCCGTCGCCGGAATGGGCGGCCATGGTGTTTCCTGACTTGCCCGCCGACGAACAGGTGCCTGCCCTGTGGGACGCGATTTTCCGGGCGACGCGCGTGGACACGGACGATCCTGTTCAGGCGTGGCACGAGCATCATGCCACGCTGAACAGCAAAGTAGAGCAACTGAACGCCAAGCAGTACCGCTACCTCCACTACGAGGCGCCGGGCACGCAATTGACCATTGAGCTGCCTGACCGTCACATCTGGATCGGCGGCGGGAGCGTGAACGAAAAAGGCGCGGCGTTCATGGCGAACATGCCGACTGAGGAAGTGTTCACCGCGCCGAAAAAAGACGGCGTAAACGGAACCGTCCGCAGCACGAAGCCTTTGAGCTATCACGGCAATGTGATTGAAAATTTCACCTTGACGTTCGAGCAGGGCAAAATCGTCTCGGTCAGCGCGGAAAAGGGCGAAGAAGCTTTGAAGCAACTCGTTGCGACCGATGAAGGCTCGCACTATCTCGGCGAAGTCGCGCTTGTGCCGCACCAGTCTCCGATCTCGTTGTCCAACATCATTTTTTACAACACGCTGTTTGACGAAAACGCCTCGAATCACCTCGCGATCGGCAGCGCCTACTCGGTCAACATCGAAGGCGGCGCAGCGATGAGCCAGGAAGAGCTGGCAGCCCGCGGCATCAATACGAGCCTGGTGCACGTCGACTTCATGATCGGCTCCGCAGAGATGAACATCGACGGCGAGACAGCGGACGGCGTGCGTGAGCCGCTGTTCCGCAACGGCAACTGGGCGTAAGCCAAATGAGCCGAACGGCACGCTTTCAGCCAACCAAAAAGAGGATCAGGCCCTGTCGGGAGCCATGATCCTCTTTTTGGTTGCCTACGCAGGCGTGATGATCGGATACAGCCTGCCTTGCATGGCAAAGGACGCCTTTCCCGTCTCCTCGGAGACGACGATCACCAGCGCGTCGCTCTGCTCGCTCAGGCCCAGGGCGGCGCGGTGCCGTGTCCCGAGCTTTTTTTCGCCGACGGCAATGTGCGACAACGGCAGGACGTTCGCCGCAGAAACGATCTGATTGTCCCGCACGTACACCGCCCCATCGTGCAGCGGACTGCCCGGAAAAAAGATCGACTCCAGGAGCGAATAGCTCAAAACAGCCCCGATGGGAATGCCCGCCTGCAAATGCTCGGCCAGGGAGTCGTCGCGCTCGATGACGATCAGGGCCCCTTGGCGTTTTTCGGCCAAATGCTGCACGGCAATCGTCAAGTCTATGTATTTTTCCGTGTACGGCGCGAGATAGCATTGCAAGTAAAACGAGGCAGCCACTGTCTCCAGCCGGCTAAATCTGCTGCGTATATGGTCGAACGTACCGAGCAAGCAGCCTTCCTCTTGGTCGAGGGCGAGCAGACTTTGCTCCATCGCCTGGGAAATGCTGAGCAGCTCTTGCTTCAGCTCGGCTTTCAAGGAAGATGAATCGCAGTTTACGTGCACGCAGGAAACCTCTCCCTCCTGTGTTCTCGACTACCCGACTGCTCCTTGCCTTGATTGTTCCCCATCCCGTGCGCTTTCATCCTGCTATCCTCTCGCGAAAGAGCCTGGCGCGCCTCGTCGCAAAAGAAAGCGGGTCAGATGGAGGAAAGCGCCCTTTTTCCCAGAAAAACAGGCGGATTACCCTTCCTTATGACGAGCGGATGCAGCGAATAAAGACGCCCGCCGCTTGCAGCGCCTGGCGAATGCTCTCTGCAAATGCAAGCGCGTGCGCACCGTCCCCGTGGATGCAGATCGTGTCCGCGCGAATCGGCACGTCGACGCCTTGCAGCGACTGCACCTTGCCTTCTGTCACCATGCGCACGACCTGGGCTAACGACTCGGCTTCGTCGGCGATCAGCGCGTCTGGCTGCGTCCGCGGCGTCAGCGTGCCATCCGCCTGGTACGTCCGATCTGCAAACACTTCGTGCGCGGTGCACAGCCCGATTTTTTCCCCGGCCCGCGTCAATTCGCTGCCAGCCAGTCCGAACAGAACGAGCTCCGGATTGACCCGGTAAACCGCCTCGGCGATCGCCTCGGCCAGCGCGGGACGCGTCGCTGCCATGTTGTACAAGGCTCCGTGCGGCTTGACGTGCTGCATGACGCCTCCTTCCGCCTGGACGAACGCTTGCAGCGCGCCAATCTGGTAGACGACCAGCTCGTAGGCGTCCTGGGCGGAGATGTCCATGTTGCGGCGGCCGAACCCGACCAGATCGGCCAGTCCGGGATGCGCCCCGATTGCCACCCGGCTCTCGATGGCCAGCTTCACCGTTTTTCGCATCGTGGAAGGGTCGCCCGCATGAAAGCCGCAGGCGATGTTCGCGGAGCTTACATGCTGCAAAATCGCCTGATCGTTGCCCAGTCGATACGCCCCAAAGCTCTCCCCCATGTCACAGTTCAAATCGACAACCTTCATTTGCTCTGCCTCCATCCCGCGTTGATTTGGATTCCCAGCTTGATTTGTTGCAGCTCGGTTTCTTGCTCGTACAGCGCCTGCTGGGCTTTACGCAAAGACACTTCCTGAAACTGCACGCGATCGCCCGGCCGCAACTGCGCCAAAATCGGCAAGTCAACGGTCGCCACATGGCCGATTTTCGGGTAGCCGCCAACCGTTTGCCTGTCCGCGAGCAAAATGATCGGCTGGCCGTTCGGCGGGACCTGGATCGTGCCCGTAGAGACGGCGGCGGAAATCAGTTCCAGCGGCGACTCCAGCGCAAGCTGCGGCCCTTCCAAACGATAGCCCATTCTGTCGGATTGCGCCGCGAGCTGATACGGCGTCGCGAAAAACTGTCGGCGGCTCTCCTCGGAAAAATAGCCGAACTCCGCTCCGCGCATGACCCGGACGACCGCGTCTTTTTGGTACGGAAAAACATGCTGCGGGACAAACCAGTCCATCTCGCCGCAACCAGCGTTTCGCGCTTTGCTTTTCGCTTGCAACTGCTCTGCGAAAAACAGCGCCAGCTCGCTCGGCTTGCCTGGCTCGAGTCGGTCTTTTTCCCGGAGCGTCCTGCCCCATGCCCCGCCAAAGCCCGCCCGGACATTCGTGCTGCGGCTGCCCATGACGAGCGGAACCTCCCAGCCGCCCGCAATGGCAAGGTAGGCGCGACAGCCTTTTTTGGCATGGGCAAACTTCAGCGTGCTGCCTTTTTTCACCCAGACAGGACGGTTGCTGTGGATGCGCACGCCGTCTATAGCAGGCTGCATGTCCGCTCCACACACGGCCAAGAGCGCATCCTGGTGAAACAACAGCACTGGCCCTTTTACCGTCAGCTCCAGAACGGCGGCGTTCGGCTCGTTGCCGACGAGCATGTTTGCCATGCGCATCGCCAGCGTGTCCATCGCCCCGCCGACGATCACCCCGTGCCGCTGGTACCCGTATCGGCCCAAATCTTGAACGGTCGTGTACAAGCCTGGTGATAGGACTTCGATGCTCATGGTCATGGCCCGATCTGCCCCCATTTCCCGTATTGTTCCTCCGAGATCGGACAGAAGCGAACTCTGTCGCCTGCGCGCAGCAAGCTCGGCGGCTGTTCTTCCGGGCGGAACAGGCGCTCCGGTGTCCGGCCAATAATTTGCCAGCCCCCCGGACTCTCAATCGGGTAGACACCTGTCTGCTCTCCCCCGATTCCGACGCTTCCCGGCGCAATCGCGGTTCGCGGCGACTGCCTGCGCGGGGTGGCAATGCGTTTGTCCAGTCCGCCCAAATACGGAAAGCCAGGAGCAAAGCCGATCATGTGCACGAGATACTCCTGCCCGGAGTGAATGCGGATCAGTTCATCCGGGGTGATGCCGTGATACGCGGCCACATCCAGCAGGTCAGGGCCAAACGCGCCGCCGTAGCAGACGGGAATCTCCACCAGCCGCGGCTTCGTCTGTTCATCCGCGCGAATGTGCACAAGCTGCCCCGCGAGCAGCGCCTTGAACCGCTCGTACGGCATGTCCGCTGCGCGCGGATCGTACCACGCCACCGGATCGTAATACACCGTGACAGACGTGTACCCCGGTACGTATTCGACCATTCCCGGAAGCGGGTGCTCTTCGAAATAGTCGGCGAGCGCCTTTACTTTTTGCTGTGTCGCCTGGTCAATGGCGTCTCCGAGCTTGATGACAATTCCCGAGTCGCCGAGTGGAAAAAACGCGACTTGCTCCAACCTGCTCCCCTCCTATTCCATTTTCGTTCCGATAATCGGCATAATCATTCCGAATTTTAGAGTAAAGGAAAAGAGGAGTTGTCCTCCTCTTCGTATTAGCTGATTTGTCCGCCGCCTTCGACGATGTCTTGCTCCAGGCGCACCGCTGTTTCGATCGCGACTTGCAGTCCTTTGGCGATCGTCTCCACCGACATGCTCGGCTGGCCGGGGTGCTTCGCTGCCTGCTCGGGCAAGTACGGAATGTGGAGAAAGCCGCCGCGGATCGCCGCGTTTTGCTGCGCGAGCGTATGCATCAGTCCGTAAAAAAGGTGGTTGCACACAAACGTTCCTGCCGTTTGGGAAACGGAAGCGGGAATGCCGTTCGCCCTCATTTCCTTGACCATCGCTTTGATCGGCAGCGTGGACCAGTAAGCCGCTGGCCCGCCTTCCACAATCGGGGTGTCGATCGGCTGGTTTCCTTCGTTGTCGGGAATCCGCGCATCGTTAACATTGATCGCCACGCGCTCGACGGTAATGTCCGGCCGGCCGCCAGCCTGTCCAATGCAGAACACGAGATCAGGTTCCGTCTCGCGAATCGCTTGCTGCAAAAGCTCGATGGACTTGCCGAACACCGTTGGCACTTGTCTTGTTTCGATGCGATACCGTTCCGACCGGACGTCAGCCAGTCGCTTGACCGATTCCCACGCCGGGTTGATCGGCTCGCCGCCAAATGGGTCAAAGCCTGTTACCAAAATGGTTTTCATCGTCGCTCTCCCCTGTCCCTGCTATCTGTTTTATGAATCAGCTTCGCCTCGCTCGCCTCCAGCCCAGCGCCGTGGAAATGCGCTCTGCGGCAGCCGTCAAATGGGCGATCAGCGTTGGCAGCCGCTCCTCGGTGAACCGCTCCTGCGGTCCAGCGATGCTGATGCCTGCATGCAGACGACCCATGTGGTCAAAAATGGGCGCTGCGACCGCTACCGTATCGTTTTCCAACTCCGAATAGCTGATCGTGTACCCTTTTTCCCGCGCATCCGCCACTGCTTTGCGCAACTCGTCCCTGTCCGTGATCGTCCCGCGTCCAATCGGCGCAAGCTCCACTTCGCGCAAATACTGCTCTCTTTCCTTTTCTTCCAGAAAAGACAAAATAATTCGCGAACAGGCCCCGGCGTACAGAGGCGATCTGCGCCCGATCTTCGTATAGAGCCGTACCGGGTGTGGCGTATCGAGCTTTTCGATATAGATCGCTTCTTTTCCGTCCCGGACGATGAGATTGACCGCCTCTTCCACTTCGTCCCGCAGGGCGCTCATCACGGGCAAAGCGAGCTGGCGAATATCCAGCCGCTCGGACACCAACTGGCCGAACTGCAAAAACAACAGCCCGAGCGAAAATTTGCCGTCCTCGCCCCTCTGCAAAAAGCCCATTCCTTCGAGCGAGCCGATCATGCGATGGATCGACGTTTTCGGCATGTTCGTCAGCTCGACCATCTCGTTCAAGCTCAATCTGTCGTGGTCGATGAACAGATTGAGCAGCTCCATCGACTTCACGACTGTTTTGTTCTGGTTTTGTATCATGGACTTCTCCATCCTCGCGATCTGGTTGTTTTTGTCCATATTTTATCATTATTGTTGCCAGGAAGAAAAAACAACAGATGGTTTTTGCCTACAGCGAGACGAGATACAAAAGGATGATGTTGAACGCAAGCAAAACGAGCGCTGTCGGGAACTGCACGCGAATGACGTGGTTTTTGTCTTTCAAGTCGAGCAGCGCGGCGGGCACGATGTTGAAGTTCGCTGCCATCGGCGTCATGAGCGTGCCGCAGTAGCCCGCGAACATCCCGATTGCCGCCAGATGGTTCGCATCGACGCCGAACTGGCCGATCAATAGCGGAATGGCGATGCCCGCCGTCATGACCGGGAAAGCCGCGAACGCGTTGCCCATAATCATCGTGAACAGCGCCATGCCTACGCAGTAGGCGAAGACGACCCAGAACAAGGAATGCGTCGGAATAACGTGCGCAACCAGATCAGAGACGACCGTCCCGACACCTGCGCTGGTAAAAATCGTTCCGAGCGTAGCCAGCATCTGCGGCAGCACAGCCGCCCAACTGATCGCTTCCAGCAAGCGCCGCGATTCTTTGACAGGTGTCAACGGGTTGCTTTTGGTCAGCGCCATCCCGACGAGCAGCGAGATCAACGTCGCAAGCCCTAGCGAGACGAGCGTAATGTTTTTCTGGTCGAGCACGAACAGCTCGCCGATTTTCACGTCCTTGAAGCCGAGACTGCCGACAATCGTCAACAGCGGAATCAACAGCGCTGGCACGAACAGCCAGTTGCCCAGCCGCTGGCGGTTCTGCCTGCGCTCCTCAGCGGAGGCTTCGCCGTAGCTTCCCACCTTCAAGCCGCCCAAGCCGACGATCAGCACCATCACAATGACTAAAAGTCCCATGGCAAAAGGCGGGATGATACTGCCGAGCAGCAAGGAAATCCCGTAGAGCGCATAAAAAAGGCCAGAGGTGAAGCGGCGCGGATTTTTCTTGTCCACAAACGTAAACAGGCTGCCGCCAAGCGCAATCAAACCGAGAAATACATAGATCGCTTCCATCGAAATCCACATCGGTTATTCCCCCTTGCCTGTCGATGTGTGCTTGCTGTTGCGCTGTCCCAGCCGTCGGTCCAGCTTGCGGTCGAGCAAAATCAGGCGGATGCTGTGCACGACGAACGCGGCAATCGCGGTCGGAATGGCCCACATCGCCATTTGCAGCGGATCGGACGGAATGTTGTTCTGGTCGAAAAAGCCTTTCATCAATAAAATTGCGCCAATCGCGATAAAGACGTCCTCGCCAAAAAACACGCCGATGTTGTCGGCCGCTGCAGAGTGCGCGCGAATATTTTGCCGCACGTCGTCGGGGAGGTCTTTGCCGTACTTCGCCTCCGCCGCTCCTTCTGCCATCGGCGCGACGAGCGGCCGCACCATTTGCGCATGGCCGCCGATCGAGGTCAGGCCAAACACGGCAGCGACCTCGCGGATAAAAAAGTAGACGTTAATGATGCGGCCTGCCGTGGCGGCCTTGATTTTGGAGACGAGCGCTTCTGCCTGTTCGCGCAGTCCAAAGCGCTCCAATAGCCCGATGACGGGCAAGGTGGCGATAAAAATCGCCATGTAGCGGTTCGTTGTAAACGCCTTGCCAAATTGCTCGATGATCTCATACAGCGGCTGCTTGGCGAGCAGTCCGGTGGCAAGCCCCGCGACCGTCACCACCAGGAGCGGGTTGAGCCGCACGATGAAGCCGATAATCACGATTGCAACACCAATCAAAACCATGTTGGTAGTCTCCTCTCAAATGAGCGCTAATCTAAAGCGGGCGCTTGCGGATGAGGCCGATGCGAATGGTGCCATCTGCCTCGTGCTCCCGGATTTCCTCTATTGCTACTTTCCGATTTTTCATCCAGTCGGCAATTGCCTGGTGGACCACATGGTGGGCGTGTCGGCACGCTTGCAATTCTTTGCCATACACCGTCTCGTCGTTGACCTCTGTCATCAGGTCGGCTGTCACCCACTCCGGGAAACGCTCGATCAGATCATGAGAGTTGCGGTTAATCGGGCTGTCCCGCGTGTAGGCAATGCTTCCGTTCGACAGCTCAATCGGAAAATGCTGCGGGTCAAAGTCATGGCCCCATCTGCGGTATGTGGCGAGCCAATCGACGTTGTCCTGCGCGACAGCCGCGTCCTGGTGCAGCGAAGCGGTGAGGGCTGCGCGCAGCGAAGTGTAGGCTTCGCGCTGCTCGGGGGTCGCCTCTGTCAGCGCGCGCCAGATCGTGTACATCCGCGCGCTCGGAATCCAGTACGAAACCGGGAAGCGCGGCGGGCTGTTGTAGCCGCTGAACGGCTGAATCCATTCGTGCGACGGAATCCCGTGGTCGTCGAGCACGATGTCAGGCGCCCAGCGCTCCCATACTTTCGGATAAATCCGGCTCTCGCCAAACGGCACGCCGCTTTGAAACCGATACTTGGCAAATTCCAGTCCGCATGCGTTGTAGCGGGCGGCGTGGTGCTTCCAGCACGGGTTGTCCTGCGCAAGCTGCGCGTGCAGCGCGGCTCCGTCGACGTTTTCCAGCGGGATGATGACGAGGTTGACCGCCTCCAGGACAGAAGGATCGTCTGCAAGCTGGGCGATCATTTGCAAAGCGGCGTTCGTGCTCGATACTTCGTTGGCGTGGTGCCTTGCGTTGATGAAAAACGTCGGCCTGTACAGCGCGTGCTTGGCCGTGCTCGTCGCAAAGCTGTGCTGCGCTTTTCGGGCGAACAGCTCGACGGCCCAAATCCAGCGGCCGCTCAGCGAAAAATCGAGCGGCACGACCTGTCCGGGCACTTGCTCGCGGTGTTGTGCGAGCCACTGCTCCACATCCTCGCCTGTGAAAACGTCCTCCCAAAGCGACTTTCCCTTGGAAGCTTCTGTAGTAGCCTGCTGCGCGATTGGCTGCTGGTCGGCAGGCTGCGCTTGTGATTGCGCCATGGAAAAGCCCAGCCATGCCTGGCACTGCTCTCTCAGCGTAGCGTCCGCAATCCCTTCGAGCGTAACCGACCAGTCGGTTTCTTTGCGGCAAAGCCCGGTCGCTACCGCATCCCGAAACGGCATCCCCGCAAACGGGCGGATGACCGTCGCCGCGCCGCTCGCGTCGACCGCCGTGATCGCATGCTCCGTCGGAAAGGCGTACAAAGCGATCCGCGCCCACGGCTTGCCGCCCTGTTCGACGTGCATGAACGGCACGATTCCGCCAGGTGCGTCCCACTCCGGGTCCCCGACCTTTTTCCCGTGGTTGTGCATGGCGTGCAACGTGTAAAAGTAAATATCTTCGTGCAGCGCTTCCAGGACGGAGCTGTTCTCCTCCAGATGCGGCAGCTTTTTCTCCACGGCATCCATCCCGACATGGCATTCCAGCCGGGAAAACTTCGGCACGCCAGGATTGCCCCCTACCTGCCGGAAAATCATCGGCAGCACCTGCTCCTGGTACCATTGCCAAAAGCGATACGGATTGGTTGCAAACGGTTTCCTCGCAAGCTCGTTTTGCGTCTGCGCTTCCTTTACCCGGACGCCTGCAAACGGAACGAGCACACGACCGCGCTGCGGCTGATCCGGCATGTACGGCCTGCTCTCTGCCCAGCCTTCCCAGCTCCAGTCGGCAAGCACCTCTTTCGACTCGGCAAAAGCACACACGGAAAACATCGGAGCGGCAGAATCTTCTGCAAGCTGCAGGCGAATGCGTTCGAGCGGAAGCGACAGGCTGTCGGCCAAAATCGCATCAAACGGATACAGCTCCTGCAAAAAGCGGTGAACCAGGTCGAAGTGCTTGTCCGCTGGCCGAAACGCCCTCGCCCGCAGTTCGACGCTGTGCACGTCTTTGAGCTGGACGATTTGCGGCAACACCTCCTGCATGGCCCAGTTCAGCCCCGACTTGTTTGCGTCGCGAAACGCGAACCAGACTTCGACGCCGTAGCGCTCCCCGCATTGCCCGACCAGCTTTTTCGCCCACGCCGCAAACGTCTGCTCGCTCGCCGTGGTCGTCACTTCGATCTCCAAAGCGGCTCCCCCGGAATGTTCGGCATGCTTTTGCACAACGGCCAGCAAATAGTCTTCCATCTCTGCTAATTCGCCCGGATCGCTCCACTCCGCCGTCCAGACAGGCAGCTCTTCCGTAACCGCAAGCGGCACGGGGCCACCCGCTCGTCCACCGCCGCCCACATACTGCTCCCATACTTCTGTGGGGCGGGCCAAATGCTCCGGTACTTCCAGGCGCGCGATCTCTGTGCGCTCCCGCAGCGAAAACGTTTGCAAGCCAAGAGACGCGCGCAACGACAAATCTTGGCTGTCGCTCTTTAAGGCGAACAACCGCTGGCGCCAGCCGAAATGCTGTCCTGCGGAAAGCGGCGCAAATCCGTCTGCGAGCAGCTCGCGCACAAAACCGACCAGATGCAAAGCATCGCTCTCGATCCGCAACTGCTTGCCGTCCTCGAAAAGCTCCATACGGCTCTCTCCATGAGCAGCCGGAGCCGTTTTTGTTTCGAAGACAATCTCAAACCGCCCCGCCTCGTTTTCTTCCCCTGCACACCGCGTCACAGGCGTGCGTACATAGCCCGCAGACAAGGCGAGGCGCGCGCCAAGCTCCACGGCCGCCACCGTCTTCTCCAGCGAGCCATCCGGCATGGACAACAACACGTCCAGCGTCGGCAGCAGCTCCCCGTCGTTTTGCTCGTACAGCCCTTCTGTCGTAAACAGTTCGTGCAGCGAAAAAGTCCGGGAGCGGTTGTTGCCTGGATTGGTCGCCGTCTTTTCGGCGGTCAACGGAGCCGCCGGTTTTGGCGCAATCAAAATCGCGCGCTGATGGCCGAAGCCCGCCTGCTCTATTGCATCTTGCCTGTACTCCCCGGATACGAGCGCGCGTGCCGAAAGCAACGTCATTTGCGGCGATGTGCCTGTAATGACGAGAATCGACTCGTCTTCGCCCTCGCTCACATACAGAATGCCTGCCTCTTTTTCGCCGTTGTCCCGCAGCTTGTGCAGAGCGAGTAGCGCCGCTTTGCGTTCGCCCAAAACCGAAGCAAGCCATGCCTGCTCGTACCCTACGACGATCCGCAAAGTACGCGGCTTGTCCCCCTGTACCGGGAGAGCCTGTTCATCAAGCTGGTCGAAAATGAACAAGTGCTCAAAAATCGGCAGCGGCAAGTCGGTCAGGTGCAAACCGATCCGACTGGCCAGCTCTGCCATCGCGGCAGATTCCCAGCTCGTGCGCTCGGACGGAACCGTGATTTTCGAGACGATTCCGTCAGGGGCGCTGCTCCCTTTGCTGGCCCGAAAAAAGCCGTTCGTACTCCACAGCTCGTCTATCCTCACCTTGCCTCACCCGTCTTTCTCATTTTGTTCCGAATTTCGGAACTACTATTTCATATTCAGTAAACAAATCATAAATTCATAATGCTTAAAAATCAATAGATCATTTTCAAGTTTCAGAAAAGATAATCAGTTAGGAATGGCAGACACGCAGAAAAAAGCAAGCATCTGCTGCTTGCCTGTCCTGTTTGCGCCTGACTAGCCTATCCGGCCACGCTCGCCGTTAATGAATATTTTTTTTCTTGAACCGCCCTCCCGATACGTCGTGAATATGGCCGATCGCGAGAAACGCGGATGCGTCGATCTCCTCCACGATTGATTTGAGCTTGGCTTCCTCCAGCCGGGTGATGACACAGAAAATGACTTTTTTGTCGTCCCCGGAGTAGCCGCCCTCTCCGCGCAAATACGTAATCCCCCGTCCCAGCCTGGCAGACAGCGCGTCCCCGATTTCGTTCGGATAGTCGCTAATAATCCAGACCGAGCGCGATTGTTCGAGGCCGACCATCGTCAAGTCGATCATTTTGTACGCGATATAGTAGGCAATCAGCGAGTACATCGCCCGGTCCCAGCCAAAGATGAAGCCCGCGCTGCCGAGGATGAAAATATTGAAAATCATTACGACTTCCCCGACGGAAAACGGACTTTTGCGCGTCAGCAAAATCGCGACGATCTCGGTGCCGTCCAACGACCCGCCTGCGCGAATCACCAGTCCGACGCCAATCCCGATAATGATGCCGCCAAAGACGGCAGACAGCAGCAAATCGTCGGTCAAGCTGGGAACGTGGTGCAAAAAATTCGTCCCGAGCGACATGACGGCTACCCCAAACAGCGTGGAGATCGCGAACGTTTTCCCGATCTGCTTGTAGCCGACCAACAAAAACGGCAAGTTGAACAGAAAGAGGAAAATCCCCAGCTTGATTCCGGTCAGGTGTGACATCATGATCGACAGACCTGTGACCCCGCCGTCGATGATCTTGTTCGGCACGAGAAAAATTTCCAGGCCGACGGCAACCATCAGCGCTCCGACGATAATCGCAAGCGCCCTTGTGACGATTCTTCGCTTTTTGGCCCGCTTATGGGTAATCGGACCCGTTTTTGCGGCTTCCATCAAAATCATCCTTACCCGTTTTTTTCTTTTCTGCATTCAGCTTTCCCCGCTTGCTCCAAAAATAGCCAGCCTGCTTTCAGCGGCTAGTAAGTCCTGCGGCTGGCTGTATATACGCCCGCTTTCTGACATACGTGTTAGCGAAG
Organism: Brevibacillus sp. FW306-2-1A-C05A; assembly: GCF_058781555.1. Taxonomy (NCBI): domain Bacteria; kingdom Bacillati; phylum Bacillota; class Bacilli; order Caryophanales; family Paenibacillaceae; genus Brevibacillus; species Brevibacillus sp. FW306-2-1A-C05A. Next base: position 70,410 of record NZ_JBYSWV010000008.1, read on the forward strand.
GACCTTTTCGCGATCAAACCGTTTGGAGAAGAGGTGTGTTGGCATGGCTCCCTATCCCTCGCTCGGAAAAAGCCCGATCGATCAACTGTTTCTCGCGTACACAGGCTACAGCATCGGCACGGACGGCACTCCGCACTACCAGTTTTGGGAGTGCACCGACTTTTTGCCCTTGCTCTTCCATACCGATCCGGTGACCGGATTGGCGGACGGCGGCATGTTCACCGATTTTCTGTTTTTGGCGCTCGGGATTTTGAATCCGTCGGGGGAAGGCCGCTTTTTGGCGCGCAGCGACAAGGCTCCCGCTGGCTGGAACGAATGGCTGCGCTACATGGATGAGCTGTTCCTTGGCGACCGGAATCTCGACGCGCTCTGCCAGGCGGTGCGTTGCTCGCCGCTGTCGCGCACGAATGTGTGGGTGGCCCTGCCTTACCCGAATCCGCAGCAGTTTGGCGACGACGCCTACCGGATCGAGGCGGTCATCGAGTGGATGTGCCTGTTTCTTACGAGGTGGGCCAAAAAGCCGTGGAACGATTGCCTCTGCCTAAAAGGCTTCTACTGGCTACAGGAAAGCCTGTACTTCCAAGGGCCCAAGCACGACGACCGCCAAGTCATCCGGGCGGTCAACGACGCGATCCACGGCTGCACGCACGCCGGACGGATGCTTCGGAGCATCTGGATTCCGTATCAACAGGCGGCTGGCTGGAACGAGTGGGCACAGCTTGGCTTCGACCTCGCTTTTTTGCAACCGAACTACTACTTCAACCCGAAAAAAAGCGTGGATGCTTCCGCCGCCGCAAGCGAGGCAGCCGGAATGGGCGTCGAAATCGAGTTTGACCTCGGAGTCACCTACGATCGGGAAAAACGCGAGCGGCTGCTGGCGTACTTGCGGGCCGGAGCTTCCGGCGGGACAGACGGGCATGGCAATGCTTTCGGGCCTTTTCAATACGACGCGCCGCTCGCCTGGTACACGGGCGGCTGGTTTTTCGGCAAAAACGGGCGCAAGCAGGCGCTCGTCAGCTTGTACCAGTCAGGCGATCCGCTTTACGACGAGCTTTTCTCCTTTTTAAACGGAATCGCGCCGCCGTAACGATTCTTGCTTTTTCCATTCCCCGACTTTTGCGTTATAATGGAGGGATGACACTTCGTTCGGAGGACCAGAACACATGTTGCAAAGAGAGTTGACACGGGAACAGGCAGTAGCGGCTGGAGAGCAAGTCCTGCAAGGAATGGAGAGTGCGATCATCGAGCGTGGCTATTCGTACTTTTCCGATGGGGTTGTCTTTAATACACGCGTCGAAAACAACCGCATCCTGTGCAGCGATGTGCAAGGCACCCAGGTGTACCACGTCCAACTCGACCTGGAAGATGTGCAGGACAGCACCTGTACCTGTCCGTACACCCGTCTTTGCAAGCATATCGCCGCTACTTTTTTTCAAATGTACAGCGTCTTCGAAAACCCGCGCCACTTTTTATCCAGGGCGCAGCAACCGCGTCGGGTGAGCTTCACTCCCGCCATGCTCATCCCGAGCTATCGGCCAGTGGCAAGCGATTTGCACGGGAATGAGGCCGCCCCCGTTTCCTCCCCGCTGACCGCAGCCAGTTCCGTTTCCGACTGGTGGGCGTTTTTCGAAAGCTGGACGCGCAATTTGTTATCCGCGATGGAATCGTACCGCGCTTCCTCCGAAATGTTTTCCAGCTACCAAAACGTCCAGTCCGTCGCCGCGGGATGGCCACGGGAACGGGCCCAGTTGTTTCACATCCACGCCAATTTGTTTCACCTGCAAAAGTTGCAGCAATACGTCAAGAGCTACCGCCAGTCCAACTGGTATCCGGACTTGGCGCAGACGGCGGAACGGCTGCTCGAGCAGTTGGAGGGGGCCATCTACTTTGCCGATCGCCAGGCATTGTGGGCCGACCATCGCCCGGCGCTCGCTGAAACGGTGACGATCATCCAAAAATGGAAGGAAAACGACACGTCCTCCCTCTACTGGGTCTACGCCTATCGCATGATCTGGTGGTCGCTGCTCACCGACCCGGACTGGATCAAACAAGAGGTGGCGGAGCTGGAACAAGCCATGCAGACGTCGAATGCGCCCGCAGCCGAAAGCGAAAAATACCGCCTGCTGCGCGCCCACTTTTCAGTCATGGAAAACGAGGACGCGCTCGCCCTGCAAGTCTGGAAGCCGATTCGCCGCTTGCCTTTAAGTTTTTACTTGCCCTACATGAAAGCTTTCGCCCGCAATCAGGAGTGGCAGCGCTTTCTGTTTTGGACGGAGGCGCTGACCGAGTTGATCGGGTCGGCGGAGGCCGCACAATATCGCTTGGTCATCGCCATCTGGCAAGAAGCGATGAAGCAGGTCGGCCGCTCCGACGAGTGCGGAGCCATGCTGAAAAACTTCCTGCCGAGCAGCTATTCCGAGTACGCCCTGCATTTGTACGAGGAAAAGCAGTTCAAGCAATGGGTCGATTTGCAAATGTCCTATCAGGTGCCGCTTGCCGACATCTCGTCTGTGCACCTGAAAGAAATCGAGGACGCCGATCCGTCCTTGCTGTATCCGTACTATGTGCGCGAGATCAACCGCCTGATCCGCGAGCGCAACCGCCCCGCCTACAAAGAGGCGATCAAGCTGTTGAAAAAAGCGCGGGCCACTTACGCCAAGGCCGAGCAGGAGTCCGACTGGGAGCGCTTCGTGGACAAACTGTCCGCCAAGCACAACCGCCTGCGGGCATTTCAGGAGGAGCTAAGGAGAGGAAATCTGAACCTATGAACACTGTTACAACCATGGTGCTAACCGCAAAGCTTCTGGCAGACGGCCAGTTCCTTATTGCGGGAGCAGACCCAAGCGGGCAGGCGCTCGACCCGGATGAGCTCGCCGGAGCGCTTTTTGCCTGGGATGAAGCCTCCTACTACGGCACGTTCGTGGAAAAAAACGAGCAAGGCTTGCTGCTCGGCCCGACAGAGGCGCTGGCCTTTTTCGCCTCGCCGCCGTGGCTTTTGCACCGGGCTTATTCCGTCGACAAGCGTTTTCTGGAATACCAGGGCGTCGCCGTGTTCCTGCAAAAAACGCTGGCCGCAGGCGCCATCGTCCCAGACTTTGCCGCATGGAAGCAAGGACGATTCGGCTGGAGGGCGAAGCAGGCCCCGGCTTCGTTTGCGCCCTACGGCAACAGGTGGCTTTCGCATGTGTTGGAGGAAGCTGTCCACGCCTTTGGTGAGGTCGGCCGCGCCTGGGATCAGCTCACTGCCCAGTTTCCGGCGCTGCACGTCATGGGCGACAAGCTGTCCGTCCATTTGCAGGAGACGGAATGGCTGCAATCGATTGGCTGGCTGCCGGATGTGACGCCGTTTCGCACCTGTTTGCAAATTGTCGAGCCTGCGCACGCCGCCAGCGAATGGCTGCTCCAGGTTTATTTGCAGGATCGGGAAGAACCGGATCGGCTGTTTGTGATCGAGCCGCATCAGTTCGGCGCTCCAGACGCGCACACCGCGCGCATCCCTCTGGAATGGAAAGAGCACTGGCGGCGTTTTCAAAGCGACCTGGCCAAATGCCGCGACATTTTCCCTTGGCAAACGTCCGGCGCTGACGAACCGGACGGGCTGCGCACCCAGCTTACCAATGAGGAAGCGTGGCTTTTCCTGACGTCCTGCAGCCTGCAGCTCGTCCAGGCTGGCATTCACGTCTTTTTGCCGGCGTGGTGGGAGCAGGTGCGCAGAGTCAGACCGAAGCTCCGGGCGAAAGTCTCTTCCTCTGTCGGGGCGAGCAGACAGTCTTTTTTGGGCATTTCGCAGGTCATGGATTTCGAGTGGAAGCTCGCGCTCGGTCCTGTCGAGCTGAGCGAGGAAGAGTTTGCGCAGTTGATCCGCCAGAAGCAGCGGCTGCTGAAAATCAGGGGGCATTGGGTGCAGCTCACGCCTGACCTGTTCGCCGAGCTGCAGGAAGCGCTGAAAAAAACGAACGCAAAAAACGGCATGACCTTGCGCGACGTGATGAGCATGCACCTGACCGCAAATGTCGAAGCCGAAGAACCAGCGGACGACGACGATCTCGCTGAACCTTACCCGCTGACGGTGGAAGTCCAGCTCAACGCGCATTTGCTGGAGCTGATGCACCGCCTGCAGGAAACGAAGCACATCCCGATTTTGCCGCAGCCGGACACGTTTTGCGGCACGCTGCGCAACTACCAGTTGGAAGGAAGCTCGTGGATGCTGTTTTTGCGCCAGTTCGGTCTGGGAGCGTGTCTCGCCGACGACATGGGCCTTGGGAAAACCGTGCAGTTTATCACCTACTTGCTGCATGTGAAGGCGACAAAAACCGCCCAGTCCCCTTCGCTGCTCATCTGTCCCACCTCCGTCATCGGCAACTGGCAAAAGGAGCTGCAGCGGTTCGCCCCTTCGCTCAACGTGTTCATTCATTACGGGAATACCCGTCCGAAAAAAGAAGATTTTGCTCCGGCCATCGAGGGGGTCGATTTGGTCATTACGTCCTATGCGCTGTCCCACCTCGACGAACAGGAGCTGTCCTCCATCACCTGGAATACGATCTGTCTGGACGAGGCGCAAAACATTAAAAACGCCTATACGAAGCAAGCGTCCGCCGTCCGTGACCTGAAGGCGTGGCACCGGATCGCGCTCACCGGAACGCCGATCGAAAACCGCCTGAGCGAGCTTTGGTCGATTTTTGACTTCCTCAATCCCGGCTACTTGGGCAGCCTCGGCGACTTTACCCAGCGTTTCGTCCTGCCGATCGAGCGCGACCGCGACCAGGCGCTGATCCAGACGGTGCAACGGCTCATTCAGCCGTTCCTGCTGCGCCGCACCAAGACGGACCCGGCGATTCAGCTCGACTTGCCGGAGAAAAACGAAAGCAAGGAATACGTGCCGTTGACCGCCGAGCAAGGCGCGCTCTACGAAACCGCGATCCAGGACATGTTCGCCCGGATGGAAAACGTCTCCGCCATGGAACGGCGCGGCCTCATCCTCACGACATTGACGCGGCTCAAGCAGCTTTGCGACCATCCCGCGTTGATCTTAAACGAGATCACTACGGCGGATGAAGCAAGCCGCTCGCACAAGCTGGAGCGACTGCTGGAACTGGTCGAGGAAATTCGGCAAAAAAAGGAGCGCTGCCTGATCTTTACGCAATACATTGAGATGGGCAACCTGCTCCAGCGCGTGCTGACGCGCGAAGGCTACGGCCCCGTTTACTTTTTGAACGGCGCCACCAAAAAAGAAAAACGGGACGAGATGATCGCCCGTTTTCAGGATGCCTCCCTCCCGGATGAGGAGCGCGGCGCCATTTTCATTCTGTCCCTGCGCGCAGGCGGCACAGGTTTGAACTTGACGGAAGCGAACCACGTCATTCACGTCGATCGCTGGTGGAACCCCGCCGTGGAAAACCAGGCAACCGACCGGGCGCACCGCATCGGTCAGCGGCGGAACGTGCAGGTGTACAAATTCATTTCGCTCGGCACCATCGAGGAACGGATTGACGAAATGATGGAGCGCAAACTCTCGCTCAGCCAACAGATCGTCGGCAGCGGGGAAGGCTGGATTACCGAGTTGTCGACGGCCGAGCTTCGCGAGCTGTTCGCCCTGCGCCACGACTGGAGCAATACGAAAGGATAGTGTCAGATGGAGCCTGTGAAGGAAACCAAGCCCTCTTCTCCCCCGGCTACAGAACACGAGAGCAAAGACTTGCCCGAAGCGTGGAAACGCTTTTTACAGGCAGTCCAAAGCCAGTTCTCCGCACAAAAGCCGCCATCCGCCAAATAAACCACGCCAAAAAGTCCGATCCGCCTCGCCAGCCGATCGGACTTTTTTTTGTTGCTGTCGCCGCAGCGCGTCAAGCGGTATCCGTCGGCCTGTTCAGCGGCAAATACACTTCGACCTTCGTTCCCTGGTTGGGGGCGCTGGAAAAATGGATGTACCCGTCATGGTACTGAATAATTTTATAAGTAATCATTAGGCCAAGCCCCGTCCCTTTTTCCTTCGTGCTGTAAAAAGGCTCCCCGAGCCGCTTCAATCGCTCTTCGGACATGCCGCAGCCTTTGTCCACAATCTGGATCATGACCTGATCGTGCCCCGAGCGCAGCGCCCGGATGCGTATCGTCCCCCCGTCCGGCATGGACTCCACGGCATTGGAGAGCAAGTGGATGAACACTTGCCTGATCTGGCTTTGATCGCACCACAGACACGTCTCTTCGACATCGTCGATCTCGAGCACCATCTGATGTGCCGGCGCTTCCTCCTGCGCGACCTGCGTGACGCTGCGCAGCAGTTGCGCCAGATTTTGCGACTCAAACTGGTGGGACCTTTGCTGGGTCAAAAAGACAAATTCGCGCAAAATGCTTTCGAGCTGGTGAAACTCGGCGAGCATGATATCAAAGTATTCGCTTTTCCACTGGTCGCGCCGCAGCAACTGCACGAAGCCTTTGATCGAGGTCACCGGGTTTCGGATTTCATGTGCGACTCCTGCTGCGAGCTGCCCGACGACGTCGATCTTGTCCATTTTGCGCAAAAATTCCTCTGCCTGCACCTGCGCCGTACTGTTGCGGATGATGAAGACGATCTGCTCCACCTCGGCCTGCTCGTTTTGCACAGGCGTTCCTTTTGTTTCCAAAATCAGCTTGCTGCCATTGCGGTGCTGGCAGGAAAAGGTAACCGCCCTGGGAAGCTTCCACTCCATAATTTCCTGAAACGTCTGCCAGACGCGTTTGAGCTGTTCGCTCGGCAAAATGGTTTGCAGATGCTGATGCAAAAACACCTCCGGGGATACCTCCAAGACGGTGTGAACGGACGGCGACACGTATGTAACATATCCATGGCAATCAATGACCACGATCATATCCGAAATGTTTTCCGCAATCAGCCTGTATTTCGCTTCGCTTACCCGCTGGGCTTCCTCCGCTTTTTTCAGTTCCGTGATGTCGACACAGGAAGCGATCACTTCCTTCACCCGCCCATCCCGGAAGATCGGGCGCATGACAGCCAGGTAGCAAACGCCGTTGACGACGCCCTCATAGGTGACGTTTTCTTCGCCGCCCCAGGCCCGCTCGTAATGCTCTGTCTTGCGCAGCGCTTCCTTGCGGGGCAAGATGTCGCACAACTCGTTCCCTACGACCTGCTCCGGCGTCAAGCCGATCCGGTAGATCAACTCCCCCGCGCAAAACGTATGGATAAACCGCTCGTCCTGCTTGCGAAATGTAAACGTCATTCCTTGCTGATTGCGCAGCACCTCGCGCAAACAGTTGTGGTTCTCGCCCGCTCCCTGCTTTGCGCGCGCTGGCGCATCGGCAAACGCCTTGCCCTGTGAGCTCATCTTCGCGACAAGCCCCTCTTCCAGCAGCGGCTCGCAAAAGTAATTTCCTTGGGCAAGGTCGCACAGAAGCTCCCCCAACAACTCTGCTTGCTCGCGACTCTCGACTCCTGCAGCCGTCGCCTGCAGGCCCATTGTCTGCGCGATCGCCAATGCGGTTTTGAGCGCAGCCTCTTGCGCAGCGTCGGTCAGCGCTTGCTGGATCAAGGTTGAATCGAGCTTGAGCTTGTCTACAGGAACACGCGATAAATACGGGATTGAAACCGGATCTTTTCCGAACTCGTCCAGACTCACCTGCACACCGAGCTGCTTGAGCTGGGCGAGGACGCCAATCGTACGCTCCATATCGCCCCCGGCCAATTCCGTTATTTCCAGCTCCAAATAGCGCGGCGGCAACTGGATTTCCCGCAAAATCGTCTGGATCGTATCCCCGAATACGACAGACTCGAAAGCATGCGCGGACAGGTTGACCGATACGACCAGCGGCCCGAAGCCGATGTCGATCCATTCCTTGCATTGCGTGCACGCGGCTCGCAGGACCCATTCCTCCAACAAATGAATCACGCCGCTTTTTTTGGCAAGCAGCAGCAATGTCTGTTGCGGCAAAAGTCCCCACTTTTCATGATGCCAGCGAACCAGGGCCTCGACCCCCGTCATCCCTGTTGTTCGCAAATCGAAAAAAGGCTGGTAATAGAGTGTGAGCTGCTGGTTCACAATGGCTTGAAACAGATCTTCATCGGTCTGATTCAGCTCATCCTGGTCGATTGTTTGAATACGAACCACGTCCCTCCTAAAGTTTGTCATCAAACGGGACAGCGACAGCAAGTCCCACAATTCCGAACTATTCTGACACTTCCTCTCTTTCTACTTTATAGGAAGAATGCGCCCCCTGTCCAGAGAAGGAAAAAGCACACCCCCCTCTCCTGGCTGGAGGGGGGTGAACTCATGCCTGCAGCGCCGCCTGGCGACGGGCTGCGCGCTCGTCTTCCTTCAGCCGTGGACAGGTGTAGCAGTACTGTCCATCCCCGGTTTGATAGTACAGGCAGCATTGATTTTTCAGGCGCACCTGCTTGTTCGGGTCACGCATGTCCTCCACCCAGCGCACTTTGACCGCGAACGGATTTTTGGGCAGCCCGAAGCACTCCCCGTCCAGTTCGTCGCAAAGCGCCGCGTAATCGTCGCGCAGCCGTTGGCGGATCGCCTCTTCCCGAGCCTCCTGGACGAAAGTATCGAGATAATAGTTAAATCTCGTCGGCAGTTGGCCCCAAATCATTTTCAGCGGATTGCCAGTCGCATCAGCCAGCACCTGGAACAACGGCCGGAGCGTATGTCCGTAAAACTGCCGATACTGCTCGGCGCGCCAGGCAGAACGCGCTGTGCTTGTGCTCGGACCCTCCGCCTTGTGCCACTCGTCCACGACGAAAGAGAACTGGACGTAGCCATCCTCGTCGTACAGCTCAATCGTCAACTGGTCGAGCGGTGTGCGAATCGCTACGTTCCATACAGACAGCGCGTACTGCAAGCCGAGCGCGAGCCCAGACAGCCAACTGGCCGCATAAGTGCCGACAGGCTTTTGGTCATGTGCCTTGATAAGCGGCGCGTACGTCTGCACCAACTGTTCCGCATGTCTGGCTTTTAGCAGATCGCTTGCCTTGATCGAGAGCAGCGCGTCTGTTCGGTGCGTAGTCGTCAGGTGAAACTGTTCCGCCAAAAACGGTTCATTCCATGTTTGCAAGACTCTCTCCCCCGTTTTTTGATTGAAAAGCTCGCTTCCAAAACGCCTCCGCCAGCGCAAGGACGGGCGCTAGCTGGAAAAAGCGTTTTGCGGCTGCTCCAGATACGAGCCGAACTGCGCCTGATACAGCCGGCTGTAGATGCCATCCTGTGCCAGCAGTTGCTCATGGTTCCCCTGTTCGGTAATGCCCTGCTCTGTCACGACGACGATGCGATCCGCGTTTTTGATCGTCGCCAGCCTGTGCGCGATCACCAGCGTGGTGCGCCCTTGCGACAGCTCCGCGAGCGACTGCTGAATCGCCGCTTCCGTCTCCGTATCGAGAGCGGACGTCGCTTCGTCCAAAATCAGGATCGGCGGGTTTTTCAAAAACATCCGGGCAATCGCGAGCCGCTGCTTTTGTCCGCCAGACAGCTTCACCCCGCGCTCCCCGATAATCGTATCAAGCCCTGTCGGCTGCGCACGGATAAAGTCTTCCAGCTTGGCCCGGCGCGCCGCTTGCCAAATCTCTTCTTCTGTTGCGTGCTGCTTGCCATAAGAGATATTTTCCCGAATGGTGCCGGAGAACAAAAACACGTCCTGCTGCACGATCCCGATCTGGCTGCACAGCGAAGCCAGCGTCATGTTGCGAATATCCAGTCCGTCAATCGTGATGCTGCCTCCGTCAATCTCGTAAAACCGCGGCAGCAGGCTGCACAGCGTCGTTTTCCCCGCGCCGGACGGACCGACAAAGGCAATCGTCTCTCCCGCGCGTATGCGCAAATCAATGTTTTGCAAAACGCGCGAGCCTTGCTCGTACCCGAACGAGACGCCTTTGTACTCGATATCGCCCTTCAGCGCCTCTACCTTGACCGCATCCGGAGCGTCTGCGATGTCTGGCGCCGTATCCATAATTTCTATGTAGCGCTTGAAGCCGGCAATGCCTTTCGGATAACTTTCGATAATCGCGTTGATCTTTTCCAGCGGACGGAAAAAGACGTTCGTCAACAGCAGGAAGGCGACGAACTCCCCGTAGGTGAGAGAGCCTTCGATGACAAACCAACTGCCGCAGATCAGCACGAACAAAATAACGAGCCGCATCAGAATATAGCTGACCGAGGCGTTCTGGGCCATGATTTTGTAGGACAACAGCTTGGTCAGACGAAAACGCTGGTTGTTTTCCGCAAAGCGCTTGTTTTCAAAGCTCTCGTTGGCAAACGCCTGCACGACGCGCATGCCGCCGACATTGTCCTCGACGCGCGCATTGAAATCCGCCATGTCTTCGTACGTAGTTCATTCCCGCATTGATGGCATAAAGCGCAAGCAGCCCAAGACAGGCCCAGACAATCAGCTCCCAGTCTTTGCTCGGCAGAAGCTGATCGACTACCATGTTTACCGCGAGCGGAAATCCCAGCTCCAGAACAGCCACGAAGATCGCACAGGTGAAATCGAGTACGAACAATCCACGATAAGGCCGGTAGTAAGAAAAAAATCTGCGAAGCATCGCAGCAGCACCTCCTTTTTCATTGACAAGCTACATGACACAGCTCCTCACGCTTTTTTTGAAAATCATTTTCATTATAGCTGGATTGGTTGGCAAGATCGATCATCATTTTGCAAAAGAACGCGTCCCTTGCAGTTTGCAGCACGGCTCGTCCCGCTTGCGGCTGCAAAAGGCCACCCCTTTCTGTTTGGACAGATCACGGCCTCTTTTGCCAATATACTTTCGGTCCGCAAAGGGGCACGGCGAATCGCCATAGACTGGACAATCGCCTCCTGTGAAAAAAACGCGATCCTCATCTTCATGGCACAGCTTCCGCATTTCGTCGGAGCTTCGGGGACCATGTACGCGATGCTGGCGGGCACGCTTGCACTCCACCAGCTATTATGAGGGAAACAGGTGAAAACGTGTACGCGATTTCCGGGCAACTGTTTTTCGGTACGATGACGCACTTTGTCGAGCAATTCGATGTTCCAAACGATCTCGGCCAGATTGTCATTGATTTTTCCCGCTCGCATGTCTGGGATATGTCAGCCGTAACCGCCATCTCCAAAGTAGTCGCCAAATACCGCGATGCCGATAAATTCGTGCTCATCACGGGATTGAATGAAGAAAGCAAACAGCTTGTAGATCGGCTTGGAATCACGGTTCCTGCCGGGCATTGACAGACAGCAACTCCCCCTTTTCGCTCCGTCAAAAGGGGTTTTTGTATGCGCCAGACGCGTTGCTTGTGCCCGTTTCGTTTTTTCCTTATTTCATTTTTGCAATAGTACGATCACATTTCTTTATTGGTCAGCGCCAAAAACCAGTGCTAGAATAATCAATATCAAATTTCCGGCTTTTCTACTGCAAAGGTTGTGAACAGAAAGATGGAGTTTTCATGGAAGCGTAATTTGTTTGTGTTATGGGTCGGCGTCTTCTTCTGCAGCACAGCCTACTCGATCTCCATACCATTCTTGCCCATCTTCCTCCATACATCTTTGGGTGTTCACGAGCATTTGGAAGCCTGGTCTGGTATCTCGTTTGGCATTACCTTTTTGGCAAGCGCCCTGATCTCGCCGTACTGGGGTTCGCTCGCCGACAAATACGGGCGAAAACCGATGTTGATCCGATCCGGTTTTAGCCTGGCTTTGTTGTACTTCCTGACTTACTTCATTACAGATCCTTACCTTTTCCTGGTGCTGCGCGTGTTTCAGGGGCTGCTCGCCGGCTACGTGCCTGCCGCGATCGCGCTGGTAGCGACGAATACACCGGAAAAAAACGTCGGGTACGCTCTCGGGGTGATGGCAACCTCTGGAGCCACGGGCGGGATTGTCGGGCCGCTCGTCGGCGGGGTAGTCAGTCACCTCTGGGGAAACGCAGAGGCTTTTCTTTTCTCCGGCTGTGTCGTGCTCGTAGCGGCGCTGATCGCGACCTTCCTCGTCAAAGAGACCAACATGAACCGCTCCGGCAGCCGCTCCAACGTGCGGGAAGACTTGCGGGCTGCCATCGCCAACCGCTCGCTCATGACGATTCTCGGCCTCAGCCTGATGGTCACGATCTCCGTCATGCTCTTGGAACCGCTGTTGACCGTCTACGTGTTGCAGCTCGGGGCCTCGCAGCAGGAAGCCTCGCTCAGCGCCGGGATCATTTTCGCTGCCGTCGGTATTGCCACCGTGATCGCCGCTCCGCAATGGGGAAAACTCGGCGGCAAGGTCGGCTACACGAAAATTTTGTTCATCGGCTTGCTCGGCGGCGCCTTCGGCAACCTGCTGCAATTTTTCTTCACCAACCTGTACGGCTTCGGGGTTTTGCGCTTCGCCTACGGCCTGTTTTTCGCGGCGGTTTACCCTTCGATTAACGCGATGATCGTCAAAGTGACCGAACCCGAGTTTCGCGGCAGAGCCTTCAGCCTGAACCAGTCCGCCAACCAGCTCGCGACGATGCTCGGCCCTGTGCTCGGCGGCGTGCTCGGTGGCGCCATCCCGATCCGCTACGTGTTCATTATCAACGGAATCGCCCTGCTCGCTACCGCCATCCTGATTCGCTCGAAAAAACCGGGCCTGGCCGGGAAGCAAGCCCAACAGCAGTCTTCCGATCCGCAACTGGCTGCGAAATAACGCAGCGCACGCCCAAAAACAAAACTCCCTTTCGCTTCGTCAGACAACGCTTGCCTGGCGGTGGCAAAAGGGAGTTTCTCGTATGGACGATGCCGCTTTTTTCCTGCTTTACTTTTGCTGCAGCGCTACTTTTAACCCGAGCAAAATGTAGACAGACCCGATCATTTTGCCGCTCCAACGACCGATCCAGGAGATGCGTCTGACGAGATGCCCCAGCGGCCGCACAGAGAGGGCGATCAGCGACGTGTAGAAGAAGCCGAGAATGGAAAAAATCAGGCCCAACACAACAAACTGCATCACGGACGCTCCCCGCTCCGGGTGGACGAACTGCGGCAAAAACGCCAGAAAGAACAAAGCCGTCTTCGGATTCAGCACTTCCGCGATGATCGCTTGCACATACGCCTTCCCCGGCGGCAGCGGCGATACTTTTGGCAACTCGGGGTCTGTCGGTTTCTCCAGCAGCGCCCTTATCCCCAGGTAGATGAGATAGGCGGCCCCGGCGAATTTGACGAGCTGGAACGCCCAGGCGGATGTCATCAAGATCGCCGACAAGCCGACAGCGGCAAAAATCGTATGGATGAAGTCGCCTGTCGCGATTCCAAGCCCCGCCATGATTCCCGCACGTCTGCCGCCCTGAACGGTGCGTGTCGCCGTCAGTAGCACGGCAGGGCCGGGAATTAAAAACAGGCCGATCACGACAGCCAAAAACGTGCTCAACGTCGCCAGATCAAACATGTTCTCCTCTCCTTCTTCTCTTGTTTGTCTATGGATGCTCCCATTATAGCGCGCCCTGGCATTCGTGGCGACAAGATCATGTCCGGGCCTCGTCCCCGCCCGGAAAGCGCACCGTGACCGTCGTTCCTTTGCCCAGGCTGCTTTCCAGCGCGATCTGTCCGCCGTGCGCCTCCACGATGCCTTTGGCAATCGTCAGCCCGAGGCCAGCCCCTCCGCGCTCTCTCGCCCGCGAGCGGTCCCCCCGGTAAAAACGCGCAAAAACGTGCGGCAAATCGTCCGGGGCGATGCCTGCGCCGTTGTCGCGCACCTGCAGCTTAACATGTCCGCCCGCTTTTTCGATCGTCACACAGATCGTTCCGTCGGGCGGCGTATGCTTGCACGCGTTTGCCAGCAAGTTTGCCACGACTTGCGCGATTCTTTGCCGATCGCCTGTCATCCAGGCGTCTTTTGGTCCTTCCAACTGAAAGCGAATCTGGTTGCGCGCAAAAGCGACGTGCATCGCTTCGCTGACTTCCTCGGCGACATCCCGCAAATTCACCTGCTCGCGCCGCATCGGCAGGGCGCCTGCCTCGACCTGAATCACCTGATCGAGATCGTTCACGAGCCGGATCAGGCGGAGAACTTCGGCGCGCGTGCTCTCCAAATGCTTAGGCGTCGCCTCCCAGATGCCGTCGATCATCCCTTCTGTCTGGGCCAGCAAGGTGTTGAGCGGCGTACGCAGTTCGTGCGCAATATCTGCGGTCAGCCGTTTGCGCAACTCCTCCTGTTCGTGCAAGCTCGTCACCAGGTTGTTAAAGGCGACGACCAGCGCGGCAATTTCGTCTTGCCGTTCCGGTACAGGCACGCGCACTTGCAGATCGCCCTGCGCGACCTTTTGCGCCGCCGCACTCACCTGCACGACAGGCCGAACCATCGTGCGGGCCAGCGGAATGCACAGCACGACGACGATCACAAGCAAAACCGCCATCGTCCACAGCGCGGTATTTTTATGCGCCCATTGAAAATGGGCTTCCAAAGCCATGTACGCATTTTCGTCATCGTGGCTGATGACAAGCTGCCCGATTTTTCGACCGCCGTCATAAAGCGGAATCGTTTCGGTTGCGCGCTCGGCATGTTCGGCGTGCGTGTCGTGCTCGCCCTCCCGTCCAGCGCCCGGCGCTTGCCCCCATTCGCCCAGCTTTTCCCCCCGCGCGTCGTGCAGCGCAATGTGCAGGCCGAGCACAGACGAGACGGCCTCCAGTCGCAAAAAAGCGGATTGGTCCCACGCCTGGCTGGCGCGGTAGGAGGCGAGCGCCACCTGGGAAATTTCTTCGTTGTGCTGGCTTTTCACCTCGTTTGCGTACATCATGAAATGCTCGTCCATTTCCTTGATCGCAAGCCATGTCGTAATCAGTACGGCACCGACGCCCATCGCCATAAAGGCGAGCGCCAGCTTCATCCATATGCGCTTCATCGCAAACCTCATTTCCTCACCGGGACGTCAAACCGATAGCCCAGTCCGTACACCGTCTTGATGTAGACAGGCTGCTTCGGATCGTCCTCGATTTTTTGCCGCAAATTTTTGACATGCGTATCAATCGTGCGGTCGTAGCCTTCGAAGTCGTAGCCGAGAACTTCGCGCACCAGCTCGTCTCTGCTCCACGTCCGACCGGGATGGCGGGCCAGCGTCGTGAGCAGCCGGTATTCGTTCGGGGTGACGTCGAGCGCGACCTTGTTTTTGAGAATTTTTTTGTCGCGAATCGAAATCGTGAGCTGGCCTGCCTCGAACTCGTCGCAGAGCGCCGAATAGTCGCCGGAGCGCCGCATGACGGCCCGCACGCGCGCCACCAGCTCGCGCGGACTGAACGGCTTCATCAAGTAATCATCCGCCCCGATTTCCAGCCCATAAATCCGGTCAGCCTCCTGACTCTTGGCGGTGAGCATCAGAATCGGGACGCGGGAATGCTTGCGGATGCGCTGGCAAACTTCTTCACCGCTGACGTCCGGGAGCATCAAATCGAGAATAATGCAGTCGACGGCCGCCGAGCTGGCTATCTGGATAGCCTCCCCGCCTGTCATCGCCGTCAGCACGTGATAGCCGTCTTTTTGCAGATAGGAAGATAAAATCTCCAAAATTTTGTGTTCATCGTCTACCAGCAAAATCGTAGACATGTCCTGGCCTCCTTTTGCCCCTTATTCCGACTGGCTGGCCTGTCCCTTCCCGCGCTTCCAGAACAGCAGGAAAACAAGCGCGCCTGCTGCAAGCGCGATCACCAGCCTGAGCTTGTTTTCGCCAAAGTAGACGAGATCGTGCCCGACGAATGTCTCAAACACCATCGAAGGAATTTTGCCCACGAGTGTCGCGAGAAGAAAATCGGCGAACGTCATGTTCGTCATCGCCGCCCCGAGATTGATTACCCCCGAAGGGAGCAGCGGATTGAGCCGCAGCAAGACGACGGCGAGCCCTTTTCGCACCCGGGTCGCCCCGTTAATCGCCGCTACCCATTGGAACGACGCCAGCTTTTTGCGCCGATCGGCTTTTCGAATGACATAGCGGTACAAGAAAAAAGCGATGCCCGCACCGAGCACCTCCCCTGTGAGGGAAAGGAAAAAACCTCCGTACAAGCCAAATACAACGGCATTGGCCGCAGACAAAAAAATGGACGGCAGGACGCCTGCCACGCTGATGGCAATATTCAACAAGATGCTGCCGATTACTCCCAGCATTCCCCACGAGCGAATCCATTCTGCCAAGCCTTCTATATTCGTCAATCCATCCATGTTCGCTTGCGGACTCCCCTCTGTTGCCTGTTCCTTTAAGCCTATACGAAAATTGTGAAGAAATCATGGAAAAAAACAAACAATCGCTCCCGTTCTCTGGAAGCGACTGTTTGCGGAAGGCGGCATTAGCGCCTTATTTCTGCTCGATGGCCACGTAAATATCGACTTGCGCCTGATTCGGGTCGGCGCAGCGCACGCCGTCGTAGCGCTCAAAATCCGAGACGAACGTCCGCTTGACGCCTGACTCCTGCGCCCACGCCTAGATGCGCGCCCACGCCTCCTGAATGATCTCGACCATCGGGCCGACTCTGGTTGTAAAGACCGCATATGTAGCTGCCGGGATCGTTTTCACGGTCAGCTCGGCAGACAGCTCGCCCCCCGCTTCCACCTCAACGCCAACGAGCAACGAGTACGCTCCCTGTTCATCGCTTGCGTAATCCGAGTAGACGCCATAGACGACTCCCGGCTCTTTTTGCCCGGGCGTACGCGCCGGATACCCTTGCTCGTAATAGCGGTGCCACAAAGGCCCGATTTTCCCGTTTGCTCCGCATTCAGCCTCGTTCGTGGTCCGAATTTTCAGACCAGCTACACGCATTTCCCCCAGTTGGACGATCGTCGGATTCATCTGTTTGCACGCTCCTGTTCAAAGAATGGATTACATGCCTAGTATAGCTATCCTACCTTGACACCTGTCTGTCAACGTTTCTGGTCTGTCTCGTAGCATGCCAACATTTTTTTCGCCGTATCCGCGATCCGCTGGCGGATGAAATCCGGCGCCAGCACCTGCACGCTGTCGCCGTAGCTGAGCAGCATGCCTGTCAGCCACTCATCGTCTGCCATCGTCGTGCGGACAGTCATCTCGCCGTTTGGCGCGGTTTCAATCGTTTGCGGATCAAACATGTCTCGTACCCGGACGTGGACACGCGGTGCGCAGCGATACTTCAAAGCGGTCGGCCAGCTCGCGAGCGCTCATCCGGCGTTTGTTCAACAGCATCATGACAATCGCCAGCAATCGTTCTACTTTCAACTCTCGTTCCACCTTTTGGCGGCTCCGCTACCGGCGCTTTCTTACGTGTAAAAAGGAGAATCCGCAGCAAAAAATCCATGCTGCAAATTCTCCTTTGTTCGTTTCTTTCCACTTGAAAACTAGACTAGACGCCCATACGTCTGCGCTGGTTGTTCGGCTTTTTCGTCAACTGGCTTTTCATCGACTGGTTTTTCGCCTTCTGGTTCACAGGGTTGTTCGCTTGGGCCTGTGCCTGCTTCTTTTCCGCCAATTTGCGCTTCATCGCTTCCTGCAGGCTGATTTTTGGCTTTTCCGCTTTTGTTTCCAGTTCGTTTTGGTTTGGCTCCGTCATGCGTAGCAACTCCTCATAGAAATTGGTTATCTTCTATGTATTCTAGTGCAAGACGGGAGGATGTGCCAGTAGGAATCTAACTGTTTTGGGCGCGGAGTTGCATATATTTGACTCCGCTCGCCTGGTGCTTCAAAATGTCCTCCAGCAGCTCTGCGAGATAGGCTCCCGCTTCAATCGGCAAAGTCCCGCCCCGATGAATATTAGAAATAACCGTTCGATCTGATTCTACCGTATGGGCGTCCGGTTTGTAAATCATGTAAGCACTGAGACTTTCTGCCGTCGCAAGCCCCGGCCTTTCCCCGATCAGGGAGATGACGACTTTGCAATTGACGATTTTGGCGACCTGGTCCTGAATCCACACCCGTCCCTTGTGAATGAACACCGGCTTGCCCACGCTGATGTTGCGCATCGCCAATCCTTGCTGCAGGGCGGGCAGCAAATCCGGAATCGTCGCCTCGCAGGCAGACGTGCTCAGTCCGTCGGAGATGACGATCTGCACGTCTTTGCCTTTGTCGCCGTGCTGCTCCAGCCATCTGACCGACTCGTCGGACAGCAGCCGCCCCGAGTCGAGGTTCATCAAATATTCCTGCATGCTCGTCGCCCGCGAATGCAGCTCCGGGAGTTGCAGCCGCTGCAGCCATTCCGGGCTGATCGATTTCATGACCGCATCGTGTGCCGCCGCCTGGTCGATGCGAAACTGCAAATAGCTCGTCGTCTTCATTCTGGTCCCTGCGCGGCCGATCCCGATGCGCGCCGGCGTTCTCGCCATCGCCCGCTCCAATGCTTCCAGATTGTGCGGATTTTCTACGCCGCGCACCTTTTGCTCGGGAAAGTGAATCACTTCCCCCGTCTTTTTGGAAAGCTCATCCATGACCCGCTGGATCAGGTCATCCATGTTGATCTGTTTCATCGTGTGTGCCCTCCCCGCTCGTTAGTCGAAAACCGATAAATCGCCTGCCCGCTCTGTCAGCCGTCCGTTTTCCATCAGTCCCATTTTTTCCAGCCATTTTTCAAATTCGCGCAACGGGCGCAGGCCCAAAAGCTCGCGGTAGCTGGCATCGTCGTGGTAGCTCGTATCCTGATAGCTCAGCATGACGTCGTCGCCGCCGGGCACGCCCATGTAAAAATTCGCTCCGGCAAGCGTCGTCAGCATCCCGGCAATTTCCTGGTCGTTTTGGTCCGCGTACATGTGGTTCGTGTAGGTAGGGGCAATTCCCATCGGCAAACCGTGCAGCTTGCCCATGAACAAATCCTCCAGGTCGGCACGGATCATCTGTCTGCCGTCGTACAGCGTTTCCGGCCCGATGAACCCGGAGACGTTGTTGACCATGAACGGCTTCCAGTGGCGGCAAAAGCCGTACGTACGCGCCTCCAGCGTCTGCATGTCCACGCCTTCGTGCGAGTCCAGCGACACCTCCGAGCCTTGCCCGGTTTCAAAGTACATCACGTTCGGCCCCGAAGCCGTGCCTTTTCGCAGCATCAACTCCATCGCTTCGTCCAGCAAATCTTTGGAGACGCCAAACGCTTCATTCGCCCGCTGCGAGCCAGCCAGGCTCTGGAACATCAAGGAGATCGGCGCTCCGCCGCGCAATGCTTGCATCTGGGTGGTAATGTGGGCGAGGACGCAGTTTTGCGTCGGGATCTCCCATTTTTGCATGAAATCGTGGGACATCTTGAGCAGTTTGGTAACGCTTTCAACCGAGTCGTTGTTCGGGTTGATCCCGATGACGGCATCGCCGGAGCCGTAGGACAGACCTTCCTTCATCGAAGCGAGAATGCCCTCCGGATCGTCAATCGGGTGGTTCGGCTGGCACCGGAACGCCAGTCTGCCCGGCTCGCCGATGAGCGTGTTGCAGTACGCCTGGTGCCTCATTTTTTGCGAAGCCATCACCAGGTCAATGCTCGACATCAGCTTGGCGGTCGCGGCAATCATTTCACTGGTCAAGCCGCGGCTGATCCGGGTAAGCTCCGGCATGCCTGTCGAAAAGGACAAAATGTACTCGCGCAGCTCCCCGACCGTCCAGTTTTTGATTTCGTTGTAGATCGACAAATTCAAATCGTCGTAAATGATGCGGGTGACTTCGTCTTTTTCGTACGGAATCACCGGATTTTCGTAGATGTCCTTGAGCTGCATCTCGCTCAGGACGACTTTGGCCGCCATCCGCTCCAGTGCGGAGTTGGCTGCAATTTTGCTCATCTGGTCGCCAGACTTCTCTTCGCTCGCTTTCGCCAATACATCGCGAACGGATGTGAACTGGTAATGTTCTTTACGGATGACGCATGCCAATTTCATCTCGCTTCACTCGCTTTCTTTGGTAGGGCTTCCTTGCTTTCCTGCCCGCCCGGCACAATGGGAGCGAAAACGGTCATCCTGCTTTTTCGCGTTTCTCCCCGGAAAAAACTCGTGCGGGACCAGCTCGTCGTTGAGCAATCGCGGCCATGCAGATGATGTGACCCAAAATTTGCCTGGTGGGGATAGAAGCGGTAGTTGTTCGAGCGCTCCTTTGCGCTTTTTTTCTCGCTCTTATACGTCAAAAAGACGCTTGAAAAAGGAGACGGCAGTCCGTCTTCGTTCAAGCGCCATTGCTTTTGTTGCGATTCACTTTTCCAGCGAACTTTGTTTTTCCAACAGGATCGTCTCTACTGCGGGCAGCAGCTCTTCCTCCATGACGGGCTTGACCAGGTAGGCGCAGACGCCTTTTGTCTTCGCTTTCGCTACCAAGTCTTTTTGACTGTACGCCGTCAGCAGCAAAATGGAAGCGTCCGATTGCCCTTTGATAATCCCGGTAGCCGTCAATCCATCCATGACAGGCATTTTTACATCCATGATGATGAGGTGCGGGTCCCACAGTTGCGTCAGAGAAACGGCTTCTTCGCCGTTTTTCCCGTCAGCCACAACGTTGTAGCCTTGTTCCTGCAACATCTCGACCAGGTCCATTCGCGTGATGGGGTCGTCGTCTATGATGATAATTCGATAACGATGACGCAATACTCCACCTCCCATCAAAGAGAATGGACGTGCCAACTGCTCACCAAAATGTCAAGCTTGCACCGACGCCGTTGTCGGCTTTTTCGCAGCTTTTTGAATACTTTTATTATATCCATTATTTTTCGCCATTTCTAGCCTGAATCCTGTCCGCTGTTCCCGGCTTCTCTCGCAGGAGAAGCCGGGCGGACGAAGCGTGTTTTGCGTCATCGTCTGCCGCCCTTTTGCCCTTTTGGATACGGGAACTTGCTAGTACTGCCCTTTGTCCCGCTCCTATACCGTACACCGCGTTTTCTTCGGCTCACCTGGACGAGCCATGGCGGATTGCTTACCGGGCTTGCTCCGTCATTTTTTCCCGCAAGTCCGTGACCAGCTCGTGCATCGTTACGCTCTGCAAAATCGCTTCCATCGCATGCTGCGCGCGATGCAAAATCAGCTCCAGGACGAACTGGATATTGGCTCCGACCGGACAGGCAGGGTTCGGCTGCTCGTGGATGTGAAAAAGCTGGCCTTCCTCCACGACCTCGACGGCGCGATATACGTCCAGCAATGTGATTTGCTCCAGCTCTTTCGCAAGCGTTGCGCCGCCCGCCCCGGCCCGGACGTGTACAAGCCCTGCTTTTTTCAGTTGTCCGAGCACGCGGCGGATAATAACCGGATTGGTGTTCACGCTGCCGGCGATCCATTCCGATGTATGGTGAGCATTTGCATCAATGGAGAGCAGAGATAAAATATGAACCGCAATCGAGAAACGGCTGCTGATTTTCATGTCGGTCACCCTTTCGTTGTAATGATTATAGTTACATCCCTGTTTGGAAGTCAAGTTAACCGTTCCGTCACATTTCCGCCTGTGGCGCATTTGTGAATTCTACTATAATTTACGTTGTTATCAGATTCCATATTTTCAATGGGGAGTGTTGCCTGCATGATGCATCCACAGATTGATGTCTCACCAGCAACGGCCTTACTCGATGTACCTGTCCATATTACACTAAGCGGTTTTATGCCGCATCAATTAATCACGCTTCATGCCACCATGACGAACGGTTTGCCGGGCGGAGAGATGTCGGCCTCTTCCCATGCCATTTTCCAGGCAGACGAGAACGGCTTTGTCGATCTTGTGTCCCAGGCGCCTCTGTTCGGCACGTACGAAGGCATTGACCCCATGGGACTGTTCTGGTCGATGAACGTGCAGACGCTCCGCTATTACAGCTCGTATTCCCTCGAAGACTTTCAGTTTACCCCACGCTCCACAGAGATTCACCTGACGGCAGAGGTGAAACAAAAGCCTGTCGCCAAGGCTGTCGTCAAGCGCATCTTCGTCTCACGCGACGTTTCCATCCAAAAAGTCAGGGAGGACGGCTTGGTCGGCCTCTTTTTCAGCAAGCCTCACCCAGAACCGCGTCCTGCCGTGCTCGTGCTCGGCGGCAGCGAAGGCGGAATCGGCTCCTGCTCCCAGTTTGCCGCCCTGTTCGCCTCTCACGGCTATCCGGCGCTGGCGCTCGCCTATTTTCAATGCGATGACTTGCCGACAGACATCCAGCAAATCCCGATCGAATATGTACAGCGCGCCGTCCAGTGGCTGAAACGGCAGTCTACGGTGCATCCCGGGCAAATCGCCGTTTTCGGCCGCTCCAAAGGCGCCGAGCTGGCGCTGGTCACCGCGTCGCTCGAACCGGACATCCGCGCTGTCATCGCGTCCAGCCCCAGCTCCACGGTCAACATCGGCACAGACCGGGCGTTCACGGACGCGGAAACGTTTTCGCCGCAGTCCTCCTGGTCGTTTCGCGGAGAACCGCTCCCGTTTGTCACCTGGACCGAGGCGCAATGCCAGGAGTCCCGCGAACGGCTGGATGCCGGCCGGCGCATCGACCAAATCCACAAAGCGGCCTGGCGTGCCTGCGAGTGGCTCGAAGACGCAGAAATTCCCGTGGAAAAGATCAACGGCCCGATTCTGTTGCTGTCTGCCGACGACGATCACTGGTGGCCCGCCGCCGAGCATTGCGAACGGATGGTCGAACGTCTGAAAGCCAATCAGTTTGCCCACCCCGTCGTTCATCTGCGCTACGCGGATACGGGGCACAGCATTCGTTTTCCGTATATCCCCACCACGCGGACGCAACTGAACGGCGGAACGCCGAAAAACAATGCGCACGCTTCCGAGCATTCGTGGCAGGAGGTGTTGGGGTTTTTGGAGCGGAGTTTTTCATAAGAAGCCTGAGCGAACTGCACCGATGAGCCTTGCCAGTAAAGGAAAGGCAAGGCTCTCTCGCCTCCAAAGTGATCGGCCGATCTCGCAGGTGAGCTTTGCCGCTTTTCGAAACAAGCTTCTTGAGTTTCGCTATAGTAGAATTACTTTACTATCAGCCAGCGCTCGGAGCCAAACAGGAAATTTTTCGGAAAGAAAGCAAGTGATCCTTGGTGGGAAAAGCTAGGATGGATGTCCCTGCCAGACCATTTCCCCAATGAATGAAAGAAGGCCCCATTCGCACGAGGAAAGAGGCCATGATTTTGAAAAGACTGCCTCCGACTCCGCTGCCAGTCTCCTCGTCTTTCTATTATTTTTCCCAATCGATTGGACGTCATCCCGATGCGCTTTTCGTAAAGATGTCGTTTTGCGAAAACCCGCAAGTGGAGGGAGAGCGTCCCCCTGTAAGGATAATCTCCTGACTTCGCCGACATTCTTGACGTGGATTGGCTCCTACTCTGTTCCTTGCAATCTTTTTGTATCAATATGCTTGTATTTGTCTTGATTCCCCTCAATTTCTCCATCGCTTGGCCCCAGTTGAAACCACTCTTTTCCATCATACAAGGTGTAATTGTAGGTCACATTTGGTTCATCCTTGAACACGGCATCCACCGAGTAGGTAGGCATTTTGGAATATTTTGCTTTTATTTCCATTGTGTCTGATTCCTTGTAATGATTTGTTGCCACGAGATAGTGCAGCATTTCCTTTTCTAAGTTGTATAGCTTGAATTGAATATATCCATGTTCCCAGCATGTCCGCCAGCCAGCGCGCTGCCGTTTCAGCCAAAACGAACGCCTTTCGTTTCTGTTGAAAATCCGAAGTCACCCCCATCCAAAAACTTCCCCCGCCCAAACAGGTAAAGCCTACTTCCATGCCGAAGTAGGCTTTATACCTTCGATTGATTGAGAAAGGATGAAGAAGCAAATGGACTGCATTTTTTGCAAAATCGTAAACGGGGATATTCCTTCCAAAAAAGTGTACGAGGACGAGCATGTGCTGGCTTTTCACGACATTAACCCTGTCGCACCCGTACATGTCCTGATGATCCCGAAAAAGCATATCCAGTCGGTCATGGCCATCGAGCCTGAGGACAAGGAGCTGATCGGCCACCTGCATCTGTCGTTGCAAAAGGTAGCCGAAATCATGGAAGTAACCGAGCCAGGCTTCCGCGTCGTGACAAACATCGGACAGCATGGGCAGCAAACGGTTTTCCACCTGCACTACCACCTCATTGGCGGCAGACAGTTGGAGTGGAAGTTCTAGAGCTAGACAAAACCTAAACGTTTCCTTGCGAGACGATGTGGCGGGCAATCCCTTCTCCATGAAATCTGCCGTTTTCGATGAAAATGGCATTGGCGTGGTGGCCCGCCGCAATCACTCCCGCTATGTAGAGGCCGGGAACGTTCGTCTCCATCGTCTCCGGATCGTGCTGCGGAACGCCCGTCTCCTCATCGGTGTGCACCCCGAGCGAATGCAGAAACGTCCGGTCAGGCCGATAGCCGATCAGGGCAAACACGTGGTCGTTTGCAAGCGTGACCAGCCCTTCCGCTGTGTTGACGTGGATGGCGCGCTCTTCAATCGAAGCGACAGTGGCTCCGAAAAACATCTGGATGCGCCCTTTTTTGACCAGGCTCTCGAAGACAGGCCGGGTCCACGCCTTCACTTTGTCGGACAGCTCGGTTCTGCGGCAAATCACCGTCACCTGCGCCCCCGCCCGTTCCAGCTCCATCGCGGCATCGACAGCAGAGTTGTTTCCGCCGACGATGGCGACTTTCAATCCCGCGTATGGGTGCGCTTCCTTGTAAAAGGACGAGACTTTCGGCAAGTCTTCGCCTGGCACGTTCAACCGGTTCGGATTGTCAAAGTAGCCGGTGGCAATGATTAGCTTCTTCGCCTGATACAGATGCGTCTTGGCAAAGCGGTCTGTCGTCGCAACCTGAAAGCCATCCTCCGTCCGCTTCGCTTCGGTCACCGTTTCGTAAACATGAACCCGCAGATTTTCGCGGGAAGCTACCAGCCGATAGTAATTGAGCGCTTCCTGTCTCGTCGGCTTTTCGTTGGCGGTGGCAAAAGGAATGCCGCCAATCTCCAGCAAATCCGGTGTGCTGTGGAACACCATGTACGTCGGATAGCGATATATCGAATGTACGAGCGATCCTTTTTCGATGATGAGCGGATCGAGTCCCGCTCTTTTGCAGGAGATCGCTGCCGCCAGACCACAAGGACCTCCGCCGATAATCAGTACGTCTTCCATTTCTCTTCCGCCTCGCTTTTTGTTTCTCTCACGTTTCAATCTTATCATACCATATTGGAATTCCCCCCAAATCATTTTCCGTGTTTGCTTTGCATACCCGTTCCGTCCCCTTGCCTGCTTGACCGCACCGCCATGATCGAAAAAGCTTCACCCAACCTAGTATGGCTTGGCACATTCGAAAAGCTTGCCTCACCTACTCCATCGTTCTCTTGTCGTACTTTTCCGACCTGATATCCAACACTCTTTCGTTGATCTTGATGTGTGTCCCGTCCAGCCATTCCCCCACTCTTACCAAAAAATGACCAATGAAAGATTGGTTCTGCCTCCTTATACTGGATGTATGATGAAAAAACAAAACATACATATTTGGTTGGTTTCTCTGGCATTTCTGACATACTGCCTCACGCTGGCCGTCGGGGTTCCCGCGTCCACGGCATCTACGAACAGCCTGAAGGATATTGCCAACAGCTACGCCAAAGAGCAAATTCGCTCCTTGCAGAAGGCAGGCGTGATCGCGGGGGATGAAAACGGGTACTTCCATCCGACGCGGCCGGTGACGCGCGCCGAGTTCGTCGCGATGCTCACGCGGACGCTCGGCATCCAGCCTGTGGCGGGCAATATCGCGGCTTATGCCGATGTCCCGAAAAATTCGTGGGCGTACGGGTCCGTACAGGCTGCGGCTGCGCTCGGCATCGCCAACGGGATCAGTCCTACGGCGTTCGGGCCGAAGCGCACGATCTCCCGCGAGGAAGCCGCCGCGTTTTTGGTGCGCGCCCTGGAGCAAAACGTTTCGGCACAGGCGACGCCGGCCGTGCAAGATGCCGCTTCTGTCTCCGGCTGGGCAAAAGCTTCTGTCGCCAAAGCGATCCAGAAAAAATGGCTCGTCGGCTACCAAGGCAGCTTCCGCCCGCAAAAAGCGCTGTCGCGTGAAGAGACGGCCGTGATTTTGCAGCGCATTTCAGATGAGCTGAAGACGCAAAGCACGGCGGCCAAGCCGCTGATTTCGCTCGGCTGGCAATACCAGTCCACGACCGACGAGTTTATCGCGCAGGTCAAGAAAAGCGGTGTCAACACCTTGTCGCCGCGCTGGTACTTCCTGCAAAAAGACGGCACGGTCAGCGACTTGTCCGACGCGGCCCTGATCCACTGGGCACATGCAAACGGCAAGCAGGTATGGCCGCTGTTCGGGAACCGCTTCGACTCCGCCGCCACGCATGCCGCGCTTGCGGATGCGGCAAAGCGGAAGGCCATCGTCCAGAAGCTGTCCGCCTACGTGGACAAGTACCAACTGGACGGGATCAACGTCGACTTTGAAGGCTTTTCCCCGGCCGACCGCAACAACTTCACCCTGTTCATCCAGGAGCTGTCGGCTGCCCTGCACGCCAAAGGCGCTGTCGTCTCCGTCGACATTCCACCCGATACCAAAACCGATTGGAGTGAACCTTACGACTTTGCCAAACTGGCGAAATCTGCGGACTATTTGGTAGTCATGGCCTACGAGGAACATTGGGTGGGTGGCCCGAAAGCAGGCTCAGTAGCCTCGCTGCCATGGTTGAAAAAAGTGATCGTCGACCTGTTGGACAAAGTTCCGGCCCAGAAGCTGATTGTCGGCCTGCCGCTCTATACCCGCGACTGGTATCAGGCAAAAGGCAGCCTGCAATCGACAGACCTGACGATTCCTGCCTCCTACCAGTTGCTCTCCCAGTACAGGGCAAGCACGGTCTGGGATGCGAGCATTGGACAATACCGCTCGACCTACCAAAAGCAAGGCGTAACCCATACGATCTGGCTGGAAGAAAGCCGCTCCATGGGACTCAAGGTCCAGGCGAGTCTGGAGTGGCAAATCCCGGGACTGGCGTATTGGTACGTCGGCTCCGAGTCAACCGACATGTGGACCGCGATCGCCAACGCGATCAAGCTCAAGCAGGTGCGGGCAAAGCTGTCCTGAACGCTTGCTGCTGGAACGGCCACAAAATCGAACGAAACGCCTCCGCTGTCCGAAGACGCTGCGGAGGCGTTTTTGCTATCTCGCTGTACTGGTAGCGTGGTGGGCAATGCCGAACGCCAAAGCAAAAGCCAAACTCCCTCCCTGGCACTGCGGAGGCATTCGGCTTTTGTGGCATGCGCTGCCTAGCGCAATTTTCGCTCCATAAAAATGGCGCCGTCGAGCGGATTGAAGATGTACGGCTCTATTTCATAAAATCCGAAAGCGCGGTACAGCGCCTGCGCGCTGGTCATCCTTGCCAACGTATCGAGCCGCATGTAGTCGTACGAAAGCTGCTCCGCTTTTTCGATAATCATCTGGACCAGCGTTTTCCCGATTTTCAAGCCGCGATACCGATCGCGGACGTACAGCCGCTTCATCTCGCAAATCCGCTCGTCGCTTTTGCGCACGGCAATGCAGCCCGCCGCCTCCCCGTCTACCAAGGCGAGGAGCAGGGCGCCATCTGGTGCTGCGTACTTGCCGGGCAGCGCCTTGCACTCTGCTTCAAAATCTTGAAAGCCGAGATCGAGTCCGAGCGATTCCGTATATTCGCGAAACAGTTGCTTCACTGCCTCGAGCTCTTCCTTGTTTGCTTCGGTCAAAAAACGATACTCCACCATGCTTTCTCCACCCTTTCCTCTCTGTAGCTCCGCTGTGCCTATTTTTTGATGTTGTGGACGATGTACGTCAGCAAATCGTCGCCTTGCCACAAGGAATCCAGCGATTCGTTGCCCAGCTTGGCGCTCACGACCTTGAGCACCATGTCGTGGCGGATGTATTCCTTCGCCAGCAAAATCAGCATCGGGTCGGTCGTCTGAATGGCCTGCGGCACTCGCCCGTCCAAAAAGCTGCCGATCAGCACCTCTTTGTCGTCCTGAATGACAATCGTCAGCCTTTGGCCCATCCTCTGCCGCTCAATCGAGGACGAGTCCTGGCGGTGATAGAAGGCGTGCCCGAACGAAGGCGTTTCCTGGTCGGCAAACAGCAGCGAAAACATTCTGACTCCTTGGGCAGCCGCTTCCTCGGAAGCCTCGCGCAATTCGTCCAGCTCCTCTTCCCACGCCGACAGCCACACCTCTTCTTTTGCCGAGCGCAGCAAGCTCTGCATGGCAGCCAAGATGTTCGCCCGCTCCTCCATATGCTGGATGACATGAACCTCGACCGGCTTTTCAATGACTTGCAGCACTTGCTCCAAATAGTCAATCGTTTGTTCGTGCTGCTTTTTCAGGTTGGTCATCAGCTCTTTGATCGGCACGGGACGATAAGTCGGCGGCTCCGTCCGCAGCTCGACAATCGCCTGCTTGCTCACCAGCTTGGCAATGACCGCATACACCATCGAGCGCGGCACGGCACTTTTTTTGCTGATCTCGTACCCGTTTAAAAGCGGCTCCTTCAGCAGCGTCATGTACACCTTCGCTTCATTTTTGGAAAAACCGATTTCCTCAAACTTGTCCAGTAACGGTTCCATAGCTACTCCTTTTTAGTAGTAATAGATATTACAACTATAAAAGAACGCGCGCTGCAATGCAATATCGTTTTGCTGATCGGCAATCGAGATTCACGGAGGCCGCTTCTCAAACGGTCTGGAATCATGCCCGCCTGCGATCTGCTCTGTCACAGAACCGATCCTTTTTGCGTTTGCTTCGTATGTTATCGTAACGAGATCGTCTCGCTTCGGAGGTGTTCCATGGGTTATTTCTCGCTTGCTTGACCATTGGCTTTCGTTCGAGCTGCTTTCGCCAGTGGCGACAGTCCTGCTACTGCTCTATTGGGGACGACTTCATGGCGGTTTCATTAGAAAAATTCGCTGCGCCAATGGCTTGGCGAGCCTTCGTTGCCCTTATACTGGAACAATCTTATCAATGCCTTATCTGTACAAAAAAACCGTCGCTTTGCACATTGCGCAAAGCGACGGTTTCGTCTCGTGTGTGATGCTATTCGTTTAGCCGACTTGCTGCAGCAGCTTTCCCCGCAGTTTGGCGAGCATGTCTTCGGTCATTTTGTCCAGATCGTACTCTGCTTTGAAGCCCCATTCGTTCATGGCGGCGGTCGCGTCGATCGAGTTTGGCCAACTGTCCGCGATCGCCTGGCGCACCGGGTCTACCTCGTAGGAGAGGGTGAACTCCGGAATGTGCTTGCGGATGGCAGCCGCTACATCTTCAGGCTCGATGCTCATTGCCGTTACGTTGAACGCGTTGCGGTGAATCAGCTTGGAGGCGTCGGCTTCCATCAAGGTGATGATCGCGTTCAAGGCGTCTGGCATGTACATCATGTCCATGTACGTGCCTTTGCCGATGTAGGACGTGTACGCGCCTTCCTGAATCGCCTTGTAGTAGATGTCAACCGCATAGTCGGTCGTGCCTCCGCCTGGAGGAGCCACGTACGAGATCAGGCCAGGAAAACGAACGCCACGGGTGTCTACGCCGAATTTTTGATAGTAGTAATCGCACAGCAGCTCGCCGGACACTTTGTTCACCCCGTACATCGTCGTCGGGCGTTGAATCGTGTCTTGCGGCGTGTTGTCTTTCGGCGTGGAAGGCCCAAAAGCGCCGATGGAGCTTGGGGTGAAAAACTGGCAGTTCAGCTCGCGCGCAGCCTCCAGCGCATTGACCAGCCCGCCCATGTTCAGGTTCCAGGCGAGCAGCGGCTTCGCTTCGGCTGTAGCCGACAGCAGCGCAGCAAGATGCATGATCGTATCTACCTTGTGTGCTTTTGCCAGCTCGAACATGCGGTTTCCGTCTGTGACATCCAAAATCTCAAATGGCCCGGACTGTACCACAGGATCGTCTTCTTTTTTGCGGATGTCGGTCGCGACAACCTGATCGGCTCCGTACACTTCGCGCAGCTTCATGATGAGCTCCGAGCCGATTTGTCCCAATGCTCCCGTTACTAAAATCTTTTTCATGACAGGATCCCCATTTCTTTCCCAACTTTTTCATAGATGCCAAGGGCGCGATCCAGCATTTCCTTGGTGTGGGCAGCCGTCGGCATGTTGCGCACGCGACCTGTTCCTTTTGGCACGGTCGGGAAGACGATTGCCTTGGCGTACACACCTTCTTCGTACAGGCGTTTGCTGAATTCCTGCGTCTTTTGTTCGTCGCCGATGATGCAAGGCGTGATCGGTGTTTCGCTGTCCCCGATGTTGAAGCCAAGCTCCTTCAAGCCTTTTTTCAGGTAGTGGCCGTTATCCCACAGTTTGTCGTGCAGTTCGGTGCTGCTTGTCAAAATGTCAATAGCGGTAATGCAAGCCGCCACATCTGCTGGCGTCAGCGCCGTCGAGAACAGGAACGGTCTGCTGCGCACTTTGAGCCAGTCGATCAGCTCCTGGCGTCCTGCCACGTAGCCGCCGACTACCCCGATCGCTTTGGAGAGCGTACCGATCTGGAAGTCGATTTTGTCAGACAAGCCAAAGTGTTTGACGGTTCCAGCGCCTTTGCCAAGCACACCCGAGCCGTGGGCATCGTCTACATAGGTGATGAGGTCAAATTCTTCGGCAACCTCCACGATTTCCGGCAGTTTGGCGATATCGCCGTCCATCGAGAATACGCCGTCCGTAATGACCATCAGTTTTTTATATTTGCCGGACTCTTTTGCTTCCTTCGCTTTGGCGCGCAGGTCGTCGATGTCCGAGTGGTTGAAGCGAATAATTTGCGCACGCGAGAGACGGCAGCCGTCGATAATCGAAGCGTGGTTCAGTTCGTCGGACAAAATCGCATCGTCCTTGTCCATGACGGCAGAGATGGCTGCCATGTTGCAGTTAAAGCCGGACTGATAAGCGATAGCTGCTTCTGTATGTTTGAAGGCAGCGAGTTTTTCTTCCAGCTTCACGTGCAGATCGAGCGTACCATTGATGGTGCGCACCGCTCCTGCCCCGACTCCGTATTTTTGCGCAGCGGCAATCGCGGCATCTACCAGGCGCTGGTCTGTCGCCAGTCCCAGGTAGTTGTTCGAGGACAGGTTAATCAGTTCTTTTCCCGCAATGGTGATGACAGGGCCGTTTGCGCTTTGCAAAGGATCGATGACGTTGTACAGACCTTTGCTTTTCAAATCAGCCAGATTTTCATGTAAAAAGTGCTCCAATGTTTTGCTCGCCAACGAGAATCCCTCCAGCATCCAGCCATCGGGCCTTACACCTGTCCGATCGGGGAAGTAATTTCCACGAAAACAAATGTACACCCTATGCGGACATATTTTTCTTGTATAAATCGCATGAAATCAACCTTATTTACTGATAGGTTACCACCATTTACTCGAAATGTCCATATGACAAAGACATAAATGGCGGCGCTTTCACCAAAAATGCCTAATGCGCTCTTTCATAAGTTCTCCTTTTGCTGCGATCTTAGACAAAACAGCGGCGATGATCCCGGCGGCTTAGAAAATTTGGCTGTGTGGTGTCGTGGCATGATGATTCGAAAATGACGTTGTGGGGCCTTTGGCTTTTAAAAGCCTCCTTCATCGGGGCTTTGGTGTGGCGAGGAAAGAGACGAAATCGCTGTAGCTTCTTGGGCTCCCTGCTGGGGGTATCACTGCCCGGCTCCGGGGAAAAAGCGAAACCGCGTCCAAAAGTGGTTGATTCAGGTAGCCTCTCAGAGTTGGACGCTAAAAGCGTGTTTCGCTTTTTTCCCGGAGCCTCGGTTGGGAACCCAAAGAGCTTTCGCGGATTTCGTCTCTTTCCTCGTCAGGGGCTAAGGGGGATGGTCTTTGGGACTCCTACCGAGCAGGAGGGGAAAAAGGAAAACACGCTTTTAAGCGTCAACGTGAACCTACTTCTTTTGAATCCTCTACTTTTGACGCGGTTTTCCTTTTTCACCGGAGGCGGACAGTTCCCGCTCCCCCGCTAGAGGCCCAAGTACCTGTAGCGCTTTCTCCTGTTTCCTCCCACCACTATCGCGACGATCAACCGTATTCCAAGCTGCCAGTCCGCCTTGATCCCCGCAGCCCGTAACAAAAACCTCATTCTCGCCTAAATATAAACCACCTTAGCTGCACCAAATCGCCAAGCAATCGCTAAAAACCTCTGTCCCCAAAGGCCCAACGCTTGCTTTCCCCCTACACTCGAAGTCCCGCTATGTTGCACGACTACTGGATAAGAACAAAAAAACCACGCCCCCTTTATCAGACGGAGCGCGGCCCTGGACTACTTTTTGACTTTTTCCGATTTGAGAATGCCTGGCTTGCAGTCCGACGTGCGGACAAAGCCGTCGCCTTGAAACCGATGGGTCATCAGCGACTCGACCGGCTGCCCCAGGCGAAAATGCTGATCGACCAACAGCCCCGCATCTTCTGGCGTCACGTTCTGGTACCAGATGCCTTCCGGATAGACGATCACGACACAAGCATCCTCACATCGTCCGTTGCAGCGCGTCCGGCTTGTATGTACGTAATCATCCAGGCCCGCCTCCGCAATCGCTTCCCGAATCGCAACGGTGACCTCTTCTCCCCCGCTGCGCATACAGCTTCCGCCATTGCAGAGCAAAACATGGTGGCGCGTCCGCGACAAATCCCATGTAGCCACTCTACATCCCTCCCAGCCAAAAAATCGTAATCATTACGTTTTAAACACCTTCCTACTATACCTGCTTCCCATCATGACTGTAAATAGCGCAATTTGCAATTCCCAGAACGTTGCCTTTTTGCTAGAATATATGTTCGTACACAACGATTACAAAAATGACGGGTGGTGGATCACATGTCCGTAACCAAACAGCGGGATGCCTTGCAGTTGCTCCAGACAGTCGGATCGTTTCCCTGGTATGTAGAAAAATTTATCGACCACAAAAAAACGAAAAAAAGCTCGCCTTCCACCTTGCTTGGCTATTTGCGCGACATCGCCTTTTTCTTTCGCTGGATGATGACCGAAGGCTTGACCACGGCAACAGACATCAAGGACGTGTCCCTCTCCGACTTGAACGAGCTGAAAAAGGAGACGGTGGAAAGCTACATCTTATATTTGCAGGAGTCGCACTTGTACGAGCGCTCCGCCCTGCTCACCAACCCGACGCGCAGCGCGAAAAAAGAGTACAGCGACCGGACGATCAGCCGAAAAATTTCCAGCTTGAAGTCGTTGTTTCATTATTTGGCTGCGCTGGCTGAAGATGAAAACGGCGACGCGTATTTGAAGCGCAATGTGCTGGCAAAAATCGAGCTGGATGCGACTGAGCTGACGCCGCTGGCCCGCGCTCACGCCATCCGCGCAAAAATTTTGATCGACGAGGAAATTTACCAGTTTGTCGACTTCGTTTACAACGGCTATTTGGCCCACTGCAACACCGAAAAGAAGCGGCAGTACCACCTGCAAAACCGCGACCGCGATACCGCCATGATCGCGCTGATCCTCTCCGGCGGCTTTCGCGTCTCCGAGATCGTCAGTCTGGACTTGTCCGACATCGTGATGGAAAAAAACCAACTGAAAATGGTGCGCAAAGGAAAAAAAGAGGACGCTCCCTTTTTCAGCGACTGGGGCAAGGAGCATTTGGCCCGTTACCTTGCCTTGCGCGACAAATACCATCCTGCCCCGCAAGAAACGGCCGTTTTCCTCGCCGTATCGCCAACGAAGCCACACGGCCACCGCATCGAAATCCGCTCCGTGCAAAAGCTGGTCAAAAAATATGCGAAAGCGTTCGGGATTCCCGATTTGTCCGTACATAAGCTGCGCCACAGCTTCGCCACGCAGTTTTTGCGGCTGAACCCGGACCCGCATCAGTTGCAAGCCCAGCTTGGGCACTCGAAAATCGAAACGACGATGCAGTACGCCCACGTCCTGGAAGACGCGCTGGAAAAAGCGGTCAACCGCACGACCTGACAATGCGAACAAACAAACATGACCAATCAGCTTTCGCCCCTGCGCCATAGCTGATTGGTCGTTTTGCTTTCTGTGCCGTTCATGCTCCTGTGCTCCTACAACCCGGCTGATCGTTGCAGACGTTTGGCAATCTCGATAAAATCTTCGCGCGACACGCCCGGCGCAAACTCCTCCGGCAACTCATCGAGGTCTGGAACCGGGCCGCCATCGGGAACGCCCTGAATGACCTCGGCTGTGCCGCCGTCCGGCAATGGACCGCGCCAGATCAAGGCGATATCCTGGTAATCCTGATAGCTGAACGTAAACAGCTTGCGGTTCAGCCCCATGGCAATGTACGGATGGGTGGCGTCAAACTGGTCATTGTCGAGATCGGGGATGGGGAGCATTTTCGTCAGGTCTACCCCTGTGGCGATTTCCAGCGCTTTGGCGTAGGCGACGATGTGCACGCCGCCTCTGACCAGCAAGTAGCCGATCATGGCTCTCGCCGTCGGGTGATCGGTCATCTGGTACACCCTCATCTTGTGCGTCCGCGCCCCGCATTCGAGGAAAAAGTTGTGCAACAGATCGAGGACGAGGTTGCCGCTGGTGAAAACGTAATCACCCGTCCACGATTTTCCCATGGAATCCCCGGGCAGCGCAGTCTGTGCCGAAGCAATGAAATGATACGTATTGCGTTTGTTCAAGCCGTTGGACAGCGGTGTCGTATCCGGATCACCTGGCCGGGTAATGCCTTTCATGCACAAATTGATCGCATTGGACACCAGTTCGACGTGTCCTACCTCTTCCGCCGTAATGCTTGCGACGAGGTCGTAAAACGGCTTCAGCTTGCGCTTGCCGCGAAAATTGAACGATTGGTACAAGTAGTTGTTCAATGTCGACATCTCGCCAAAACGACCGCCCAATAGCTCCTGGACGGCCGCAGCGGCGTTGGCGTCTCCGTATTCCGGCTCCGGAAGCTCGATAGCCAATCTATTGATCCGTGTAAACAACGCGATTCCCTCCCCCGTCATACTCCTACCTTTACTGTTTTATGTCGGGGCAGGGTTGTATCATGCCATTAACCCGGCATGACCCAGACGATTTGCTGGATGCGCACCAAAAACGTAGAGCCGCCCACGCGCAAAGCCACGTGATCCGGCATGACGTTGACGACGTTGCCACGGAGGTTTCCCTGGGTCGTTTGAATGACGACATCACGCTGTACCACGCCGAGCAAGGTTTGATACAGAAACGGGTCGATCAACGTCGACATCGAAGGGGTGTTCGATCCCGACTGGGGTTGGTAAGGATACGCACTCATGACGTTCTGGCCTCCTTCCTGTAGTTCCTCACTTTACCTTATGCAGCGCGTGGCGCTTGGGTGAGTGCACAGGCTGTCCGGGATGGTATCACAGGCCCGTGGCGATTGATGTCGATGGAGCGTGTACTGCGTCGCCGTGCGACTTTTGTCCGCTCGAGCAGCGCATGCAACGCCTCCCTTGCAATCCGTGACGCTCCATCAGCGTCATGCACCGCGTCACCCCATCCGAACCGACTGGCAGCATACCCCACGCCGTCATGCGCCGGAAGCGGACAGCATGGCGTTGCGCGCAAGGTCTGTTTCACAACCTGTCAGCCCGCTTTTGACCCAAACGAAAAAAGTCCCCTGCCCTATCGACAGAGGACACTCTTCGCTTGTTACTGCTTCAAAGCTGGCTTCAGCCCGCTCTGTGCCTTGACCACGACTTGCTCCTGCTTCGCCTGCTTGAGCGTCTCCTGGTCGATGACGTGCAGTTCGGCCATTCGGTCCAGCACCACCTGCTGACGCGCTTTGGCCTTTTCCCAATGCTTTACGGGCGAGTAGGCCTCCGGCGCTTTCGGCAAAGAAGCGAGAATCGCGGTTTCTCCCATGGTCAGCGAGGTGGAGGCGCCAACGCCCGGCGCTGCGACCGGCTTGCCGAAGTAAAACTCGGCCGCTTCGCCGATGCCGTAGTGCCCATGCCCGAAGTAGATGACGTTCAGGTACATTTCCAGCAGTTCTTTTTTGCTGTAGCGCTGCTCCAGTTGCAAGGCGATCGCCATTTCCTTGATTTTTCTGCCCATCGTTTTGTCATGGGTCAAAAACAGGTTGCGGGCCAATTGCATCGTGATCGTGCTTCCGCCCTGCACGTAGGCGCCTTCCCGCACATCTACCCAGATCGCGCGGGCCAGACCGTACGGGTCCACCCCGGGATGTTGCATATAGCGATGGTCCTCAATCGCGACAAACGCCTTCCACACGTAGTCGGGCATCTCATCCAGCTTGACGTAGACGCCCTTTGCCGGATGCTGGACAGCCGCCAGCTTCTGCTCGTCAATCCACAGGTTTCCTGCCCAGGTGAGCAACAGCGGGGCCAGAATCGCCGCCACCAGCATCGCGACAAGCACGATGCCCGCTCTTTTTCTCCAGGAAACGCTCCGTTTTTGCGAGCGCTCCCTGGCCGTTGCTGCTGTTGCTGTATATGGTTTCGCATTTCCTCCTACCGGAACGGAAAGCTGGTTCATGCCGCATTCCCCCTTGCCTTCTCTGACAACTCCATTGTAGGGAATGCGCATGTTTTCTCCCATCGAATCCACTTACAGCAAGCTTACAATTTCGTAAGGCGCACGTTTTGTTTAAGAGCGGAGCGTCTTCGCTTCCTGCTGGCGCAGCTCGATGCGCCTGATTTTGCCGGAGGTCGTCTTCGGCAGCTCCTGGACAAATTCGATCTTGCGCGGGTATTTGTACGGGGCTGTCAACGTTTTCACGTGATCTTGCAGCTCCGAGACGAGTCCGTCGGAAGGGGCATGGCCCTTTTTCAAAATAACAAACGCTTTCACAACGTGTCCGCGCTCGGGATCGGGGCTTGCGACCGCCGCACATTCGGCTACTGCCGGATGCTTGACCAGCGCGTCCTCCACCTCGAACGGCCCGATCGTGTACCCGCCGGAAATGATGATGTCATCCGAGCGGCCCTCGAACCAGATGTAGCCGTCCTCGTCCATGCGGCCCTGGTCGCCGGTGACGTACCAGTCGCCCCGGAACGCTCGCGCAGTGCGCTCAGGATCGTCCAGGTACCCTTTGAACAGCGCCACGAGGTTGCGGTCGATCGCAATATCCCCGACCTTGCCGACAGGCAGCTCGTGGCCCTCCTCGTCGATAATCGCGATGCGCACGACCGGCGAAGGCTTGCCCATCGAGCCGGGCTTTGGCTCCATGCCGACGAAGGTCCCGACCAACAGCGTGCTTTCCGTCTGTCCGTAGCCGTCGCGCACCGTCAACTGGAACTCGCGGCGGAACGTATCAATCACTTCGCGGTTGAGCGGCTCCCCTGCCGAGCATGCCGAGCGCAGCGCTTGCAGCTTGTACTCGCCCAGATCGGATACTTTGGCCATCAGCCTGTACTCGGTCGGAGTCGCGCAGAGGACGGACACCGGGTATTTTTGCAAAATCGCCAAATAATTTTCCGCAACGAACCGCCCTTTGTACACAAACGCCGTCGCTCCCATCCCCAATGTCGAGACGAACGGACTCCAGATCCATTTGGCCCAGCCAGGGCCTGCTGTCGCCCACACCAGGTCGCCTTCGCGCACGTCGAGCCACTGCTTTGCCGCCACCGCCAAATGCGCGAACGGCCAGCCGTGGACGTGCATAACCCCTTTCGGACCGCCCGTAGTCCCGGACGTATAGGACAAAAATGCCAGTTCGTCCGCATCCGTATCTACTGCCGTAAATTCCTCGGCCTGCCCTTCCATGATTCCCGCCAGGGCTACCCAGCCTTCTTTCCCTTCGCCTGTCGTAATGTAGTGCGCCAGACTGGGACAATTGCCGCGGGTCTGATCGACCTCGTCCAGCACGCCCTCGAAGCTGATGACAGCCTTGGCCTTGGCGTGGTTCACCCGGTACTCGATGTCCTTGTAGCGCAACATTTCCGAGCCGGGCAAAATGACCGCGCCCAGCTTCAGCAAAGCGAGGTACAGCCCGTAGGCGAGCGTCCCGCGGGAGACGAGCACAAGCACCCGGTCCTTTTCCCCAATCCCGACGGAACTAAGCGCATTCGCGATCCGGTTGGAATAGCGGCGCAGCTCCTCATAGGTCAAAACTCGTTCGTTCCCTTGCTCGTCCAGCTCCCAGACAGCGCGTCTCTCCGGATTTTTTCTGGCCCACTCATCCACTTGTACGGCGAAATTGTATTTTGCTGGCATGTTCAATTGCAAGTGAAACACCCCCACGCTTTTTAAGTATGTAGAATATAGAAGTTCTACATTTTCTCAATATTTCCTCTTTACTGTCTATTCTAACAAAAATTTATCCGTGGAGCATTGCAAAAATTGGCAAGCGCCGCACCCGTAACAATTCGCGGCGTTCTGCGTCAAACATAACAAAGGCTCTCATGCACACGAGCACGAGAGCCGACTGAACGGTGTTTACCGTATGCAGTTAGGGGAGCCTTTAGCGGCTACAGGACGCGTTTGATTTTGACCACGCGCTTCTCCCAGTTCGTTCCGTCGAACTTGGAGTACGTCACGCCCGGGCTGCCGTACGTGTGCAAAATTTTGCCGTCTCCGGCGTAGATCGCCACGTGCGTAATCCGGTCAGAAGAGCTGTTGACAGAAGCCTTCATGAAGACCAGGTCGCCTTTTTGCAAGTTCTTCTTGGACACAGTCGTCCCTACGGTCGATTGCTGGCGGGAGTCGCGCGGCAACGTGATTCCCGCTTCCTTGAAGACGCGCTGGGTAAAGGACGAGCAGTCAAACGTCTTGGTCGTGCTGCTGCTGGAGCCGTATTTGTACTTCGTGCCCATGTATTTCTCGCCGATCTTGATGACCTTGTCGGCCAGATTGCTTGCCGGTTGCTCCGGCTTGCTGCCGGAATTGTCGGAAGAGCTTGTCTCATCCAAAATGCGGCGTGCGCCGACGAACTTATTGCTGTATTCCGAATAGCTTTTCAGGACGACGGCATCCTCGCTTTGAGAGGAGTAGACAAATTGGTCATTGCCTATGTATATGCCCATAAATGTGGGGCTTCCTTTTCCATTGGACGAGAAGAACACCAGGTCTCCCGGCTCTACGCTGTTTTGGGAGACTTTTTTGCCTGCTTTGGACAAGCTCGAAATCGTGCTGCCAATGGAAATGCCGATTTGCTTGTACGTGTACGTAGCCAGCTCTGCAGACCCGAACTGTTTTGAACCTTTTGCTTTATATTCATAATCTTTCCCAATCAAAGATGTCGCGATCTGTACAACATCAGACTGTTTCGAATCTTGCGTCTTAGCGGCCGCCTGTCCAACTTGACCACCCATTAACAGGGACGTACTCAGCATGACTGCTACTGTTGACTTCATTACCCAATCTCGTTTCGTCACTTTCTTTTCCTCCTTGTCATGTTGTGGCACCCGTCGTGGGCACATGGACAGATTACCCCAGGAGGAAACGGGAGGATAAGACCGTAAAATTTACCAATCATGGAATTAGTAGCATCGGACTAATCAGAAAACAAGGCGCACAACAGGCCATTCCTGCCTTTTAGTTCCATAGAACCAGACGCAGTTGAGAATCGGTTTCAATGGCGCTTTTTCAAACAAAAACCCATCTTCTGCCTGATCCTGTCAGAAGATGGGTCTTTTCACCCGGCATAACTGCCCGTTTTTATTTCAGTTTGGCCGTAAACTGGCCCCACTCTTCGTCGCCCCATTTGAGGGTCAGCACATCGCCATCGGCGACCGGTCCGACACCCGCAGGAGTCCCCGTGTAAATCACATCGCCCTGACCCAAGCCAAAATGCTCCGCGACGTAAGCAATGATCGTCTCCAGATCAAAAATCACATCGCGAATATTTCCCCGCTGCACCTGCTCGCCGTTTTTGAGCAGGGAA
The DNA here is from genome assembly GCF_058781555.1 of Brevibacillus sp. FW306-2-1A-C05A. Lineage (NCBI taxonomy): Bacteria > Bacillati > Bacillota > Bacilli > Caryophanales > Paenibacillaceae > Brevibacillus > Brevibacillus sp. FW306-2-1A-C05A. The sequence continues at coordinate 110,040 of NZ_JBYSWV010000008.1, forward strand.
AAGTCTGTCTGCTGCATCGCCGCAAGCCCTGGAAACGGGTGAAACGGCGTCAAGATCGCGGAATGAGGGAAGCCTTTGGCAAGCAGCCACGGATGGCCTGCACTCTTCAGCTCGCTCTGCACATCGCGCAAAGTAAAATCAATGCCAAGGGCGATCTTGTCGACCAGCTCGGCAAGCGTGCAGCCCGGTTCATACGGCCGTGCCAGATGCACGACCAGCTCCGCTTCATAATGAAGCTCTCCGCGCGTCCCAGGCAGCTCGATCTCCTGTCCGTTCGTCACAGCCAGAGCGTGTGTCGGCTTGGCAAAAATCATCGGTTTTTTCGGTACGTCGTTCCCCAGTTCGGCCGCATGCAGCCGGTAATTGCGGCCCACACAGTAAATATTGCGGATCTGTTCCATTTTGTCCTCTCCTTATGAAAGCTTGTCGCTCCCATTTACTATATCATGGGAAAGAGGACGAAAAACAGCCGGTCAATACTCGTCAAAGCAGTTGTCATAGCCCGGCCAGAGCCTGGCGTTGCCGCGCGCCTCCACTTCAAACACTGTATCGCAAATCGCTTCCAGCGCGCTCTCCAAATCCGTCTCCTCCTCCGAGCTCCACATGAACCCGTAACGAAGGCGCACGACCTGCTCTTTTTTTTCGCAGAGGACAAACGCGAGCTGCGGGTGCTGCTCAATGACCGCTCGGCGCGCCTGAACGGTCGCGTCCAGCGAAAACAAGCCATCCCATTCCGAGATGACATAGGTGGAAGTTACCTCGATCCAAAGTGCGGAGGAATCGTTTCTCCTGCGAAAGACAACCGAGTCCTCCCGATAAAATCCATACCCCGAAGGAAGGGCGCCCTGGAGTCTGAATGCCATCCCGACAGGCAAATCTTCCGGCTTTAGCGCTGCGACAAGCCGACCAGGCAAAAGATAGTAGCCATCCTCCTGGCAAGAGCTCAAAGGCTCGCCCATGACGACCACGCGCTGATTATGCGGGTCACCTGTCACCTGTACGTACATCACGGCACCTCCTTTTCACACAGTATGGTCAGAAATGCCTGCCTCAAAACCAAATAACGTTTCAGCGCATCCATTATTTTACATTTATAGCAGACAAAAAAACAGGAGGTACATCCCAATTTGATGTCCCCCTGCTTTTGCGTTGTTGTCATGATGCGCGGACGATGGCGATGACTACATCGTTTTCGTTGTACGCTTTCGCTTTTATTTTGACAGGAAAGTCGTACGGGTTCTGGAACTGAAAATCGAGGACGCCGTAAGCTACCGTTGCGTCCTGGCCTGCCGGCACGTAGCCCACCGACTTGCTGTGATTGTGCCGCTCCACGATCGTCATCCCGGCTTCCGCTGTCGCATTGTACAGCGTGCTGGATACTTGGCAAATCCCGCCGCCGAAGTCGTCGACAAGCTGCCCGTTCAAGATCGTCCCTGCCTTTTCCCAGCCGTCTTCCTCTATGTTGGAATTGCCTACTTCTTCATTAAAAGAAAAAACAGCTTGCGGCTTGATTTTTTCCTGGTTGATCTTTTTCAGCGCCTTCTTGATATTGTGCTTGCGCGCGTCAGAGCTGCCTTCCATCGTCGTATGGTAAAAGCCGAGGACTTCTTTGTCTTTGATGTCCATTTTGTCCAAAAAAGCTTCGCGCTGCTCTGCAGGGGAAAGCTCTGCTGTGCCCAGGGCAGATGCAGGTGTGGGAAGGACTGCCGTACACGCTGAAAACAGGAAGGCTGTTGTCACCACACTGATGCCTATGAACCGGAATTTGTTCATGCTCCTCTACTCCCTCGCTTTCATTCGTGCTGTCTCTTTTTTTCGGCTCGCGCAAAAAAGCTTGCGAATGCTGCAAGCCTGCAACGTGTCGATCACAATGCTCGCCACTCTACTGTATCCCACGCTTGACGCGGCGAGCAACCCGCAAATCTTGGACAGTTTTCAAGGAACAGGTGAGCAGCCGGACGGTGGACATCCGCCTGGGCTTTTTCTGGCGCAAAAAGGCAGACCGTCCTTGCTGCTGCGGTCTGTCTCTAAGTCGCCATTCTGCATCGTTCTCGCCGATCACGCCGAGCGCCCCGCCCGGTTTTTCTCGTTTTCTTCTGGACAAAATGGCGCTATGCTTCACGCCAGGTCAGGAACAGCCTGCGGTGTTTCAGGCATGAAGCTTTTATTTTTGAAAATGAAATTCATTATCATCATTCTGATTGTAGCGAAAAAAAGAAAGTTCTTCAACCTTCCTTGGTCGAAAAACTTTCTTTGATCGCTCGTCCTGCCTTGCAACCAAAGGCAACCGCTCATCTACTCGACTCGCTCGCGAGCTTGACGGCTTCAGCCATCACAAAATCTCCACATACCCCTCTGTTCCGTGCACGCGAATGCGTTGCCCGTCTTTTATGAGACGGGTGGCGTTTTCCACGCCGACAACGGCCGGCAAGCCGTATTCACGCGCGATTACTGCCCCGTGGGTCATCAGTCCGCCCACTTCGGTGACCAGACCTTTGATCGATACAAACAAAGGTGTCCAGCCCGGGTCAGTAAAGGAGGTGACCAGTATATCCCCTTCTTCCAGGTTCGCCTCTTCCATGTGTAAAATGACACGCGCCCGCCCCTCGATCACTCCGGCAGAAACAGCAAGACCTGCAAGCGCATTGGCGGGCAAGCTTTCCCGCTTGTACTTGCCCGCAATGATTTCACCATCAGACGTGATGACACGCGGCGGCGTCAGCTTTTCGAAAAATTGGTAGTCTTCTTTTCGTTGGCTGATGACCTGCTTGTCCAGCTTGTTCGTGCGCACCACTTCGTGAAACTCTTCCAAAGTGAGATAGTACACGTCTTCTTTTTCGCGAAGAACACCCGCTTGTACGAGTTGTTCGGCTTCTTTCAGCAAAGCTTGCTTATAGACGAAGTAGCGATTCACGATGCTGTATTTGGGATATTCGCGATAACCGATGAAGTTTCGGATGCGGTCGATCATTTGTTTCGTTTCTTTTGCTTTTTGTTCCCCGTCCGGCAATTGCTTTACTCGCTCGATGATCTCTTGTTCTTTTTTAAGCGCTTCCTGTCGCCCTTGCTCAAATTTCCGCTTGCCAGCGTTCGGCTCAAAGTTTTTGATGTTGCCCAAAATCATGGGGACGAGCGTGAGCGGGTTTTCACTCCAACGCGTTCTCGTCAGATCAATTTCTCCGGCACAGCGCATTCCGTATTTTTCGAGATACGCCTGGATCGCGTCATGCGCTTCCTGTCCGCCATCCAGTTTGAGCAGTTCCTCCCAAAAGTGATCTGCTTGTGCGTGCTGCAAATAGTCAATGACCTTTGGATAAGGGCGAATCGCATCAGCGACATCAAGGAGCGCCAGCCCCATTTCCGACGTAATGTTGTTTGGCACCGATTGGGAAAGCGTGTCTGCTACGTTTTTTTCACCCAGCCACTCGTTCATTTTTTTGTTGATCCATGCCGAAGCATTCAGCGCAGCCATAATCACGCCCAAGTTTTTCGAGACAAATAACATCTGCTTTAACTGCTGGATGTCTTCGAGAATAAAGGAAAACAAATCAGGCCCGGATTTCGTTTGGATGGTTTGCTTTACCTGTTCGAGCGCGTTTTGATTGCGCGCAATCAACTCAGCGACGATGGCCGGATCGTCTTCGATCGGTGTTTCCAAACTGGCGGGCAGCCTGCCTGGATTGCTGTTGCCGGGGGACTGTTCTTTGTCATCTGTTGGTGACAATCGGATAAAATCTCGCTCGATGATCGTCAGCAGCGCGTCTTTTATGAGCGGGTCGGATTGTCCCAATGTATTTATCAGCATTTGCCTGCTGTCAGGTGTAGCGAGCATCTTTGTCACATCGACAAACAGCCTGCCACCGGCTTTGTGCATGGGGGCATTCGTCGTCAACAGAAAAACAGACATGCCCAAAGGCTTCATCGGGTCGGTCATCATTTGCTGGTGGCCCACCGATACGTAGACGTGATTGTCTTGATCGGTCGCTTCCGGGATGGGGTACAAAGTCGTAATCGGACGGCTCTGGACAATGTAAAACGTATCGTCAGCCAAACACCATTCGATATCTTGCGGGCAGCCCAAATAAGCTTCGATCTGTCGGCCGATGCGTGCCAGTTGCAAAATTTGCGGGTCGGTAAGAGTTTGCGCCTTTTGCCGCTCAGGCTCGATCTGCTCCGTCTGCGTCCCGCCTTCTTTTCGTCCGTAAATCGCCAACGTTTTGGTTGCGATCCTTTTGTCGACGATGTCCCCGTCCTTTACTCGATAACAATCGGCGGATACGAGGCCAGAGACGAGTGCTTCGCCAAGTCCAAAACTGGCGTCGATAGACAGCAGCTTCCGGTTGGCTGTAATCGGATCGGCGGTAAACAAAATCCCGGAAGCGTGAGGGAAAACCATCCTTTGTACGATGACGGATAAAGAAACATGGCGGTGGTCAAATCCGTTTTGCATCCGGTAAATGACCGCGCGATCCGTAAACAGCGACGCCCAGCATTGGCTCATATGCTGCAAAATGGCTTCTATGCCGATGATGTTCAAATAGGTGTCCTGTTGACCAGCAAAAGAAGCGTGCGGCAAATCTTCCGCAGTCGCACTCGAGCGCACGGCATAAGCGTGTTCCGCTCCAAAGCGGGAGAGATAGTGCGTCACGGCTTCGACCACATCGGCGGGAATTTCGGCTTCCCTGATAATTTGCCGAAGCTGCCTGCTGATTTCACCAATTGGCTCCCGGTCTTCTGCGCTCAGCCTCGCCAGTCGATCCAGCAAAGCATGATACGTCTCGTTTTGTTCGATGGCTTTTTGATAGCCCGCTGTGGTCATACAAAATCCTTCCGGGACTTGTATGCCGGGGATTTTCGATAGCTCCCCCAGATTGATCCCTTTGCCGCCAACGAGCAACCGCGCTGTTTTTTCCATTTCCTGAAAACCGAGGACCAAAGCACTCATTCCGATCTCCCCTAACCATTCCATTGTGAAAAAGCATTTGACAGGTGTTTGTGCGGGTGATACAATTAAAGTGTAAGATGAGATACCATTAACCATAAAATTGAGCACAGTCGTGTGCTCTGATTATATCATCGTGTCTTTTTAGGCGCAATCAAAAAGAACCTGGGCAGTTTTGCCAGGTTCTTTTCATTCATGCCGCTCCAAGCTGAAAAGCATATAAAAAAACCTGGAACGCGTCCAGGCAATCTGTTAGAGAATGCGAATGTTGGAACAATCACGACTGTTCAAATCTCAATCGCCTTTGCTATTGTATCATAAAGACTAGACATGTCAAAGAAATTTCTAGGACTGGCCCGCCCCCCCATCGTGCCAGAAACCTCGGACCTCACTGCTTCTGTTTCGCCCCGTTGTGCCGCTCGATCACGTCGGCCAACGCCTCGATCTGGCCGAGGACGGATATCGGGTCAAAGTAGAAAAGGGTTTTGTAATCGAGGACGATGACGCGATTCTCCCGGACAGCCGGAAGCTGCCTCCACACTCCGCTATCGACAACCGCCTTCAGCTCTTCCTCGGTCGTTTGGTCCCATGAGCAGAGAAACACGATGTCTGCGTCGGCGTATTCTTGGAGCAGCTCAAGCGAAATCGCCTGGTACTGTGCGCCGCTGTCGATCACTTCACGCTGCACCCGCTCATTGGCCTTGAAGCCGATCGCATGGTAGATCGCTTCCCCGCCCCGCCCGAAGTTGTCGCCGAGCACGGCAAGCTCTTTTCCGTTCGGATGAACAAGTGTCGCGGTCGCATTCATGAGAATTATTATCGAATCAAGCGTATCAAGAGGGCAGAAAGTTTGTCCATGCAGACAAATGACGAAAATTCAGCCGAAATGTGACTGGACCATTTTCCTCCAGCCAGTCCAATTGCTTCTCCATCGCCAAAGGATCGTACCCGTAAAAAACATTCGGGTCCGGCTCGTACACGCGGCCGTTTTTTACTGCCGGCAGACTGCGCCACACGCTCGACCCCAATACCTCGCACTCGGCGGCGGGCCAATGCGAATGATAGAGGAACAAAAAAATGTGATCGGCGGAGTAATCGGGCAGATCGTCCAGCGGGACGTGTATGTTCAGCAGCCCTTTTTCGATCATGTTCCGCTGCACGGCAGGCGGCGGCTGCAAGCCCAGCACATCGTATATCAGGCACCCGCCCATGCTCGTCATGTTGCCGTAAACGTAGCATTTGCCCGAGACGATTTTCACGATCAAAAACGTCTCGCCTCGGGCACGCTGGACGACCAGCTTGTTTTTTACCGCCAAAGCTCTTTCGTCAAACAGCAGGAGCCAGCGTTCTGCCTGTTCGCGACGCCCCACGGCTGCCGCGAGCACGAGCAGTTCCTCCCGCCAATCGCTGCATTCCTCGGGAATCGTGAACACCGGGGCGATCTCCCACAAGCTCTCGGTGTACTCTTCCCGATACACCATGATGAGGTCGGGCGGATTCGCCGCGAGCCACTGGACGGTTTTGTCGCTGTACCACTCCCCTTGCCTGAAACCTGAGCAGTCGAGCCGCTCCCGGTAATGAGCAGTCAGCCACGGCTCCATCCACAAGCCGACGACGCCAAACACCGGGACGATCCCCAGGTCAGCAGGCATACTGTGGCGTGCGGCATCAGGACGGCGATTCGTTTCGGCTGCTTTCTGTACACCGTCAGCGGAACGCCCACAATCTGCTTAAACTTTCGGCTGAAATAATAATCGTTGGCAAACCCGGTTTCCTGCGCAATCAGATGCAAATCTTTGTCCGACAACTGGAGCAGCTCCTGGCCTTTGCGGATTCGGACCCGGCCCAGGTATTCGACGAAGCTCACGCCCGTCTCCCAGGCGGCGGGGCGGCCGGAGTCGCAGCCGCTCGCTTGCGTGTAGCTGGAAGCGGGACAAGCCTGCCGCTGCCAGCAGTGTCAGCCTAATCCAGATCATGAATAGCAAAAAGGCTTTTGTTCTGCCGGAAAAAGCAGCCCAAAAGCCTGTCGTTTACTGGTATGGTGCGGTCGAGAGGACTTGAACCTCCACGGTGTTGCCACCACTAGAACCTGAATCTAGCGCGTCTGCCAATTCCGCCACGACCGCAAATGAAAACGTGGTGCCGGCGATAGGAATCGAACCCACAACCCCCTGATTACAAGTCAGGTGCTCTACCAATTGAGCTACACCGGCATATGCTTTTCATCTTTCGCCGCGAGCGTTTCGTGTGTGTCCCGCTCACGAGATTTAATATAGCATGTCTCTTTTTTAAATGCAATAGAAAACCTAAAATTTTTTCATCAGAATTTAAAAAAACAGTACCGTCGCTAGCAAAAAGAGCGGCGGATCTGACCCCACCGCTCTTCCTGCTTCCAGCCTGCCCAAGCAATCCGCGCGATCAGCCCACGCGAAATCCTTCGCCAAGCACCTCATTCGCCGGGCATAAAATGATAAACGCGTCAGGATCGACTGAGCGTACCATAATTTTCAGCTTGCTGACTTCGCTCTGGCTAACCACGGCCATGAGCACCTTGCGCGCATCGCCGGTATATCCTCCCGAGCCATCCAGCAAGGTAACTCCCCTGTCCAGGTCATACAAAATCGTTTCGCGCAGCGTATCTGTTTCGTTTGAGATGATATAAGCAACCTTCGAGGTATTCCACCCCATTTGAACAATATCAATCGTCTTGCTGGTGACAAATAACGCAATAAGTGCATACAAAGCTTTCTCCGGGTCAAACACAATCCCGGCAAACAAAATCACCAAGCCGTCAAACACCGCCACGCAGGCCCCTAAGCTGATCCCCGTAAACTTGTGCAAAATTTGCGAGGCAATCGCAAACCCTCCGGTCGAGCCTCTGCCCCGAAAAACGATGCCAATGCCGAGGCCCACTCCGATTCCTCCATAAATACTCGCGAGCAACGGATTGGTAGTCAGCGGCTGCAAATGACTCGTGAGCATCACGCACAGCGGCAACACGACCGATCCAACCGCCGCCTTCATGCTGTACTGCCGATCAAGCAACTTCAGTCCCAGGAGGAACAACGGAATATTGCACGCCCATTGAACAATCGCCGGGGAAAATCCAAACAGGTTGTGCAAGATTGTCGACAGCCCGGAAACGCCGCCGGAAGCAATCTGGTTCGGGTTGAGAAAAAGGTTAAAGCTGGTCGCAAGCACCAGTGAACCGAGGAGCAGCATACCATATTCCATCACTTTTCTCTGCGGGCTGTTCAACTGGATGGCTGTTCGTCTTTTTCGCGCCACATGGTTTCACTCCTGACTTTTTCACGTAAGCAAAATCCGCACATACACTACCATGTTTTGGTCGAAAAGAAAACCCCCATTTGCTGTCCTTTCTTATGTAAGATTTGCGGAATCCTGGCAAACATACACGCTACCAGCCTATGCTGCGCCAAGCCATTAACCGAACCTGCGTGGCCCTGAAACCGGAAACCTGGCACGAATCTGATAAATTCTTATCTACATAAAAAAGAGGTTGACTCCCTGGAAAAACAAAACGATAATTATAATCAAGTAATAATAATTATCAAAAAGAGGTGACCTGTGATGGATGAACAAATTGCCAGTGTCACAAACCAGGTGAAGCATCTCGGAAAACGCCTGACCATTCAAAGACGCGCTGTCCTGCGCCATATGCTGACGTCTCATCACCGTCCCACTGCCAAGGACGTTTACCATGCCCTGAAAAAAGAAATGCCAAACATCACGCTCTCTACCGTCTATACCAGCTTGCGCCTGCTCGTGAAAATGGGCGTCGTCAAAGAGCACGTAAACGGCGATTCTCCCAACCGCTTCGAGCCGCTCCTGAACTTGGACCCAACAGAATTGAAGGAAGTCATGTAGAAAAATAG
>NZ_JBYSWV010000090.1:0-6939 GCF_058781555.1 Brevibacillus sp. FW306-2-1A-C05A
TGGAGTGTAAACCAGCCATATAAAAAAGTGAAAAACTACGCTAGAGGAAGATCAAGCACGTTTAATGGTGAAGAGCTTTTATTTTACTCTTTTTCCACTTTTGTTACAACTAGCTTTCTTCATTCCTTAATAGATAAATTTGGTCAAATCGCGAGGCAGAAACTCCCTGCCAACAGTAGAAATCCGCTTGTCCAGTTGATCTCTCGTCACTGGGCCGATTTTTACAAACATGACCTGGTCTTCTCCATGGTGAACCAGCTCAGCCAGGCTTACCTTTAGCTTGGCTTGCTGAATCTCGGTGAGCTGGCACAGAAACACCGAGTACTGGACGTGCTCGCCTTGCCCCTTCATCAGCTTGAATACTTTTCTCCAACGTTTTTGATCGGCAATATCATAGCTTACCAGAACAAATTGTCGCATGGTCATTTCCTACCTTGTCATGAGCGGCGTATATTCCACCAGCTCTCCATCCAGATACCGAGCCAAAAACCTTGCTTCCAGCTCCAGCATACGGCGATAGCTGAGCTTATACCCAAATTGCGGATGCGTCAGCGTCTCGTTCATCCGTCTTTCATAGGCAGCGAAATACGTTTGTCTTCCTGCCTTTTTCAAATAACAACTGTCTTTTCCCCAATAAAAGTCCCCGAGGGTGAGTTCCTCCGTATTCAAGGTACGTATCGCTACGCTATCGGCAATCAAGGCGCGGAACGGTTCCATCAGATCAAGTGCCAAAGCTGGTCTGCCCGGCTCCATCGTATGGAAAAAGCCGAACAGTGGATCGAGTCCGACATTGGCACATGCGGAGTAAACATCCCGTGAAAGAAGCGTATAGCCGAGGGAGAGCAGCGCATTGACCGGATCTTTGGGCGGGCGACGGTTGCGACCGTTCATGATCGCCATACCGTCTACTACTGGGTGCTTTAACATGGTAGGGAAAAACTGCATGTACAACTGTGCTGCACGTCCCTCGATACCTCTCACTATTTCCAGTGATGGCGCCTCCCACGCGCGATCTCTAAGCTCTTTTAACTCTTTTAAAACTGCTTTATCTGGTGAGCCATTGCGGCGCAGCATCGTGCGCTGATTGGAAATTTTCGCATACACGACCCTTCTCGCGATTCCAAGGGCGATCTCCGCGTGCTGAAATTTGATAAACTGCTTGGCTCTTGTTCGAATGTTTTTCGATAAAGGGGGAGTCATTATTCCTGTCAATGTGCCATGCGTAGTCAAGTAGCTGACGTGGACGCCACAGTTCATCAAGGTGTGCAGAAGCTGCGTAGAGCATTGCACATGCCCCATCAAGCTCACGTGAATCAAGTCTTTGATCGGGATTTCGTCTATCTTTTCGCCCCGGCAGGTGATGGTCAAGCTTTCTCCGCTTCTGCCCAGTTTTGCCCCCTGCTCTGTAACATACAGTACCCCGCCATCTGGACGACTGGGCACAATCTTTCTGATGTTTGCGCTCAACCCCAACATGTAATTCGTCTCGTCAGGCATGCATACGTAATTTAACGAGCAGCGAAAGCACTTTTTCGACTCCTGCAACGGAGGGGGAATTTCGGCTTCCCGAAGCTGATGAGCTTTTTGAATGCAGGCGTGAGTAGCCGCTATGAGTTCCTGCGAAAAAAGAATGCGAACCTTCTTTTTATTGCCACGGTAGTATAAGTAGCCATAATCGGATTCATATCCATTCGCGCGAAGCAGCAAGCCTTGCGCACACAATTGGATTTGGTCGTTGGGCCAGGCAGAACCGTCCAGCGAATACACGCCTACATTGAACATCTGCCCGCCTTCTGGCGACGCCGAATGCTTTCCTTCTACCGGAATCCACTGCTTACCTTCTTCCAGACAGACGGCATCCAGCTTTCCCGTAATGCCAAGCACAGGGTCGCCGAGCTGCAAGCTAAACGGAGCGTCCCCCCACATCTCTTCCGGCGCTGCCTTGCTTTTGCGCAGATGTGTCTCTGCACGCTTGTGTTGTGCTGCTCCTTCGACCGTGTCTGCGCTTTCCTCAAACAGCCCCTGCACATGCATAATATGGTACAGTCGCTCACAATACTGAATTTCATTTAGCATGCGGACAGGTATCCAGGACAAGCCATTCACTCTCCTTGCACACCCTTACCGAGCCTTTGTCAAAAACCGTTCCCGCAATTTTCCGTACAGCTTCCTTTTCACCTCGCCCCAAAAATCTTTTTGGGGATACCATACGGATTCGGGAAAAAAGACTCCGCTAGGATCGCGGAACAGTGTACGGTATGTTCCTTTCGCCTCTTCTGCTTCCTCGATGATCTCCTGAAAGTCTTCCAGTTGTTCGGGCGACTCAGACTCTTCTGTAAAGGTTGTTTTACCTTTCAGCTTTGCCTGGCTGTCCCACACATATACATCTTTCCAGGCTGTATCCGATTTTTTCACAAAAAGCCCTTTGCCCAGCTTTGCCTGCACCGATTTTGTCTTGGGAACGAGATACTCTTCCTCGTCTCGGACGATGACGCGGCAGCTAACCTTGAACAGTTCATTGTATCGCTGCCAAAAACGTTTTTGCAGATTGTGCGCCGCGTTAATATCGGCCTGGAGAAACACGACCTCCTTGCTTCCGCTTCCGTCTGTCAAGGTCATGAACAGTTCTCCGCTATCATCCGGGACAATGTCGCCGGGCCTTAGCTGTTTCACTTGTTCTTCCGTCAAAAATTGCTCGTTGACTAACCTCTTCTGCAAGTTCTCAAACCGTCTGCCCTGCAGGTCTTGGCCTCTCACCTTTTTACAACGAATGCCTGGCGTTCCTGTCTTGGCGTAAAAACGAGAGGAATATTCCGCCCGGACATCGCCAATCTGAATCCCGTATGGCTCCGCCTGCATGTGGACGTATTTCGGAATGCTGCGATGCGCCCACTTCATCAAGGTGGAGTTTTCTTTGGTCGAGCGATCCAGGTTAGAACGGTACTGGCTCAGATTTTCAAACAGAATGACCTGGCAAGCCGGGTATTCGGCGCACCACTCTTGTTTCCGCTCGTCGTAAACATACCCCAAGGCAGTCATGACAATGGCGTGACTTAACTGCTTCAGGCGATCCTCTTTGACGTTTTGGATATGGGTCAACAGACGCTGGTGGCTGGTATGGCCTCGCTCAAAGCGATTAACCTCCTGCGGATTCCTCGACCTGCGGCTCCAGGAAATCAACAGCTTGCGCAAGCCCTCCAATTCTTCTATGTTCCACATGCTCAGACCTGCGATGCCTTTTCGCTCGTCAGCAGCAAAGCGCTTGCGCCATGCCTGAACGGCTTTTCCGACGTATTCCTCTGCTTTTCGGTGTATTTGCACTACCGCTTGTTCCCAGTCCGCTTCGTTTCGAGGCAAAACCTTTGTTAAGTCGCAGACAATCCCCTCCCAAAATGTCCGGTCTGTTTGATCGAGCGGCGACTTTTTCTGCTCAACCGCTTGTTTCAGGCTGTCGAGTTCATCCCAGCGATCTCCATACTGCTTATTTGCCATACGCATGATTTGGGCGAGCACTCTGATTTGAAACTTCACACGTTGGTGTAGCTGGAACCGCTCGTCCCGTTTTTCCATCACCTGTTTTTCTACCTGTTCACCAGGCAACCTGAGCATATAGCTCCGATGATGGACAGCGACCAGCGGCGTTCCTTCAATCCAGTAGGAAAAATCAGCCGCATTTTTATCGCTACTCTCTTCTACAGAAAAAATAGAAGTCGCTGCAGCCGCGCGCAGCCCAAGGTCTATGCTCATTACACGAAAACCGGATGCCAGCGACTCCACCCCAGCCGAGTGTTGTGGCGAAGCTTTTATCCATTCAACAAGTTGCTCCGACTTATAGGTAGTGACCTTGGGAAACTCGTTGGGGCGACGAATGAGTTGCAGTACTTGTCCATACGGCGCCTGCACGCGGCCATTTTTCACTTCTTGCAAAGGTTCGAAATCAATGACAACGTTAAGGTAAACGCTGCCGATTTCCCCGTCCTCGAAGTTTTTTTCTTCCTTCTCCAAATCGCCCCGCTCCAGTTGTAGCTTTGCTCCCCCCAAGTGTCCGTTAAACGTCGAGCCCGAACCTTTATCCTTGAACTCGATTTTCTGCTTGCCTTTGTCATTTTTCAGCAACTTCACCTGCTGGTAAAACTGCCTGGACAAAGCTAGCTCGACCTCGACGTCTTTCTTTTCCATCCATCCCGATTCGCTTGGCCATATCAACTGACTAAACGTTACAAAACGTCTGCTTCTCGGTTTGTCCGCTTCAGCCGTCAAGTAGTAGTCTTGCAAATTTCCTCCCCGTGCATCGAAGCGCACCCACAATGGATGCTTCCTGGCATTGGGCAACGTCATCGTGGCGCTTTGCTTGGCTTCCTCCAGCCGTTTCGTCAGTTCGTTGCGCGCGACAAAATAATGGATACGCTGCGGATTCCCCTTCCAGATCAGGCGGTTCTTCTCTTCCATCAGATACTGGAAGAAGTGAGCATCCCCAAACCGCCCTCTCAGTCGCTGCTGCACACGCTTGAGCGCCTCTTTGTATTGCTCGTGACTGGCACTGGCGGGAAAGGTTGACCATAGCTCGTACAGCTCGTTCCAGCCTTTCATTTGCCGCTTGGTAATCCGATACTTGTCATTGGCAGCGGTCATGTTTTCCCTAAGCTCTCGCTCTCGGTTTTCTTCGTACTGCTCTAGCAAGCTGATCCATTCCTGACCGCCTTCGAGTTGCTCGTTCAGTTGAGCCATTTTTTCTTTCAGCTTGGCATACTCTTCCTGGACACGTTTGTTCCAGCTCTCCCAACTGAGCAGTCTTTCAATCGCTTGTTGAAGCATGTCTCTGTCCCAGGTTCGCACAAACTGATTGGATTGAAGTGGCAACCACGCGATATCTGTTACGGTGTTCGTGTACAGGGGAAAGATCGGTCTAATGCCGTATTCCTCCAAAGTAGTAATCACAGAAGCGGTTGGGTCTTCCTCGCGTCTTTTTTTCCATTTTTCGTAATCCTGTTCCCAGGTTGGGTCGTTCGCTTCTTTTTTCTTCTGCCAAGTGGGTTTTGCCCCTGCCTTCGAAGTACCTTTGCCGCCTTCGCTGTTCGGATCGACGAGCGGGCTGAGAAACTTTCGGCTGATGATCTGGGCGTCGCCACTTTGTCCGACCGAGGAGGGGACAAGCAGTTCATATAGTTGGCGCAAAGCTTCCAGTGCCTTATCTAGCGGAAGCGCTTGCGTATTTTTATCTGCCTGATTTCGTTGTTGCTGTTCGCGTATGTGACAAATCAGTTCTTCCTGTAGTTCTTCTTTTGGCCGTTCACCAGTGCTTTCCTGACGAAAGAGCAGGAGCATTTTCATGTAATAGGCGACGCCTTCATTTAACAACCGATGCGTCCGCCATATTCCTTTTCGGAGGTTTTGCGCTTCCGGGCCTGTGTGGGTTTTTAGTTTTAGTTTTATGCTACGGATTGCCATGACTGGTGCCTCCCGCTTCCCACCTAAACTCGTAACTTCTACGCTTTCGCTTGTCCATGACGTTATTTCCTTTCTTTACTAAGTATGATTTTTGAATTTCAAAAAAAATCGAACATCTATAAGGTATAATATACTATCAATACTAACAGCTATCAATTCTTTATTTAAAAGAGAGTAAATGCTTGTTGCATTTTTCTTCATGTACTATACTTACTAATACGAATTATAGGTTCGTCTAACTTTAGTGCGTGTGCATTGGGTGATTCAAACAATCACTTCTCCACTAGAAGCTTATTACAAAGCTTGCACTTTATTTACAAAGAGAAAAGCCAATGCTCTCCCTTTCCAAATGAAACCAGTTTTCTTTTAATCCATTTTTTGCCTGACTGCTTCTTTTTTGCAAGAAAACGTATCGAGCACCTGTAAACCTCTCACTATGACTATTGAATTTGGTATATATTATTATCAAGAGATCAATGATTTTGAAGTTCACTATAGGTTATTTAATAGAAAGATGCCCCTAACGTAAAGCAGGGGCATCTTTGATGTGTTAATTTTCAAGGTATTTCACCAAGTTTTCGAACGATGAAAAGGAGCATCAAGTTGGACAAGCTGTGCTAACCACGAAGCTTTCCACTAAGCTTTCGAACGCTTACAGCTTCCGGTCAACCCCGCATCCATCCGCATAGTGCTAATCCCGAAGCTTTCCACTAAGCTTTCGAACTCAAGATCGAGGCACTGTACCCGGGCACGAAAGGGTGCTAATCCCGAAGCTTTCCACTAAGCTTTCGAACTTAATATCTTGGTTGTAGTTGCGCAAACCTTTTATGTGCTAATCCCGAAGCTTTCCACTAAGCTTTCGAACCTTACTCAGTTTGCGTCCTCCGAAGAAGTCGTCCATAAGTGCTAATCCCGAAGCTTTCCACTAAGCTTTCGAACGCGACACGACCGTATTCGTGGACGAGCCGGTCTTTGTGTGCTAATCCCGAAGCTTTCCACTAAGCTTTCGAACTCTACGGCAACGCTCGGGTCTACGGCAACGCTTGGGTCGTGCTAATCCCGAAGCTTTCCACTAAGCTTTCGAACTTCGTAGCCTCAGGCGTTGGTCTGGGTAGTATCTCAAGTGCTAATCCCGAAGCTTTCCACTAAGCTTTCGAACTTACGGTAACCGTTAGGCACATCCCTAAACTCCGAAGTGCTAATCCCGAAGCTTTCCACTAAGCTTTCGAACATTGAGACTCGACGGGCAAGGGTTTTGTCTCGGCTGTGCTAATCCCGAAGCTTTCCACTAAGCTTTCGAACGCGCCGCAGCCGGGATAATAGCATAAAGCCATCAACGAGTGCTAATCCCGAAGCTTTCCACTAAGCTTTCGAACATGTACCGTGATGCTGTACCTACTTTGTATTTTAAGTGCTAATCCCGAAGCTTTCCACTAAGCTTTCGAACTGCATTCTTTCAAAAACAACTTTTGGTTTGCGGCCTGACGTGCT
>NZ_JBYSWV010000091.1:0-6595 GCF_058781555.1 Brevibacillus sp. FW306-2-1A-C05A
ACGCATGATGTTTGAACGCAAAACGCATCAGATCGAAGATCGAATCGTGAGCATCCGTCAACCGCCCGTCCGCCCGGCCGTACGCGGCAAAGCGAAAGCGCGAGTAGAGTTTGGCGCCAAAGTATCGGTCAGCATGGTGAACGGCTATGCTTTTCTGGAGCGTCTGTCATGGGACAGCTTCAACGAAGGGGTGACGCTGATCGAATCTGTAGAAGCGTACAAGAGACGCTTTGGTTGTTACCCGAAGGCGGTACTTGCCGATCAAATCTATCGTACACGGGAAAACAGGGCATTTTGCAAAGCGCACGGCATTCGTTTGAGCGGTCCGGCGCTTGGCCGTCCGGTACAAGGCGAAGAAGCGACGGAACAACGGCGAGTCGCAAGACAAGATGCACGCAAACGCAACGCCATTGAAGGCAAATTTGGTGAGGGTAAGCGCACGTATGGGCTTGGCCGTATTCGAGCATGCCTTGCGAAGACAAGCGAAACCGTCATCGCGCTGCAACTCCTGGTGATGAACCTCGAGCGCAGGCTGCGGGATCTTTTTGCCTTCTGGTTAAACCGCCTTCTTTCGTATAGAATTCCTGGTTTTGGAAACATTTTTGTAGTTTGAAAACCGTTCAGCAAACCCTAAATATCCTCCGGAGATTCGGAAGCTGATTTATACAACCAACGTCATTGAGAGTTTATCATCGACAGCTTCGAAAAGTGACAAAGGGAAAAGCCATGTTTCCCATAGACGATGCCCTTCTGAAGATGCTATACCTCGTAACCATGGATGTCGTACGAAAGTGGACAGGACGAGTCCAGAACTGGGGCCAGATTCTCTTACAGCTATCTGTTTTCTTTGAGGATCGCGTACAGCCGTACATCCGCTAACTAATGAAAGGCTTCATCCCCGAAGGGATTCTCTTTCTCTTCCCCAACGGGTGAAGGGTTCGCTGCGCCTTGCGCCCTTGACTCTGTTGGCTTCGAAAAAGATGTCCCAATTAGGGGGATGAAACCTTTTCATATATCGGTTGATTGAGTTTACACAAAAATCTTGACAGACCCAACATTCCTAACAGATTGGTTCTAACTTCGTGTCAAGTAAATTAGGGAAAGTCCATCCGTAACCCATTCATTTACCAAGTATCCTAGCCATCTCATCCAACATCCAATCTAATGTAAGAGGATCATTCATCCCCCACCGCTTGTCGACGACATAGGCTTTGCCATTTTTCACGGCAGGGAGCGACTTCCAGACCGGACTTTTGAGCATTTCCTCCACGGCCTTCTTCGATTCCTCAGTATCGTCCGAGGATACGAGGAAAATCCGGTCGCCCGCATAGTCGGGCAACGTCTCCATGGAAATGTTCTTCCAGAGGGAGTCCGGTTCGCTGGAAAATAGCTGGGATACCTTTGGCGGCATTGTGAAGCCGAACGCGTCGTACATCGTGGGGCCGAGGCGCTGTTTGTTGTAGACGTAAAGCTGCTTGTCTGCGGCATACAGAATAAAAGCGGAAGCCGTCTCTCCTTTGCCGATACGCGATTGGACGAGGGCTAGTTTTTCTGCTGCTTTTTTCTCGTAGGCCTGAATCCAGTTTTCGGCGGTTTCCGGTTTGCCTACGATTTCTGCCAGCGTGCGCAGCCGGGTAAAGACATCTGCGCTGTAGCTGATCGCAACCGTTGGGGCGATCTTTGACAGGGCTTCGACGTCGTCTTGCTCGAGGAAGTCCGGGACGAGGATCAAATCCGGTTTGAGCGACAAAGTTTTCTCCAGATTGGGAGACAGGCCGTCCCCGCCGATGTCTTCAATGCCTTTCAGTTGCTCGTCCGTCAAGGCTAGTTTGGCGTTCATAAAGTTCGTTCCGATCATCGGGACGTTGAGCGCTTTCAGTTCGGCAGCGTAAAAATGGGCGATGATTTTCTCTGGTGCTGCCGGGATTTCCACGGTTCTCCCCAAGACGTCCTTGTAGGAGCGGGTCGATGGCTTTTCGGCTGTTGTTTCGGCAGCCGGTTGCGGCGTTGAGGTGGTATTGGTGTTGCTGGTATTGGCCGTGCCGCAAGCGGTCAGCAAGAGGACAGACAGCGCTGTCGTCAGGAATATGGCTGAGGTTTTCTGCAAAAATCGGATCAAAATTGATCTCTCCTTGTTGTGAAAACTATTCTCAATTAGTTCGCTATCATTGTATATTCGCATTGCGCAGACTCAATGGACAAATTTTGCGGAGAGGGGAAACCGTGGCGCTTCCTTGGCTACCTTGGATGCCGCGTTGACCACTTCCCCCTGTTTCAAGCACTTGCAGAGTCATTCAGTTTTTTCCATCCAAGGTCCACTTTATAATTTTGACCTGGCTTGACTCTATGAGAAGCAAATAAATTGTACGTTCTCCATCCGATACAAAAACGGTGTCGGCAAGCATGTTCTTTTTCATCCCGCACAGCTTCAACATCATCAAAATGGAAGAAAACCTGATCGCCCATCGTCAGGTTTTTCGTCATTCCCTTTTCCCCAGAAGTACCCGCCACAAATCTCCAAACCTAACTCGACGACTTTATCTCCAAATCGTGAACAAAAAAAGACTTTCAGCAAATTATCAGTACTCACTGTGATTTACTTCACTATGGTTTTATCTCGGTGCGATTACAATGAAGACACTATCGAAAGAAATTTCAACTGCACCGAAGAGGGAAAGAAAACGTTTTTCACATGTCCTCGACCAACCGCCCTCATGCAGCAAAGCACCGCGCGCTGATCGTCTTGCCGTATCTCGGGTTACGTTTCTTAGCAAACATATACATAGATTTTGCTCTTTACTGGCATCTGGTAAGGCACATTCGTGATTGTCGGGGGATTTGTCGGTCCATTTTCCGCTAAAAACGGACCGACCGTCTATTAACCTTCTCTTGAAAAAGGTTGCAACAACAGAAAGAACCTCAACGGCTTTTCCGCAAAGTACAACGAAAACGAAAACTGCTGCGAAGGGAACATTTGAACGTGCTGTTGTTTCAAAGAAAACAGGCAGAGCGAGGAACGGCCAGATGAACGATAGCGAGAGGGTGTCTGAGCAACTCCACGGTTTGATCGAAAAGAAAGTGAGTATCCGGGTCCGAAATTAGGCAGACGATGTGGATGATACGGAGCTACAAGCAGCACCCATCATAAAACAGTCTCTCACCAGACGAGAGATCAGCGAAAACAGCAAACCTGTCTGGCGTTTTTATCCTTGCTACCCCCGCAACCGGGATCGCATCGGTCGAAATTGACAACAAAAGAACAGCTACTAACTGCCGAGTATAGGAGAGGCGATGCTCTACAAGCTGTTGTTTCCCGAGAAGAGAATAAACACGGAAAAAGCGGAAGGGAAAGGAGGGGAACGAATTACTCTTGACAGAAAACCGAACGGGGCATGTCGCCGGACAGCGCAGTAGCGTCTGAGGTAGAGCTTGTCAAGGTTTGTTATGCCAGTTTGAGAAACAGGAGTGTATCGGTATGAATTTTACCATTGGCAAAAAGCTGTTCTTGTCATTTTTGGCAGTATCGTTCCTTTTTTTGATTTCCAGTACGGTCTCTTATGTCTATTTTATAAAGGTCGATGACTCCTACACGGACTTGGTTGGAAGGCGTGCCGTGATTTTAGCCAATGCTGAAAAAATCCAGGGACAAGTCTACAAACGGTCGAGTGGGCTACGCGGATATCTGGTGACCAGAGAAGCGAAATACATCGAAGACATGAACAAGGCTTACGAGAGTATCGGCCAGTTGATTGACGAGACGTCCAAATTAGTCCAACGACCAGTGGACCAAGAGAGATTCGATAAGCTGCAAGCGATGAATCAGGAGTACAGGCAAAAGTCAGATGCGATGCAGCAATTGGCGCGCAATGGCGAGAGTACGGAGAGCATTACCGGGTATTACAGCAAGGAAATGGTTCCGATTGGGCAAGAAATGGAGAAGATGGTCGGAAATATCGTTGCCGATCAGTATGCGCTGATGAATGAAGGCAGCGAGGCAAATACGGAGATGGTCAACTCGGTGCGCCGTCTGCTGAATATCATCAGTATAGCAGCCACGATCCTGGCGTTAGCAATCGGCTGGTACATGACGAAGAAAATTACGAGACCGATTCTGCAGATTTCCGAGGCAGCCGAACAGATTGCAAGAGGAAATGTTATGCTGGATGCGATTCAAGTGAAGAACAAAGACGAGATCGGCAAGCTGGCAGAGTCCTTTAACGAAATGGCTGCCAATTTGCGTGAGCTGATCCAAAAGGTCAGGCTTACTTCCGGGCAGGTGGCCGCTTTTTCTGAACAGTTGAAGGCAAGCGCCGAACAGACGACAGAGGCTACGAATCAAATTGCGGCTTCCATCCAGGGGGTCGCCACCGGAACCGAAGTGCAGGGGCAGGGCGCGGAGGAAAGCGCCAGAGCGATGAGCGAGATGGCAATGGGCATTGGACAGATCGCAAAAGCCGTCGCGTCGGTGTCAGAGGAAGCGGAGAGGACCCATCAATAGGCCAGAAAAGGCGATGAATTGCTGGAGGCTGTCAAACAGCAGATGAATGCGATCTCCCAGTCCACAAACGAGACGACTGCGGTGATTAAGCAGTTGCGTGAGCGTTCGACACACATTGGCAAGATCACCGACGTCATTACCGGCATAGCGGACCAGACGAATTTGCTCTCTTTGAATGCGGCGATCGAAGCGGCGCGGGCAGGAGAGCACGGGCGGGGGTTTGCCGTGGTTGCGCATGAAGTGAGAATGCTGGCGGAACAATCGAGGCACTCGTCCGAGCAGATCGCCAGCTTAATCCACGACATTCAAAGCGACACGGAAAAGGTCGTACAAGCCATGGCAAAAGACTCCCAGGAGGTAGCTGCCGGATTCGAGTACGTGCAAAAGACGGGAGAAGGCTTTGTCCACATCGTCAAATCAGTAGAAAGCGTGTCGAATCAGATCCACGAGCTGTCCTCTGTCTCCGAAGAAATGTCAGCTAGCTCCCAGCAGGTGAGCGCGTCCATCGAGGAAATGTCCAAAATCGCCAAAGAGACGGCGAACAATACACAAAACGTCGCGTCTGCTTCGGAAGAACAGTTGGCTTCCATGTAAGAAATCGCAGCCTCGGCGACCGCTCTGGCAGAGATGTCCGAGGAGCTGGAGTCTTTGCTGAAAAGATTCACCTGTAATTGAGGCTATGCTTCTTTGCTTGCTGCTTACAGACAAAAGTCCTTCGTGGAGAAGGGCTATTTTTTGTAAAAAGCTGTTTCTCACATAAAGAAGAGCTATTTTCTTTGCGTGATACGTCTATTAAATGGAAGCAATATTTGAATTTACCTTTTCTACCATTCATTATTTTCAATCACATAGACAAAGAAGACTATATAACTTATAATCATGAATTGGTAAAAAAAGTAAATCAGTGAAAGGGGCACAAAGCTTTTATGGATCTGATTGTCGACAACATGACGATATCTCTTGGCGATGACTGTTATCTGGACATAGATGGTTAACGCGCTTGTGACTCCGTTCGCAGTAAATGTGGGCGGCGGTACTTGGGATTACGGCACGGAAATCACTGGCTCTCAAAAGCATTGCTGGTCGCATTATAACCACCCGGATAACTATCATTCTTCTACTGCAAAAGTAGGAACAAGTACAGATAAAGCATATGCATATGCAGGTGAATGGTCACTGGCAGATGCTTACGGGCCAAAAGACCAAACTGGCTATGCATACTGGGACAATGAAGCGAAAAGACCCGGTAAATAACAAGAGTTTGACTAGCAACAGCTACCATACGTTACTCATCTGAGTGGCGTATGGTACGTTGCCTTTATGAGTGGGCCAGGAAAAATAAGGGGAGCGGATGCATGAAAAGGACGTTATCAGGTTTGCTTATCTTTATTTTCGCGGTGTCTTTTCTGCTAGCATACAATCAGGCTTATCGCACTGAGCTTGAGCAAATGGAAAGGGCAGGAGAGGGGGATTCAGCCCCGTTTCGGATACCTAATTATGCGAGTTTTGCTTCACCAACTGAAATGTATCCGATTCTACTCGATGCGGCTGTGAAGGCAAAGGTAAATATTTTTAGAACCAATATTGATTATGGCGTAGATGACGAGGTTCGGATTCACAAGTACGTGTTGTTGACAAACAGCACTGCGTTTTTTGACTCGTTTCGATTAAAAAGCGGCAGATTTCTCACAGCACAAGATACCCAACAGGGCAATTCCTATCTATCCACGGTAGACTCAGAAGACCAGGAGCAAAGAGGAACGATTAAGATGTTTGGCAGTCATCGGCTGATCGAAATCAAGCCACTTCGGTCTGCTTACAAGCACCTTCCCGTAGAGGGGCAGTATTTTATAGAGGGGTCCGATGAGCAATACCAGCAGTTTGTAGACCATGTCATCAACAAGATTGTTGCGAACAAATTGGTTGACCAAGGAACCAGACTCACCCCTGAAGATTTTAAGGGGCATTTTTATACTTCCGGCAAAATGGAAATCGAAGCAGATTTCTTTACATATATCAGATCACTAGCGTTGCATAAAAAATGCGTTCGTAATTTGTCAAAGTATTCTGAATGACATTTTCAGCTACACAACCAAA
>NZ_JBYSWV010000092.1:0-6119 GCF_058781555.1 Brevibacillus sp. FW306-2-1A-C05A
TTGATAACAATTCTTCATGCAAGGACTCCTTCGAATTTATCGCGTCTAATCAAGAAGTGAATTTTGCAAAAGGCTCAAGTTAAATTCATTTAACTGATCCTTAATCTTTTGCACCCACATTGGGAGAGATTCTGCCTGATATTTCAGGACGTTATGTTCTGCATGTAAAACAATTTCACCGGACGCTCCGCTGTTGTCAATCACAATCAAATGATCAATAAGATGGAAGTGAGTCAGAAGATTTTGCATGGATGTGGTTTGTCTCCGAACGATGTCTTTAGTCGGTATATGATGTCCACCGGTTTGAACTCTGGCGGCAACACGTTCGATATTGAGCCGAACATCATTTAGACCCACATAAAACATCGTCACTTCAAAGCCGTTCGCCTTGGCATCCCGTATCAGTCGAATAGCATTGCCGCCAGCCAAAGTCGTTTCTAACGAAAAATCTCGTTTATGCTGAATACATTCTCTCGCAAGCTTAATCGCTTCTTTGCCCGCGGATACTTTGCGGCGATCCGGATGGTCAGAATCAATGCCGCGAGCTAAAGCGTCGGGATCTATATTGACACTGATACCAAGCCTGTCCACTATCAGATTGCGAATGGTGCTTTTACCGCTGCCGTTATTGCCGGCGAATACAATCATCACGGCGGAGAACTCATTCATGAGGAACCCCTGGATTGTCGATCGGCTCGATCAGGCCGTTTGCATATTCTTTGACAATCTGGCCTTTTTCCGTTTGATAAACAATGTAAGTTCCGTTCGCTTTTGCATCCAGTTTCGCGCGATCGCCCGTAAGTTTGATCAGTTTTTGCAAATCTTGAACACGCTCCATCATCGATCACCACCGAATCCGTCTCCATTTAGACACTATTATAACATATTCGATTATGATCAAAATTACAGGTTTCGCATACCGGTTTGTCCACCCTCATCACAAAAAAATCCGCTGTGCACAAACCGCGTGACTTCTTATTCCATTATAAAGTTCAAAAACGGATCTTCCCCAACTCCTCCCGGAAAGCCGGTCTTCGCGGAAACCTGGTTAACAATTTTTGTGTGACGGTGAACGCTTCTTTCCGTCCGCCAACCTGTTGAAGCATTCGAATGATCCGGCAAACATCGGCGTAATCTCGCCTGTCTCTGGATTGATCCGCCCGGAATTCGATATATGCCACGAAAAGCGCCTTCACCTCCTCCGGGTAATGCGGAAGCAATTGCTCATAGAACGATTCAATTCGGTAAGGTGCCTTGCGGACATGTTCCAAAAGCCGTGCGAACATCTCCTCTTCCACCAGGATTTGGGTATACGTATGCTCTCCCCTCGGGCTCTGCTCCAATTGATCTAACATATCTTGCAGATACAAGGACCATTCTCCCTCATCCGAAAATGTATCCTTCACAGACCGGTAATAATCATATTCTCCGTTCATGATCAGCTCCATCCCGAGTTTCCGCTGCTGTTCGACTTGTCCTGTGCGATGGTATGCCTCATACCGATATTTCTTCCAGCGATAGACGAGCCCCGGCAGCCCCTGATCTTGAGCTTCCCCGGCCTCCGCCAATCGGATCGCTTCCTCGGCATCGCCTTGCTCAAGCGCCGCACGAATCGCAATCTCCCGGATTTCCGGGAAATGCAGATGTCTATACAAATAAGCTTTCGCCTGTTCTTCATCTGAACGTTCCAATATTTGACCATATCGGAGCACAGCCACCCGCTCGTCTGCGTACCTCTTCGACCAATTGCTCCCGGACATATGACCCAGGAGCGAATCCGCCGCATCATCCCATTGATGTTGCATCTCTTCCGACTCGATCAGCGCGCCCGCCGCCTCGAGGAGCGCGAGCTGCCAATCCGGCCACCCGTCATAATAAGGTTGATGTATCTCCTCCAACAACCGACGGAAAATCTTCATGCGTTCTTCCGCCGGAATATGATGGCGATCCTGAACCAGCTTGAAGATCGATTCCAGACAGCTTTCGATCACGATCCCGACTCCACCGTCCGAATCGTCGGCGGACTGCAATAATTCAATCATCTCTTCGATGATGCAAAACAGAATCGCCAGCCCGTGCAACCATTCCTCTTCATCGAAGGCGGAGAGAGCCTTTTCAGCGACGATCTTCGCACCTTCCACCGCGTGGCTTACGTTCCGCCAAGACACAAAACCATGATCATCCGAATATGTGTCAATGTAGGATCGAATCAACCGTCGGCAGGCGTCCAACTCCTGATCCGCGCCCCTTTTCGACAAGTGGAGTCTGATGCGCTCTTCCGCGGTATATGAATCCGATGCAATCGAGAGCAGCAATTCGATTAATTTCTCCTTGCTCTCTGCTTCCAACAGTTGCCGGAGAGACGGTTCCGGTGAAGATACCCCGTCTGCTTCTCTATTCTTAAGCTCGAGGAATACGGCGACTTGATGCTTGCATACCGGTCCAAAATCGTACGGACAATCGCATTCCGATTCCATTATGTTGTTCTCGTTGTCTAGCCTTACATAAACCTCATAATCCTCGTACCCGCGCACAACCGCAGTGTACTTTTCATCGGCAATGGACTTCAAGGAAATTACCCGTCCTTCGGACGCGTATTCCTTCCCTCTGTGTACAACTGCAGGATCTATGTATCTGGAAAAATCGGATAAATTCAAGAGGACCACCCCCTTTGGATGCTTCTTTCCATCTTGGAATTCCAATAGTCGATGAACACCTGATAAGATCGCTCAGTGGTGAAAAAGAAAATATGTTGATCTGCCGCAGCGTCGACATATTCATCTTTTAGAAATGGTGACAGCGACACAGGTCGTATATCGGTTACCGATTGGAAAATAATCCTGCTCATTTGTTGCTTTTATGCTTAAGGATGTATGTTTTAGCCAAGTGGTTTAGATGGCCAACAGCAATTGAATTGGGATCACTCGGGTCATGCTTCTTCTGCATGGCACGTTCAAATTCATCAATCATCTTTGCAAAATCGCATACATTCTGCTCAAGACCAAATAAGCGTTTCATGTCTCGATAGTGTCGAAAAAAGACTGCTTTAGCTTGATCATTGGGATAACCTAATTGTTGAAGTTCCGAAATGACCGCTTGAGCATACAGCTTAATCATCGTCTGTCTTGAAGAACGTTTCACCGGTATCCCCTGCCCAAACATTTCTTTATTACTCGAGAATCAACTTCACTTCAATGGATTCGAACCAATCAGAAACACGTTTGCGATTCTGCTCTTCAACAAACTGGTAATACCGCTCTAACTGCTCGCTGTCGGAAGATAACGCATCCTTGAATCTTCGGAATATTCTCTTGCCGCCGCTTAATATGTGCATCAAAGTGGATTGCAGCTTTTTATCTTCAACCGTTTCCGCAAAATCAACCATGTCGGTATATCCTTCATCCGACTCCCGTTTCGGTATCCGAAAGTAAATTTCATTAAAGCCTTCTTCAATGATCTCGCTTAATTCTTCGTCCTCTTCATCCCGGTCAAACGTTCGCAACATGACAACATCTCCAGTTTCGATATTCAGGAAGGACTCTATTCCTTCTACGTACATGTCGTATGCATCCACAATCTCCTGAAACTGCTGCTTGGTCAATTTCAATTCTTTCATAGGTTCTCCCTCAGCTACTGTCGCTTTGATCAACTCGCCGCGTTGTTCCGCCTCATATTCCTCCCACGTGATTCCATACGGGAAGCCTCCATCCGTATATCCGGCGATAAAATAGAAATTCTCGTCTTGCTCCAACAGCCCCGTGAATTCCGCTTTCTGACCGGTCCGCTTATTTTTCTTCCTGCCGCGCATTAAGTTCCCCACCTAAATCCATCTTATTTGAACGTGCAGATTAGCCAAATTGTCATGAAAACCCCAGCCGATCCCTTCTGTTTTCGAAACAACGGCTTCGAGACGTTCCTCGAATTCGTCGAACAACTCGGCTGTTTCATCTTCATTTACTTGATCAATGATATCGGCATACATGGACACCATGCTGTAGTAGAAGCGTTCATCAATATCCCCGTAGCTTAGGGTGAAATCAACTCCATTTTCAACGTAGACCAGCTTCAATTCCAGGGCGTACCTGGAATTTCCAGTCAATCTCTCGAATTCCGAAATCGCATGTTTCGCTTCCTGGAGTCTCAGCTTGCCAAATCCCCGCTCAGGGAAAAACTCTTTCTCAACCTTCTTGCAATACTCTTGAAAGAGAGACTCTACTGCTTCATCGCCCAGTATTCTTACAGCAAGAAACTTCTCCATATCTTTGCTGGCGCCATAACAAGCCTTCACCAAATCGATAAGCTGGTCGCTATTTAGCTGCTTCAGATGCTTATTCAGAGCAGACTTCGTCAGCTTCACAGGCTTTTTCCCTACCGGCCGCTTAACCAGTGACTTGGGGATCAGCTTGTCCTTCTGCCGCTCAAGCTCCTGATTCACTTCTTCGCAGGAGAAATGTTCGGGATCATATCCTTCTCGAACCCAGCCTATAAAATGATCCCGCTCCGGATGATTGGGAGTAAGCAGTACTTCCAGCATATGCTGATGCCCCCACACGCCTCCCACATCTTCCTGCGGACAGCCGCGGGCACCATCTAGACACAAGGGTGCCGGGTCGGATGTCGATGCGTCGATTTTGATCAACGTAACCGTGTGCTGCCAATCATCTCCAAAATCATACACGTATGTAAATACGGTGTTTTCTTCGTGAACATGCTTCTGAACGATTTCCCTCCGTGCATTCAGCACCTCGCGGTCTTCTATATGCTCGAATGTCGGATCGGGCAGACCGATCACCTTTTCTTTCACATGAAACTCGTATAAATGGTAATTTTCCCATCCCATGACCGATTGGATGATTTTGTGAAGCTGATGAAACGTCACGTCCGGATGAAATTGAAACTCCCGCCAAATCTTCGGGGCAATCTCATTCAGTTCGATTCTGCATCTATAAACCATGATCGTCTGTTCTCCTTTTAAGTATTCCGAGTATATAAACAAACCCACTGTATCCCGGTTGGAATTACAATGGGTAGGCTAAATGGTAAACAGCGGCAAACCGAATGCTTCCCGAACAAAGCTCATATCGTGGTCCCTTGATACAAGACCAAGCTGGTGCTCAATAGAAGTTGCAATAATAATTGCGTCCGGAGTTTTAAGCTTCCGTCCTTTCGACTTTTGTTCCCTACGTATGTCCCCGGCAAGTCGGGCAACACTGGAACTTACCTCAATACATCTTCGTGAATTAAACAGCTTGATTCCTTGCAAACGATAAGCGGATTCCAGCCCGCTGAACACTTCGCACTCCGTAATTACGGAGAAATAAATCGACATCCGATCGTCACTGGCCTGCCTAACAAAATCCAACGCGGCATGCTCCCCAGCCAGCAATGCGATCGCAATATTGGTATCGAGTAAATAACCGCCCATTTAGTTCCACTCTTCCTCACGCATTTTCTTGACTTCATTAGCCAACTGCTTTGCTTGTTCCGGTGTTAATACCCCCGCCGACTCAAGGATGTCATCAATGGAGTAGTCATCCTCTACTTCAATCGTGTCGTTATCCAAATTGATTTTTACTTTGCTGTGCGTAATATTCATCTTTTGCAGTATGGAGCGAAGTTCCTTAGCCGTTTGCTGATCCATCTTTTTGGGCAAAGACATTGTTTAAACACCAACCTTCCGATTTAAGATTTGCAAGATATTTCAGTATTTCCGATGTACTCAAGGCCTTTCCGGATTTATATTCCATTCTGCTCTGTTCAATCATGAATTTCAGTTCCGGATTGGCTTCAACATCGGCTTGAATGGATCGCTGCTCTTCGATATCATTTCACTCCTGTCATAATCGTTTCTTCTGTCATACTGGAGCGCTTAATTTCGTGTTACCAACAGTATAACATAACACACTCAAAAGCCAGAAGCACATAAGCCGGCCTCTTCGGAATAGCTTATCGATCCAGATGGCTTGTCCCCCCTCACCGCACAAACCGCCCGCTGCACACAAAGCGACCCTCCTTCTGACGTCGGTTCGTGTTCACAACGTGTTCACAATATGCGCCACCAGCCGCAAATTGTGCTCGATCAGCTTGTTGCGGGCGTACGGATCGCCTTTTGCCATGAG
>NZ_JBYSWV010000093.1:0-5850 GCF_058781555.1 Brevibacillus sp. FW306-2-1A-C05A
TTTATGCCTGAGAACACTTGAACGCTGAAAGTTATGATGATTTTGAATGGTATGAAAAGATTAATGCAACGCTAGTGTTTTGTTTTATAAAAATACAAACAGGAGTGTCATACCTTGCAATTACAGTCGTTTGCATGGGAGCAGTATGAGGCAGTCGTCGAGCTTTGGCAGCGGGCAGGGCTTGTGCTTTCCCGCTCCGATACGCGGGAAGGATTGCGCCGCAAGCTGGAGCGCGACCCGGAGCTGTTTTTGGTGGCAACAAACGATGACGGGCAGGTCGTGGGGGCTGTCATGGGCAGCTATGACGGACGGCGCGGCTGGGTCAATCATCTGGCGGTCGATCCCGCCTGCCAGGGCCAGGCGCTGGGAAGCCGGCTCATGCAGGAGCTGGAGCGGCGGCTTATGAATGTGGGTTGCGAGAAAATCAACCTGCTGATCGAGCCGGAAAACAGCGGCGTGCAATCGTTTTACAGGCAGTTGGGCTTCGCCGCTTGCGAGCTGATTTTCATGGAAAAATGGATTGCGCCGCCCCAAGACGCGAAGAAAGGTGTATGATAGAGGACGGATTTAGCTAGACGATCATTCAACAGCTTGGCAGGAGGCAGCATGAACTATGAAACCCCTATATGTCGGACTCTTACTCTGTACCAGCTTCCTCTGGGGAGGAAACTTCGTCGTCGGTAAATTTTTGGTCGGACACGCGTCGTCGTTGACGTTGACCAATTTGCGCTGGCTGATTGCAGTCGCCTGTTTGCTGCCTGTCGTCTGGGTGCGCGAAAAGCGGATCTTGCCCACGCGACAGGCGCTCGTTCCGTTGATCGTGATGGGCGTGACAGGCGTGGCGCTGTTCAATCTGTTTATGTTCTGGGCGCTGGAGCGGACAGACGCTACCAATGTCGGGCTTTTGTCGACGCTCAACCCGGTTTCGATCGCGATTTTCTCGTTTTTGCTGATCGGGGAAAAAATTCGGCCGCTGCAAATCGTCGCCATGCTCATTTCTTTTGCAGGCGTGCTGGTCGTGCTTTGCAAAGGCGACTTTACCCATTTGGAGCAACTGCATTTCAATACAGGCGACCTGTGGATGCTGGCGGCTGTGGCGATGTGGGGAATTTACTCCGTCTGTGGACGCTGGGCGATGAAAACCGTGTCGCCGATGATGTCCACCCTGTACTCGGGACTTTTCGGCGTAGCGCTGATGCTGCCGTTTAATCTGACGACGTTTACCGTTGAGAATACGACCTGGTCATTTTGGCTGTCGCTGTTTTACGTCGGCGTAATGGCGACTGTGGTCAGCATGGTCTTGTGGAATGTCGGGGTGCAAAAGGTCGGGGCGACCTCTGCTGGCATGTTCCTCAACTTCAACCCGGTGTTTACCGCGATTCTCGCCTTTTTGCTGCTGGGCGAGACGATGAGCGTGCTCCAGCTTCTGGGCAGCGTCATCGTCATCGTCGGCTGCTACTTGTTTGCCAAGCTCAAGCACGTTCCGGCCAAGACGCCTGCGGCGCTGGAGCAGGCAAGAGGCTGAGGCTGGCTTGTTTTCCGTCTGCGTACAGCGCAGGCGGAATTTTTTTGGCAACGAACGGGCGTGCCTTTTTGCCAGACCGGGCAGCAATTTCCCGCGAATGCCGCGCGACCGTTTTTTTTTTCGCACACATGGACATGGGCGGACGCATACACATACCAAGGACGGTGTGTGCAGAGGAGGTTGTCTATGTTAATCATCAGTGGCAGACGGGCCGATCCGGACGCTTTGGCAATGGAGTGGGGATTGAACGAGGTCCAGCGAGAAGTGGTGGAGCGGATGGCGGAGAGCCGGGAGGAGTTCTCCTACCCGCAGCCTGAATTGCTGCAGTTCGAACTGAAGATGAGGGACCATCTGGTGCGCTCGGCACGGGCGCTGTACGCCAGCGGGATCGCCTTTTCCACCTATGAAAGATCGCGCGCCAACCCGGCGTACTGGGACCGCACCGAGCTGGGCGGCTTTCGGCTGAGACAGGGGATTTTGCCCTCGCAAGGAATCATCAACATTTTTCAGGAAGGCAGAAAATACGCGACCGAGTGTGCGACAGCGATGGTCATTATTTTGTACCACGCCGTTCTCCAGTCGATCCGCCGGGAAGACTTCGAGCGGCTGTTCGCGGATATTTTGCTCTACGACTGGCGCTACGATCAGGATCTCGATTTGCGGACGATCCCGACGACGACGTTTTTGCCGGGCGATATTTTGTATTTTGCCAACCCGGATCACAACCCCGACAAGCCGCAATGGCAGGGGGAAAATGCGGTCGATCTGGGCAGAGGGCTGTACTACGGGCACGGAGCGGGCATTCGTGACGCCGAGTCGATGATCGAGTTTTTGAACGAACAGCGCAGGGTAGGGGCAACCAGGTCTGCGTACCTTGTTCCCCAGGCGACACGCCCCGGCTTCGCCTATTTGTTCCCGTACGACAACCGGCGTCCGCAGGTGCGCTTCGAGCAGCGGGCCGCAGACATGGGCAGTCGGATTACGGCGCAGATCGGTTCGCTTTTTTGGGAATGGTGAAGACGAAAAAAGCCTCGAGCCGAAGTTATGGCGAGAGGCTTTTTGCTGATGGCGGACTGACAGTGGTTACGAAAAACGGCTGAGCGAAAACATCGACAAATCGAGCTTGGATTCCCCGTCGATGAGCAGTTGGCTGGCAGCTTCTCCTACTGCGCTCGCGAACTTGAAGCCGTGGCCGGAAAAGCCTGCGGCAAAGACGATGTGCGGGTTGTCCGGATGGCGGTCGATGACAAAATGTTCGTCAGGC
Organism: Brevibacillus sp. FW306-2-1A-C05A; assembly: GCF_058781555.1. Lineage (NCBI taxonomy): Bacteria > Bacillati > Bacillota > Bacilli > Caryophanales > Paenibacillaceae > Brevibacillus > Brevibacillus sp. FW306-2-1A-C05A. The sequence goes on from NZ_JBYSWV010000093.1 coordinate 2,790, forward strand.
GTCATCGTGTAGATGCAGACTCTGCCCTGGCGCAAGGCCCCCGCCGCTTGCGGCATGTACGTCTCAAGGAACGCGCGGACATCGCCTTCATCCGATAAATAGCAGCCAAAGGTCCGCTCCAGCGTGTCGGGATCAATGGCTTGTCCCCCGTCATGGCGGCCGATTTTGACACCTGCTCCATCGATGCTCGGAAAGCCGTAAAACATGGAGTCACCCAGGTGGAAGACGAAGGCCGGGAACCGATCCGCGCTGTACAAGCTTTCGTCTGCGCCGAACCAGGCGACGGTTTTGCGCGTGGGGACTAGCGGAACGGACAAGCCGAGCTCCTGCAGCAGCGGCGCGTTCCAGGCCCCGGCGGAGACGAGCAGCTTTTTGCCGCGATAGCTCCCGGAGTCTGTATGCACAATCACGTCTGCCCCGTCTGTTTGCAGGCTGGTCACTTTCGTGTTGGTCAGCAGGCTTGCGCCAGAAGCTGTGGCCAACTCGCGGTAAGCGCGAATGGCATGTTCCGAGTAGAGAACGCCGGAAGCAGGCTCCAGACAAGCGTAAAAATGATCGGGCAGCTCGATTCCCGGCCAGCGCTCGCGCACCTCCTGGGCGGTCAGCACTTCGAGCGGAAGCGAGTAGCGCTCGGCGCTCTCCCGCACCTCCTGCAAAAAGGCGCAATCGTGCGCGCCTGCGCTCAACACCCCGGTTTGGCTGAACAGCTTCACATTCGCGGCCTGTTCCAGCTCGGCCCACAGCTCTTGCGCCCGCAAGGCAAACGGCACGTACTGCTTGCCTTCTCCGTAAGCGTGGCGAATGATCCGGGTGTCTCCGTGGTGGCTGCCCATCGTGTGCGGAGGGTCAAAAGCGTCAATCAGCAGCGCGCTTGCGCCTCTTTTGGCCAAATAGTAACCGGCGGCCATGCCCATCGAGCCTGCGCCGACGATGATTACTTCGTATGTTTGCATAAAGGATTCCCCCTAAGTTGGTCGTGCTGCTGTTTCTGATGCCAAAGCCGCATCTATCTCTTCTTCCCCATTATAGAACTTACGTTTTTCTCGTAGCAATCAATCTGAGAAAAATTCTGAATATTACCAGTTTCATATGTTAGATGTTGTTATTTTTGGTAGAGAGGGTACAATTTGTATCGGGCATGTTTACCTTGAAATTGAAAAGGGAATATGGATTTAGCGATATCATACAATGTCGAGAAAAGTGGTGTTTCTATGAAGTGGACGATCGGGAAAAAGCTGGGCAGCGCGTTTGCCCTAATTCTCATGGTGATCGCATATATGGGAGCCATGAGTACATACAAGACAAGCCTTATCAACAGCAAAGTCGAAGAAATGAAGTCCGTCTGGCAGCCGGGCATGGAGGCAATCCTGAAAATCAATTCGACGCTGGAAACGATCTACGGCCTGAATCAGACGATTCTGAACGCTGAATCGCTGGCAGACAAAAACAAATACGCCGGACAAATTGATGAAAACTTCGTCTATATCGACGGATTGCTGATGAGCTATGAAAAAACGATTATCGATGAGGAGGATCGGAAGCATTTCGAAGGCTTGAAGGCAGCCATGAAGCAGTACGAGATTTTCAATCAGGAATTTGTGGAAGTCGGCAAAAAGATGGACATCACGCGCGGGGTGACGCCGGAAGAGTTGGCCGAGCTCAAGCGTGTGCGGGACAAGGCGAGCGAGCTGTTCACGGAGCGCAAGAAGCACATCGACGCCATGATCGCGTTCAACAAAATGGGAACGGAACGGGCAGGCAGGGAAAGCGCCGAGCTGTACGCGGCTCTCAAACGGGACAATCTCATTACGCTCGCCGCCTCCATCGCGGGCTGCCTGCTGCTGGCTCTCTGGCTGACGAGAAGCATTCGCGGTCCGGTGCTGCGCCTGGTGGCTGAAATGAAGGAAGTCGCGCAAGGAAACCTGCGCGTGGAGCCGCTTGTGGTCAAAACTCGCGATGAGATTTTCGATCTGGCCAATTCCTTCAATGAGATGACGGACAGCCTCAAAAGGGTGATCCGCCAGGCCGGCGCGACATCGGAGCAGGTAGCGGCATCGGCCGAGGAATTGATGGCAAGCGCTGAGCAGACGAGCCGGGCGACAGAGCAGATCGCGGTTACGGTGCAGGAGGTCGCGGTTGGTACGGATCGTCAGGTCGCCAGCGTGGAGCAAGGGGCAAAAGCAATTGACGACATGTCCCGGGGAATACGCCAAATTGCGGCGAACGCCCAGCAGGCGTCCAGCATGGTCGTCCAGGTGGCGTCGATGGCAGGCGAAGGAAACCAGTCGATCCAGGCCGCTGTCCAGCAAATGAACGCCATTCACGATTCGATCCGCGAGCTGGCCGGGGTAGTCGATGGGCTGGGCAACCACTCGCAGGCAATCGGGCAAATTATCGAAGTCATTACAGGCATCGCCGAGCAGACCAATCTGCTTGCGCTCAATGCAGCGATTGAGGCAGCGCGAGCAGGCGAACACGGCCGGGGCTTTGCAGTCGTAGCCGACGAGGTGCGCAAGCTGGCCGAGCAGTCGTCCAAGTCGGCGCAGCAGATCGGGCAGTTGATTCAAACGATTCAGACAGACACGAAGCTCGCTGTGGAGTCGATGGAGTCGGGAACAAAAGAAGTGCAGGAAGGGATTCTCGTGGTGCACCATGCGGGCGAGACGTTCGGACAGATTCAAATGTCGATCACGACCGTGGCCGACCAGATCCAGGACGTGTCGGCGGCAGCTCAGGAAGTATCCGCGCACTCCGAGCAAGTGGTGCAGGCGATTGAGCTGGTAAGCGAGGTGTCGGAGATCGCAGCCGACGGTACGCAAAACGTTTCCGCTGCTACCGAGGAGCAGCTCGCAGCGATGGAGGAAATCACTTCTTCGGCGACAGCCCTTTCCACCATGGCGGAGGAGCTGCAGCAGATGATTAGCCGCTTCAAAGTGTAAGGCGTGCAATCACACTTCGGGAACGGTCGAAGTTTCCTTGTACTAGAACGAATACAGAAGAACAAGCACAACCCTTTCATTATTAAACTACCATTTTGTGTTCTGCCCTCGGTACAGAAGAA
>NZ_JBYSWV010000094.1:0-4602 GCF_058781555.1 Brevibacillus sp. FW306-2-1A-C05A
TCTGAATGGCATATCAGTAGTATAAAATACTGTTTTTCCGATCCATTTTGAACGTTTCGTGTGCCTCTTGATTGAACCGAAATTCTTACTGGTGCAAGGTTTTTCAAAGAATTCCTGCAAAAACCTTGCACTTGGTCAAATTATAAATCCGGATTTTCCGCAGTTTTCTTTGATTATTTCACGATTCCTCGCGTTTATGCATTGTTCAGCAAGCCCTAAATATGGCAATCGGAAATTTTGGGCAGAGGGATATTACGTCAGCACAGTGGGCTTAAATGAAGCAATCGTCGCCAAATATATACGTGAACAAGAAGCACATGACCAGGCAGTTGATAAACTGAGTGTGAAAGAGTATGAAGATCCATTCAGCAGAAACAGTAGCAAGAAGAAGTAAACCAGTTTAACTGGTAAGTGAAAGTGACAAATTACACTGAGCCTGAACAATTTTATTGTCAGGCTAGCGTCTTTAGGCGCAGTTTGGCAACAGGGGGTTATACCCCAAGAGCAAACCACCCGTTTGACGGGTGGTTATGATTTAGCGACAGGCCGCACAAATAAAAATGGTTAGCGTCATGGAACTCTGTCAATAACCGCCCGTATCAACTGGAGCAAACCTCCTTCAAGGACGGGCTGGTGCGACTTTTTCAGGACAGATACGCGTTAAGCTACGCGTCAACAAAGTGACGTACAGCTACACATTAAAAACACCAAAGGGCACGAACACATACAGGCTGGAAAAAAGCTATGCGATGCGGACAACGGCCAGTTTTACGAGCTGTGGAAAGTGCCCAAGGACCAGTTACCTCGTCGGGCGAGCCGTACTATTCGAACCTTTCCTACGAGTACAACGACCAGTATTTGCTGCGAAAAGAAACGGAGATTCACTCGTTCCCGGTGAACTTGTCGGGCTACAAAAGCCAGATTACCGAGCGAACCTATGAATACACGAATGCGCAGCTTTATTCGATCACGGAAAACTTTGGCGGAAAGACGAGGACACAGACGTTTTCCGCATACGATTCATACGGCGTCCAGCCGACACAAATATCGTTGGCTGGCATCGAGCTGGAGAGCGGGAAAACGGACGTCCTGAACTTCTCGCTCGAGATCGACAACCAAAGCCAGGTGAGAAGTCAGACGTACCCAAACGGCAGCAAAGTCACCTACGAATATGACACGCTGGGAAGAGTCCTCACCGAGAGCTTCCGCCACCAGGGCTTCGTCTACCAGACCACGAACGCCCTGGGAACGACCCGCTCCCATCGGGCCAATGCGTATTCAGACGGCACCCGCTATTTGCCGCGCCTGACCGAGCAAACGTTGTCCCCGAACGGCTACATCGTCACCACCTACCGCGACCTGTACGGGCGGGTAGAGAGCGTGGAAGAAACGACCCAACGAGGCAGCCACCGCCGCGTGACCGCCTACCAGACCGACCGCTTCGGAAAAGTCACGGACAAGGAAGTCTCGGATGGCAGCACCTCCCAACGCTGGACGATGCGCTACGATCACAACGACCAGTTGGTCTATTTGCGCGACCCGGAAAACAACATCCACGAATACAGCTACGACGGACTCGGCAACCTGACCACCGTGCTCGAAAACGGCACGCCCACTGCCGTGTACACGTATAACGCGCTGTCCTGGAAGTTGTCCGAGAAGAACCCGGAGACCAAAGCCGAGCAGTACACCTATGAAAAAAACGGTGCCGTCAAAACTTTCAAAGACAAAAACGGCGTTCTTTTCAGCTACCAATATTCGCCGTTCAACGAAAGGACGAAAGTGTCTGCGGGCAGCGGCTTCTACGAAGAACGCAGCTACGATCCGCTCTCCGGCTCGCTTTTGACGGAAACAAACAACAACGGCCAAACCGTCCGCTACGGCTACGACGAATACCGCCGCCTGAACCGCCAAACGATGATGGGAAAAGACTACCAGCTCGTCTACACCGACCACGATGAGGCCATCGACGCCATCGTCTATCCATCCCGCAGCGCTGTTTCTGGCTCGGCTCCCGCCTTGCGCGTCGATTACACCTACGACAATGCCAGCCGCCTCAGCGCCGTAACCATTCCCGGCGTAGGCACGACGAGCTACACCTACGACATGAACAACAACGGAGAGACGAATACCGTCTCCTACCCCGGCCAGTCGTCGGCAATGCAAAAGACGATCAGCTCCTTTGCCGAGATCACGGGGATGAACCACGCCGACGGCTGGAGTGAGACCAACGGCTACGACCTGTTCGGCAACATCACGAGCCAAAAGCGCGGCGGAGCCAACTACGGCACGTTCGCTTACGACAAGCTGTCCCGGATCAAAGAAGAAACGATCCAGGGCAACACCCGCCAGTACGTTTACGACCGCCGCGGCAACCGCCAAATCTATGCCAACGCACCCGCCGATTCGACGCGTAGCTACGAACTGAAACACGATTTGCTGAATCGCCTGATCGAATACAAGGACGCCAAAGGCACAACGACGTACACATACTATCCAGGCGGCCTGCGCGCGACGAAGCAGCAGACCGGAAGCGTCACGGATACGACCCACTACGTGTACTTGAACGGGCAAGTGATCGAGGAGCTGACCCAGGACGGCCGGGTCAAAGCCCGCAACGTCTTCGGTAACCAACTGATCTGGCGAAAAGACTACACGACGAACCAGGAAGGAACTTACTACTACAACAGCCACGGGGATGTCGTGAAGATCAAAGGTTCGAGCGGGAATGTGTTGAATACGTATGAGTACGACATCTGGGGTAACTTGATTGCGGACAAAGTCAAGGAAACGATGACGAACCCGTTTGCGTATGCGGGGGAGATGTACGACAAAGAGAGCGGTTTTTACTACCTGCGTGCCCGGTATTATGATCCGAAGATGGGGAGGTTTGTGTCGGAGGATACGGTTAAGGGACAGGTTGACAATCCGCTGACGCTCAACAGGTATACGTATACTCACAACAATCCGGTTAGGTATATTGATCCTACAGGACATGATGCATGGCTAGTTCATGGGACGTTTTCAGATAATTCTACTTGGAAAGATGATTTTGTTACGTATTTCAAAGGTTTATATAAAGAGGATGTAAGGAAATTTGAGTGGTCAGGTGATAACGATAATACGGCAAGGGTAAAGGCCGCACAATCTTTGGCAGCAGATATTATGAATTGGCGAAGTATTAAAGGGAATGAGAAGAAACCAATTCGGCTAATTGGTCACAGTCATGGCGGAAATGTATCAATATTAGCAGCTAATGTTTTGGAACATGAAGGAATTCAGGTGGAAACGCTTGTTACTATTGCTACTCCTGTAAGGGAACTTGAATATTATTTAGAGTATCCAGTGGGACAGCATCTACATGTTTACAATGAACGAGATGGTGTACAAGTAAATGGGGGAAGCGTATGGCTACTTGGCGAAGCCAAACGGGAGTTTACAAATGCAGCAAATATAAAAATTGAAGTAGGGGAGGAGTATGACCCAATTGCGGCTCACTCTGCAATGCACTCTAATGTTGAGACGTGGAAAAAATATATCACACCGTATCTCGAAAAATTTTATGTGGAACCAAAAAGATAAGAAATTATCTTACTACGAAACCAGATTAATTTAGAAGGAGGGGGAATGCCAATGCGATTGTGGCTGAAGTTAATTTGGATCATCACTATACTCGTTAATTTATCAGGTGTTATCTGGTTTGTACTTGGCTCGACTGCAAATTTTCAACGTGGCATAGACTTGATTTCCACGGTAATACTTTTGTATCTAGGTATACCCTCAATTTTATTAATAGTCGTTTCTTGTTTTCTATTATTAAAAAAGTGGAGTCCATATAGATGGTGGGAGTTCATTGGGGTTTTAATTATCATCATTGCCATGCTTTTAATGACACCACATTTGTATAAAAACGTAGAGACGAGTGGATGGTTAACAGAAAAAATAAGAACTGATTCCATACAGAAGACACCGGATGGTCGATTTGAATACTGCATGGAGCTGATTAATTTGTTTCAGAAAAATAGTTCAGCTCGTTTATATTTAAAGAATACCGAGACATTGGAGGAAATAAGAATTCATTTAGAGTTTCCTACAAAGGAGATCACAGGTGTATCTTGGGGTGATGTTAATTATTTTGTTAAGCTCGAACCAACTACTAGCTCAAATATTTACATTCTTAATACTACCGAGGAGTTTCCTTTTCCAAATGAGAAATTTGAAATTAATATACTGGAGAAAACAGCAGTAAAAATAAACAATCAATAGAACTACCTTTATCCCCCAAACGAGTAATCTATACTCGTTTGGGGTTTTTTATTAGTGGCTTTAGCCAGTTGAGTGCGTGAAACGCACGAAACAAAAAACCACCCGCTATGCGGGTAGAGGGATCGAGGGTTTGACCAACAAGACCATTCCGATAAAATTGAGATGTTCAGGCTCAATTTTATCGGAATGGTCTTAGATGGCAAACAAGTGAACCACTGTCAATAGATTGGACACATAAAATCGAGAGAATTACACCACGCATCGGTACATATGTTCGTATTGATTGGGCGTGAAGTACCCAATGGATGAATGGATGCGTTTTCCATTATAAAAGCA
>NZ_JBYSWV010000095.1:0-3466 GCF_058781555.1 Brevibacillus sp. FW306-2-1A-C05A
GGTGGATGATCCTGATAGCCTTCCAGCCCGATGAAGTATTGCAGATACGGGTTTTCGACAATCTGCTGGACCGTTTCCCGGTCCGACAGTTGCAAACGTTCCTGAATGATGAGTGCCCCGAGGGCGACACGGATGGAAACGGCCTTTTGTCCACGAAACGATTTGCGGAAGGACTTGGCATACTTTTTCTCTGCATGTGCCCACGGTACCAACCGAGCCAACTTGACCCAGCGATTTTCTTTACTCAACTTGCCGCCAAACGGCAAGAAAAAATCATCGGGGAGAAGCAGTTGATTTTCACGATGAGAGAGAAATTCGTACATTCAGATCCGCTCCATGTGCAAGGAATTTGAAGGAAAATCGCCGATTTCCTTGCACATGATTTCGATGAAAACGAGGCAAAACCCTTGTGGCTACAGTATTTTTTATCTGTTCAGCAGCCCCTAATCAGGGCAGTGAATGTGACCATTCCGAGACCCAGCATACAGGAGGCGCTTTTTCTTTTCAAACCGCAAATTAATTCATTACAGGAATAGCTCCCACTATAAATTAATGTTTTCTCGCGTTTACTCACTCGTTCTTAGATTTTCAGCCATCAACATTCCAGAGAAGTGGGCGAATCATGTAATTATGGAATATTTTTCTGAATGAGCCGGTGGCGGGAATAGAGATTCGAATCCTTTTTCCAATCTGTGGGTGAATCGTATGACCGCACATTTGGATATCCACTCCATTCCCCTGACGGCTTACCCTCCCATGTCACGCTGGGTCTTCGCCCTTACATTCCTTCGTTCTGCCTCTCAAGAGGTGGACGCCGCTTCTTGCTCCTTTACTGGGTCGTTGCCCTTACGGAATAGATCCTGCGGCTGCTCCGTGCTTCTGTTGTTGGTTTATTTCCAAGCTCTAGTGAGAAACGGAAAAATGGTTTGAATTAAGCTGCCATCTGTAATTGGGACTGGCGCACAGGTCCTAAAACGTCGGACGCATTGTAGGGGATGCACTTCGTGCCTAATGTATAAAGTACACGGATGAGCTTCCCGCAGAGCGCCACGATGGACTGCTTCTTCTTAAGCGGATTGTGACTTCGCTTCGTAAAGTAATGATGCAAGGCCTTGAATTCAGCGTTTTTGGCGACCATTGGCATCATCGCCCGAAATAGCAAGGCTCTTAGTCGGGATCGTCCACGCTTGGTAATCGTGGACTTGCCCTTCTTTTTGCCGGAGCTGTTCTCTTTGAGATTAAATCCAGCAAGTCGGATAATCTGCTGCCCATGGTCGTAACCGCTAAGATCGCCAACTTCAGCCAAGAAGCCCGCCAGCGTAACAACCCCGATTCCTGGTATTGTCAGCATCTCTTTTGTACCTGGAATTTGTGCAAGCAACTCCTCCACTTGTACCATGATTTCTTCAAGCTGTCTGGAGAATAGCTCATATTGTTCCAGTAAGGCCCTAAGCTCGATCTTCGCCGCCGTCAGCCCTTCGGTAAGCCCAATCGAGTTTGCGGCAGCCTGAAGGAGTTGCGCTGCCCGCTTGGAGCCAATCGCTCGCTTCACGTCTTCCTTCCATCGACGGACGATTGCGTCAGCACCAAGTGATACAATCTCCTGCGGCGTCGGAAATTCGCTAAGCGTGATAAGCGAAGCCTTTCCTTCCCAATCCTTAAACACACGACTGTACTCCGGAAAGAAGCGATCAAGCCAGTTCTGGATACGTCGCTGGACTTGCCCGAAGTTCACCATCACCTTCTCACGAAGGTTCATGAGAATGCGAAGGTCGGCATAAACGCTCGTGGGCAATTGAGGCTCACTGTACTTGCCATTGCGGACTAAATCGGCAATGAGTCTAGCATCCTTGTAATCATTCTTCGTCGGTGAATTGTCTTCCAATTCTTTGCTTTTATTGACGTGATGCGGATTCACGATAACGACTTTGACGTTCTCCCGATGCAGAAATTCGGCCAGTGGAAACCAGTAGTGTCCGGTTGGCTCGATGCCCAAGGTAATGTCCGTCTTGGCGTATTGCCGCTGAAGCTCCTTCATCCACGAAACGAGTTTCGTCAGGCCAGAATGGTCATTGCTGAACACGCAGTCCTTGCCAAGCTCGATTCCGCGGAAATCGACAGCTCTGGCAACATGCGTTTTCTTCGCAATATCTGCACCGACAACAAGGGTTAATTCGGTAATTTGTTGAATCCGTTGATTCTGCTTTTTCGATTGCTTATACTTCATAGTGGAGTACCTCCTGTACGGGTAATTGTTCTTTGGGTGGAACGTTTCCCAGTTTACAGAAGGTGCTTTTTTCATTCAAACCCCAAATTCATTCATTACAGGAATGGCTCCTGGAACGGAAAACCACTTTACCCTTCCAGCGTAAAGACTTGGTGGTCACGTTTTACGAAGCGGCACAAGCTGAAGTACATCCGTTTTCACGATTTGCGACATACTTCGGCCACTCTTCTTATTAACAAAGGTGTCCATGCCAAGATCATTTCAGAACGTCTCGGACATGCTAACATCCTTACGACCATGAACATTTATGGTCACGCTTTACGATCTGCTGACCAGGAGGCTGCTAAACATTTTGAATCTCTCTTCGACAGTCAGCCGAAAAGTAAAAAGGCCTGATGGTCACAACGGCCAAAAAATTCGTCCCCAGCCCGTCCCCAATTATGAGTTTTGACGCCTGTATTAGTCTTTTTCAGGCGATTATTACAACAAAAAAAGCCTTGATTTTCAAGGCTTTTGGCGTTTCTGTTATGGTGATCCGGACTGGGTTCGAACCAGCGACCCCCACCCTGTCAAGATGGTGCTCTCCCAACTGAGCTACCGGATCATGGGATATGTATGTGATCTTAAACATCTTATGTACTCGCTTAATGGTGGGCCCTGTAGGACTCGAACCTACGACCAATCGGTTATGAGCCGACCGCTCTGACCAACTGAGCTAAGGGCCCGAATCGCACCGGACGTCGATCACATTTATTACTATACAGCATCCCGAATTGGATTTCAAGAGGAAATGAATAATTTCTTGTAATTTTTTTCACTCTTACCAAAAGCACATGAAAAACCGCGTAAAATCAGCCTTTCAGCGTGCTCTTCTCCCCTAAAAATCAAGCTTGTACACACTCCTTCGCATAAAAATCGCCGAGAACGAAAAAGTTTTTACGAAAGATATTTCCGCCCCTATTGTCTCTTCGCTGATGATGGTGGTTAGGGGTTCGGTTTTCAGGTTAAGGTTTCGATTAAGTTTTTCATTGAGGTTTTTTGTTAAAGCTTTTGTTGAGGCCTTTGTTGAAGCCTTTGCTGAAGCCCTTGTCGAAACATTCATCGAAACTCCCACAACTCCTATCAGCAATGCACCAGAAAGAACAGGAACAAGTCCGAGTAAACGACGGATGAACGAATGAACAGTTAAACAGGCGAACAGACGAATAGAGCGCCGGATGACCACTCCCCGCCCCATCC
>NZ_JBYSWV010000096.1:0-3287 GCF_058781555.1 Brevibacillus sp. FW306-2-1A-C05A
TCCATGACTCTATTTTACAAATAACTTAACAAGGATGGGTACTCCCCTTCCTCAAAATTTATACTTTCTTATCCGTTCAAAAAAGAGGCCGTCCCGTTGTCTTGCGACGATTGGGACAGCCTCCTTTTCATTTTGAGACGTTACCTTTTAACTTGGTGCAAACGATCACGTCTGCCCGGCCGTATCACGGTCACGGGGATCACCATGATAACGCTTGCTCCCGAGCCAACCGAGCAGCCACTGTGCGATCCGCGTCCTGGCTACCTGCTAGGGCTAGGACCCTCCCCTGCTCGTGTGGTCAAAAAATTTCCGTGGCATCGGGCGCAAGCCGGGAAACACGCTGCAAATAGTGCGTCACCCGCTCGTCATCCCCCTGCGGGTACGCGTAGCCCAAGGCAGCCGCCACCTCGTTTGCGACCTCGCGGAACAGCTCCCCCATCGCAAACAGTGCCGCCCAGACGCCTTCGTAGCTGCCGCCGGGATAGGTGGACAAAAGCTTTTGCCACCGCTCGGCAGTCAGATGTGCCTCCAAATATTTGCCGCCCTTCCCGATGCTCACGGAAAAATCGGTTTGAATGCCTACCCGCCACTCGACCATTTTCATCAACATCGGCCGGACGTAGCGCTCCAGATGCTCGATGGCAAACAAAATTTCCCGTCGCCACAAGCCTTTTGCCACGTACGTCGAGACCCACCAAAATTCGTTGCAGCAGTCGCGGAAGTATTCCGCGGAAGGCCGCTTCACCCAGTAGTCCTCGTCCGTCGACGGCGGCACCTCCGGCAAGCATTGATCTTTGTCCAGCAACACGCGCAGCAGCTTGTCCTCCCGGCAGTACTCGTCCTTTTCGTCCAGCGGAATCAAGGTCAGGTCGATCCGGTTGCCGTCCGTAAACAGCATCAGGTAGGAAAAGCGTCTGCCCAGGTCTGGCGGAAACATCGCCATATCTTCGGGCGTTTGCAAAATGATTCGCTCGCCAAACACATCAATCCAGTCAGGGTCATCCAAAAACGATTGCATGTCTGTGACAAGATAGCTGATGTCGTAATCCTGAAACATATCTTTCGGAGCGCGCGGGTTGGTCCGCGAGCCTTCCAGCGTCACGGCGCGAATCCGTTCGTCTGCGCGCGCGAAGTCCAGCACCAGCTCCATCATTTCTCGTTCACTTCTCATCGTCTGCTACCACCTTTTTTTGTGACAGGCGGCTCGCCGTTTTCCGGCGAAGCGGCAACAACCGCTTGCGATCAGCGAAACCGTCACGTCCGTTTGTTTTTTGCCGTGCCTGGCTTTGCCTGTGCCAAAAAACAACAGACTGGCGGCGGTCCGCGAATCCGCTTCGGACGATGCGTGTTTTATGCGATCAGCAAGGAGACGAACGCTTCCCGGTCGAGGTTGCCGAAAAACTCCTGCAGGTTGACGCCGGCGAGCCGCTCGCTGACAGACGCGCGATCATACGGCGTATCGCGCAGCAGTTCCTCCAACTCGGCTACGTCTCGCACGCCGAAGAAGTCTCCGTATATTTTCGCTTCCTTGATTTTTCCCTTCTCGATATCGAGCTGCACCTCAATGCTGCCAATGTTCTCAAACCGCTTCGTCTGGCGGTAGTTGCTCTTCGGCGATTTGCCGTAGTTCCAGTCCCAGCTCTGGTAGCGGGCTTTGGACAGCTCGTGAATCTTCGCCCAGTCTTCGTCGGTCAGCTTGTATTCCTCGACCTGGCCCTCCCCGAAAATGGAATGGAGAATCGCCAGGCGAAACTCTTCAATCGTCATCGGCTGCGGCAAAAACTCGGAGATGTTGGCGACGCGGCTGCGAATGGACTTGATGCCCTTCGACTGGATTTTCGCGGCGTTTACTTTCAGGGCAGACACCACGTTTTCCATTTCGGAGTCAAACAGCAGCGTGCCGTGGCTGAACATCCGGCCTTTGGTCGAATACTGCGCATTGCCGGAAATTTTCCGCTCTCCGACCTGAATGTCGTTGCGTCCGGTCAGCTCCGCCTCGACGCCCAGCTTTTTCAGCGCCTGGACGACCGGCTCGGTGAATTTGCGGAAGTTGTGAAAAGACTCGCCGTCGTCGTTGGTGATGAAGCTGAAGTTGAGGTTGCCGAGGTCGTGGTAGACGGCTCCGCCGCCAGACAGCCTGCGCACGACGTGGATGTTGTTTTCCTCGACGTAGGCGGCATTGATTTCTTCGATCGTGTTCTGATTTTTTCCGATGATGATCGAAGGTTCATTTATGTAAAACAACAAGTAATCTTCGCTTGCGGGCAAATGTTTCAGCGCGTATTCCTCAATAGCCAGATTGATGCGGGGGTCTGTAATGCCTTGGTTATCTATGAATTTCATCACGCAGCCTCCATCCCAATTCGTTCTCTCTCTTCTATCATACCACGACTCGCTGGCAAACACTGCAAGATCGCCTTTTCTCCATTCCTGAACATTGCCAGGCAGACTTGCTACACATCGTTCGGAAAAATTTAAAATTTTCTGCTGAATTAGACTAAATCTATTTCTAGCTTTTGTCGATAACTATACATAGGTATTTTAGACTAAACCTAGACGAATCTTTTTCCCTACTGTGCGTCTATGAAAAATGGTCGGCCCGTCGAGATCATCTTGGTGTTTCATTCATCCGAAATCTTATGAAGCAGTGAGGTGTTCAGTTTTATGAAAGCAGTCCAGCATTCCCAATCCGTATCATTGCGTACCAAGCTCGTGATGATGTGTCTGCTGCTGCTGGCAATCCCCAGCCTTATCATCGGCTTTCAAGGCTACAACTCTGCCAGCGCTGGACTGAGCGAACTAGGTTCGCGCATCCTGAAAAACAACGTGCATCTGACGATAGAGATGATCGAAGTCCTGCAAAAACAAGTCGACGCAGGCAAAATCAGCATAGAAGATGCACAAGAGCAAGTGAAGCAGCACATCCTCGGTCCGAAGCAAGCGGACGGAACACGAACGATCAACCCGAACATCGACTCCGGTGCGAGCGGCTACATGTTTGTACTGGACGAAAAACGTCCCCAGCAGAGCCATTCCTTCCATTCCCTTTTTCATGCCCATTTCCCCCCTCCTGCTGGATCGGTTTTCCGGTCCTGCATACGCTTTGTGACGCTGTGAATGCCTTTCGTTTTAAAAAAAGCAGACACTGTTTACAAGATTACGCCTGAAAAATTCCCTTTCAAAACTTCTTTCTCATGCTGATTTTTACATGACGGATTGTAATATGAAGTGCGACACCAACAGCTAGATAAAAAAATGGCCCATGATTGATTCGTGTAAAATGAAGT
>NZ_JBYSWV010000009.1:0-111163 GCF_058781555.1 Brevibacillus sp. FW306-2-1A-C05A
CAATGTCTAGCACGGGTTATGGTGATGAATCAATATTATGTATTGCCTATCTCCCCCGCTCCCCCAAAATAAAAAAACCCTCCCTTCCGACCATGGGAAGAAAAGGGAGGCTGGGTGGACTGGGTTCAAATCTCTAGTTCACCAAGTCGAACGAGTTCGACTACTGCCTGAGATCGACCTTTGACACCTAATTTTTGCATGACATTACTGATGTGATTGCGCACAGTCTTTTCGCTGATGAAGAGTTGTCCGGCAATCTCTTTGGTTGTCTTATCTTGGACCAAGAGTTCAAACACTTCTCTTTCGCGATTCGTTAACAACGGCTTGGTTTGGTCGCTACCCTTCAATCGTGCCACCCCTCCTTGTGGGCTCTACAGGAACAAGGTTGAGGGATTACAGAGTCACCTTATCCTATGATGGGGGGTGGGTGATGGTGCCGGAATTTCAAGGATTTTAGGCTTTTGCCTTACATCCTATTCAGAAAATGGGCAATGGGTTCCGAAACACCACACAAGAAACATTTTTGGCTTTGCCGCCGTGGCGAAAAAATTTTGTTGAGTCGACGGGCTGCCTGGCGTCTCTTTGGCCAAACAGGCTTCGTAATGCCCGCTTGGGGAGGCTGGCGTCGGAACCCAAAGGCCAACACCGCCCCCGACACTTCAGTCTATTCAAGTAGCGCGCTTGCTGCTCCCTTCTTTCCGGTTCCTTTTTCCAGCTTCTTTGCATGCTTGGTTCCCTTCCCTTGGAGCAAACGCCGCAAGCAAAAAGCCCCGATCCATTCAAGAGCGGGGCTGCATGCGCTAAGCTTCCATCCTTTAAATAAACGGCGTCCGATGATACGTCTGCTCAAACTTCTCACGCAGTCCCTTTGCCAGCAGCGTAAACGAGCCGACCGCGATCACGAAGGCAACCAGCGGCGTGAGGAAAATCCAGGTGTAATTGCTGTACACGAAGCCCCGGTACGAACCGAGCAGCCCTGCCCACTCGTGCGTGATCGAGTGGAAAAGAACCGGGTCCATCGTCATTTTTGTCCCGCCCACGAAAAGGTCGAACATCCCGAGAAGCCCCATCAAGGTCATGATCGCGACCATTTCCGTGACCAATATAATGATGATCTGCTCCTTCAGATGCGGCAAGATATGCCGGAAAATGATCTGCTCGCGGCCCGCCCCGAGCGAGACGGCAGCCAGGACGTACTGCGACTCCTTGATCTGCTCCGTCTTTTGCCGGATCGAGGAAGCGACAGAGGGCGCTCCCAGCACGCCGACGACCACGATGAAAAACAACACAAGCGTGGATGTCGGCATCAGCGGGTTGATGCTGATCCCTTTCAGCAAGAAATAGACAGGGATGAAGATCGGCATGTAGCTCCAGGCATTTTCAATCGCCAGCCACCAGCGCTGGGGCTTGTCCTGCACGCCAATGTACAGGCCGAGAAAAATCCCGATCAACAATCGCACGGCGGCCACTGCCAGCGTGACGAACACGGTGTAAGGCGCGCCGTGAAGCAGCAAGGTCAGCAGGTCGTAGCCCCATTTATCCGTTCCCAGCCAATGCTCCGCGGATGGAGGCAGCGGCGGTGCGACAATGATCGTTTTGCCGTTGACGACCTCGTTGCGCAGCTTTTCCTGAAAGTCCAGCTCATACGGGGCGATATACGGCCCGATCACGCCGATGAGCACAAGCAGCGCCACCAGGATGCCGCCGATCCACAATGACCAGTTGAATCGTTTTTGCATAGAAAAACCTCACTCGTTCCGAATAAAAATCGCGTTATTTGTAAACGACCACCCGTTCAAACAAATACAGAACCGCGCGGATGAGCACGTAGACCAAAATCGAGAGCAAAATGATCCCGAGCAGCCCCATCACCGCCGCGTTGAACTGGTAGCCGCCATCTTTGCTGAAAATAAAGCGGGTCAGGCCGACGACGTTGAGCAGGTACTCCACGATGAACAAGTTTGCTACCGTAATCGCGATCGTCTTTTTCAAATCCGCCACGAGAAACGGCTTGATGTTTTTGTACACGTGATGGGTGAGCACGTGCCAGATGCCCATTCCTTTTGCAAGCGCTGTCTTGATGTAGTCCTCGCCGCCGATCTGCGCGTACTTGAGGCTGACTACTTTCATCAGGAAAATCGTCGGTCCGATCGCCAGAAGCGTCATCGGGAACCAGTCGTTGGCGGAGTCGCTGGTAGGCGACAGCGTGATGATGCGAATATTCGTCAGCTTGTAAAAGGCAACGGCTGCCAGAATCGACATAAAAATCAGAATAAAATCAGGAATCGTGGCAACGAGGTTCAAAACCTTTTGCAGTTGACGAACCGCACGGAAGCGCTGCAAAAACAAGCCGAATACGAGACTGGCTACGACCGCGATGCTGACGCTGGCAAACAGCAGCTTGAACGTGTTCATGGCAAACGGTACGATATCTTCTGCAATGCTTCTCTCATTTTCGCCCAAATAGTACGTGCCGAGAGAACCACTCGCGATCTGCTGGATCAAGAATACGGTGTGAACGACGATCTCTTCCGGCGCGAAGACGATTTCGTCCTTGACCGTGTATAGCATAAACGGCCCGCCGCAGACGACGATCACTAGGAAGAACATCCCAAGCAGTTGTTTCACATATGCCAAGCACTCCTACCCCCTTACTAATTCCAACAATACACCATCTAAAAAAAATCATCTATACAATCAAAAAATATTTTATGTTTTTTTATATTTCAGACAATACAACCCGCAGGTGCAAATAGATTCAAAGCTGTGCGCATTAGAAAACCCGATGGCGCGAAGCCATTGCCAGACTCTTCGCAGCCAGCGGATACAAAACTTGCTTTCTCCCCCTGCTTCGAACTCTCGCTACGGTGCCCTTCTTCTGGCGAAAACCGCTCTTTCCCATTCTTACCTGCACAAAAAAAAGACGGCCGCAGCCGTCTCTTACCGAATGACGATAATTTGAATTTCCATCCGTCCCATGTCGTGCAGGTCGAGCGGAGCAGTCAAGGCTGTCCCTGTCACGTCCTTCAAATCGTGGTGCTGCACAAACAGCGGCGGCGTAATGTCGACGATCACACCGCGATTGGACAAAAGCGTACTGGCGTTGCCAGAGATCATGTTCCCCAACTCGGAAATCGCACTTTTCCCGAGCTCATCCATCTCCTGTACAGGAAAACCGCCCATCATGGCAGAGACGATGCGCAAAGCCAACTCCTCTTGCAGACCAAAAAACACGTCTCCTTGCAATTGACCTGTCATCCCGATACGAATCCAGGTGTGACCTTCCGAATTGCTCCATTCTTTTTCAGCTAATTCCCCACGCGAAATGTCTACATTGCACACTTGTTGAATCACGGAGGAGGCTGATTCAAGAAACGGATCTAGGTATTGGACTATCATTTGCGATCTCTTCCTTTCCCGGGCAATTATCTCTGCTATAGGACTATCATAATGTCGATATTTGGCAGATGCAAGACTATCACAAAAACTTTATAGGCAAAAGGTCACTTGTTCTGCGAATTTTCGGAAACCAATCCTCTACTTTGGTATCATTCCTTTTGGTATAAATGGCCGAGCACGTGCGCAAATCGAGCACTTCTACCCCGACCTCATGCCTGCTTAGCTGCCACATCGGCAAACTGAGCTGCTCAAACGCAAACACCGTATCGCCAAACGCCAAGCATTCCCTGATGCACCGCTCGTCCGGATAGCTCTCATCGGATTCGAGCAGATGGACAGGCTCCAGGCCAAACTGCTGAAGCAGGTGCAGCCGATCCATGCACTGCTCCTTGCCGTGTTTCCCGGCAATTCTTCTCGGCGACAGCAGCGGAAACTCTCTCGTAACATATTCCCACTTTATCCCGTGGTAAAACATCGAATTTGCTTCCCCCCAAAGGAGCAGGCCCGGCTCTAGCGATTATCCGCTGTTGCCGGGCCATCCCTATTGCTTCTTTTTCCCGATCACATTCATCTCGGCACGAGCTTCCCGCCCCAGCGAATCAGTCGCGACAACCGTCAGTTTTTGCTTGCCTTCCTCAATCCGGTCCAGCACCAGGCGAAACCCTCCCCGGTCGTTGACGTCGACAGGCACATGATGATCGCCGTACGTAATTCGCAAGCTGACCGGCCCGGCTCCCGTCACCTTGCCCTCAATCGGCAGGAGCTCGCCTTCCTGGCCTTCCACCTGATTGTTCATCAGCTTGATCGTGGGAGCCGCGATCGTCCTCGCCCGGTAGTTCAACCGCTGTTCCCCCTGGCTGAGCACGACCGTGCCTGCGCTCGCATCTACGTACGCGTACAATAGCAGCGTGCTCTGGTTGCCTGCTCCATCTTTTCCTTCGATCAAGACGCGGTTTTCTCCTTGTTTCATCGGCAAAATGTGCGTCAAATTTTTATGCACAGGAATTTCCAACTGGTCTTCCTCGAAGTTGGCGACGATCTGGCCGTTGACGCTGGCCTGCCCTTTGTACGTCTGGTCGCGGTACAGAAAGCGGATCGGCAGCAGCATCGTTTTCGTCGCTGGATCAAACTGAATGTCTTCGGTCCCGTCGTTTTGGAGCTGGAGCATCGGCGGGCTTGTGTCGACGATGACCCGTTGCGTAAACTGCCGCGTGTTGCCGTACATGTCGGCAGTACTGTACACGACGTAGTTCAGCCCTTCCTGCAGCCGGAGAATCGTCTCGAACGAACCGTCTGCCTCCAGCTTGACAGGCGTTTTGTTGATCGAGAGCCGGACCCGATCCAGCAGCTCCTCGCCTGTGACCTTCCCGCGCAAGGCGACATCCGGCTGTTTGGATATTTTCAGATAGCTGAACAGATCGTCGGGAAATTCCACGAACGGCGGGACGGTGTCGCTTTTCCCGTTAATGTTTGCCACGCTGATGTTTCCGGCGTAATCGAAGGCGACTACGCTTATTTTTTTCTCCGGCTGATTGATGATCGTGCTGGTGATTTTCGGCGAATACGGGCCGCCTACTTTTTTCCCGTTGACGTAGAGCAGATAGCCTTGCACGTCTTTGTCGCGGCTGCTCCACTGCACCTTGTTTCCGGACAGAGAAGCGTTGAGGACTGGCGGCTTCGTGTCGACCCGGATCGGCAGCGTCATCGTTTGCCAATTGGCATCGCGGCCGTCGATTTTCGCCTTGATTAAAAACTGGTACGCTCCATCCGGCGCTTGCACATAGCTGCCTTTTTGCGGCGAAAAAATTTTGCCATCCCAGCTCCACGCCTCGCGCTCGGTGTAGTAATAAGGCGTTCCCAGCTTGGACTGGTCGTACTTGCTGACTTTTTCATCCCGCACCAGCGCGCGTATCGGCTTTCCGGACTGATCCGTTACTTCCACGACCACTTGCCGGGCGTTGCGCAAAAACGTAATCGAAGGAGCCGCGATGTCGTAATGGCCGTCTCCGTTGGGAGAAAACGCAATCTGGCCTGGATCAATCTGTACGGTTCCGTCCTCTTTGACCCCGGTCACGCCCAAATAATCGCGGTAGCGCCATTTGTCGTTGCGCTTGTCGTGGTACCAGCTCGTCTTGACGCCCGTCCGCTTTTCCTGACTGCCAGCCTCCCATACAGGCTGGTCCATAATGCGCGGCTCGTCCCAGTCGCCGAAAAAGCCGAAGTAAGGGACGCGCAAGGCAGGCAGCGACTTGTCATCCGGCGCAAAGGAGATAAAGCCTTCGGCAAACTGGTTGCGGGCTGCTCCCTGCGGGATGGCGAGCGTCACCTTGACCTCGGCGCGCTTGCCAGGCTCCACGGTTACCTTCGGAGCGGAAAAGCGGAGTTGCGCCCCTTCCAGCGCGGTTGCCGTCAGCATGTTCAAGCCGTCCTTGCGCAAGTCGGTCATGACGCCGAACTCGTCGTGGAGCTGGTACGTTATCGGCTTTTTCCCGAACTTGTTATCGACAAACAAGGAAAACGTTGTCGTGTTCCCGATCTCTCCCAGCGAGACGCCAGCCTTGCCTTTGGCATCGACCACCACGGCAGGCGTCTGGATCGCTTTGGCGATTTGCATCAAGCCTGCTCCTTGAACGCGCGGGCTGTACGGATATTTTTTCACTTTGGCCTTGTCGGAAGCAGCCACGCTCACCCGCGGGTCCAAAATCGGCTCGGCTGTGTTCATCGCCGCTGCCTTCAACGTTTCGACCAAGGCCCGGCCTTGCAAGTTGCGCCCCTGCTTTTGGTAGGCTTGCTTGAGCAGCGCCATCCCGCCTGCTACGTGTGGCGTCGCCATGGACGTTCCGCTTTTGACTGCGTACTCCGAATCGCGGACGAGCGACAAAATCCCTCCGCCCGGCGCCGAAATTTCCGGCTTGAACTGCAGGTCAGGAGTCGGTCCCCAGGAGGAAAAGCCGGAAATCGTTCCGCCGTCCGGATAAGGCATCGGGTTTTGCGCGTACTCGCCATTGAAGGCGACCGTCACTTTTTTCCCTTTTTTCACCGCCTGCGCCAACTGCTCGCCCATCTGCTTCAGCACCGCCACCGCCGGAATTTGCTTCAAATGCTCCGCGCTGATGATGAGCGGCCCGGGTTCGTTGTTGTAAATAATCGCGCCGACGGCACCCGCTTCTTTGGCAAGGCGGAGCTTTTCATCAAAAGAAGTATCCCCCCGCTCCAAGAGCACGATTTTTTCCTTGACCGATACGTTGTAGTCTTCTTTTTTCCCTTTTCCCATGTAAACGAGCGGATACGGCTTCACCAGAGAAGCTATCGGATTGAGCGCCGACCCGCTCTCCACGTGCCCAGGCAAGTAGACGACGCGTTCCAGCCCTGGCACTCCCTGGACGCTGAAGCTGTTGCCCGCAAGCGTCGTCGCGTTGACGGATGCGACGGAAAACGCATCAGGGCTGAGGCCGGGGGAGCCGATCATGGCCACGTCCGGATTTTGCGCCCGCACCTTATCGCTGCCGAAGTACGAGTCGTTCCCCGCTGCCGCCACGACGATGACGCCGTTGTCCACCGCCTTTTTCACGGCCATTTGCTCGACGTTCGACTCGTCCACATAACCGGCGGAGGAGCCGAGGCTGAGGTTGATGACATCGGCTTTTTTGGCGATCGAATCGTTAATCGCAAACAAGATCGACTCGCTCAAGCCTGGCACTTCCCCCTGGTAGTTGGAAAATACTTTTTGGCTCATGATTTGCGATTCCGGCGCGACTCCTTTGACTTTGCCGTTGGCGGCAATGATCCCGGCGACATGGATGCCGTGCTGCGATTCGGCTACGTCCTCGGTCGTCTGATTGCGGTCTGCCCAGTTGAAGCCCGGAATTACTTTTTGCGGCGAGCCTGACTTCTGCACAGCCAGCCGCTTGTCGTGCGGCGGTGGCAAATCAGGATGCCGCGGGTTTACGCCTGTATCAATGACCGAGATGAGCATTCCTTCTCCTTTAACCCCTGCCTCCCGCCAGGCGCGGTTCGCTTCGATCATCTCCAGCGTAGAGGCTTGTGCGCTGACAGCCTGTTCGCCCAGGACGACATGCTCGGAACGCTGCCACTCGTTGGCCCGCTCGGCGCGGACATGATTTCCGGCCTCGCCCGGCGCGTGGCTTGTATGTGATTGCTCCTTCATTTCCGCCAAATCGTGCATGACCACACTGCGCAAGCTGATGGCGTCGCCGTATGCAAAGACATCCGCGCGTGTATGGCCCACTGTCGTTACGGGAAGCAAAACCAACACTAACCCTAAGCTCATCACCTGTTTTTTCATCGTTTGCCCCCTTGTTGGAAGTACACCCATTATGTATCAGTTTTCACTGGGAGCCGCTCGGGTATTCTCGTCTTTTGCCCTAAGGTTGACAAAACAGGTGAATCAGCCTATATTTAATACCGTTAAATATTTCCTGTCCGAAATGTATTGTTATTAAGCTGCAAGGAGCTGAAACCAGCATGTCCTCCCCTTCCCCCGAGTCCATTGACCGCCTGCAAGAAGCTTTTCGCACCATCATGCGCACGTTGGGGACGCATATGGCCGAGCCTGTTCCCGGATTGACAGGTCCGCAATTTTACATCCTTCATCAATTGGAGCAACGCCAAAGATGTACCGTCGGCGAACTGGCCGATTCGATGATGGTCAAGCCCAGCGCGATTACCGCGATGATCGACCGGCTGGACAAGCACGGCTACGTCAGCCGGGAGCGCGATGAGGAAGATCGGCGCGTCGTCCATATCAGTCTGCTGGAAGCCGGAAAACACATTTTGGCCCAGGCGAAGCAGACGCGGCTGGAAACGCTCCGGCAACTGTTTTCCCACCTCACCGAAGAAGAGTGGGAGCAGTTCGTTCGCATGTTCGAAAAACTGGCAGTCGCCGCTGTCGCTGACGCAAGAAAAAAAGGCGTGCATTCCGGTTAAACCGGCGCACGCCTTTTTCTTTTGCCAAACGATTAGGAGAAGAAGAATTTCTTCACCGCATGTTTGGTCGTTTCTTTGTTCATGTGAGCAATCGAGGTCGTGAGCGGGATGCCTTTTGGACAAGCTTGCACGCAGTTTTGCGAGTTACCGCAATCGCCGATACCGCCGTCTTCCATCAGAGCTTCCAGACGCTCATGCTTGTTCATCATACCAGTTGGATGCTGGTTGAACAGGCGAACCTGGGAAATCGCAAACGGTCCAATGAACTCGGACTTCGCGTTCACGTTCGGGCAAGCCTCCAAGCATACCCCGCACGTCATGCACTTGGACAGCTCGTACGCCCATTGACGCTCTACTTCCGGCATGCGCGGACCTGGTCCCAGATCATGCGTACCATCGATTGGAATCCATGCTTTTACACGTTTCAACGCATCGAACATGCGGCTACGGTCAATCGACAAGTCGCGTTGTACAGGGAACGTGCTCATTGGCTCCAGACGAATTGGCTGTTCCAGTTTATCGATCAGCGCCGAGCAAGCCTGGCGCGGTCTTCCGTTGATGACCATCGAGCACGCGCCGCATACTTCTTCCAAGCAGTTCGATTCCCAGTTGACCGGAGAAGTTTTTTGGCCTTGCGCGTTGAGCGGATTGCGTTGAATCTCCATCAGCGCACCAATGACGTTCATACCAGGACGGTACGGGATTTTGAACTCTTCCTTGTATGGAGTGCTGTCAGGGCTGTCTTGGCGAGTAATAATCAGGTGAATCAATTTTTCTGCCATGATCCGTTTCCTCCTCTCTTAATGCTTCTTGTCAGACGTATAGTCACGTTTCCGTGGCGGGATCAACGAAACATCGATGTCTTCGTAGTAGATTTCTGGCGCGGTTGTTTCCGGATTGAACTTCGCCATAGTTGTCTTCATGAAGTTCTCGTCATCACGCTCAGGGAATTCCGGTTTGTAGTGAGCGCCGCGGCTCTCGTTACGCATGAGCGCACCGATTGTGATCGCACGGGAGAGGACGAGCATGTTCCACAAGTGACGAGTGAAGGAAGCACCTGCGTTGCTCCATTTGCTTGTATCGTTGATGTTGATTTTTTTGTAGCGCTCCATCAACTCTTGAATCTTTTCATCTGTTTTTTGCAGACGGTCGTTGTAACGAACTACCGTTACGTTGTCTGTCATCCACTCACCCAGCTCCTTGTGGATCAGGTAAGCATTTTCCGTTCCGTCCATTTTCAAAATGCTGTCGTATTTCGCCTGTTCTTTGCTCGTGTAGCTGTCAAAGAGAGTAGAAGACAGATCATCCGAAGATTGATTCAAGCCTTTGATGTACTCGATCGCTTTTGGACCGGCAACCATACCGCCGTAGATCGCGGACAACAGGGAGTTTGCACCCAAACGGTTCGCGCCGTGCTGGGAGTAATCGCACTCACCCGCTGCAAACAGACCAGGGATGTTGGTCATTTGGTTGTAGTCTACCCACATTCCGCCCATGGAGTAGTGAACGGCAGGGAAAATCTTCATCGGCACTTTGCGCGGGTCATCCCCTACGAATTTTTCGTAAATCTCGATAATACCGCCCAGTTTTACATCCAGCTCTTTCGGATCTTTGTGGGACAGATCGAGGTACACCATGTTTTCGCCGTTGACGCCCAGTTTCATGTCTACGCAGACAGAGAAGATTTCGCGAGTCGCAATATCACGCGGTACCAGGTTTCCGTAGGCAGGATATTTTTCCTCCAGGAAGTACCAAGGCTTACCGTCTTTGTACGTCCATACGCGACCGCCCTCACCGCGCGCGGATTCAGACATCAGACGCAGCTTGTCGTCGCCCGGAATCGCAGTCGGGTGAATCTGGATCATCTCACCGTTGGCGTAGATTACGCCTTGCTGGTAAGCGGCAGACGCTGCTGTACCTGTGTTGATGATCGAGTTGGTCGATTTACCGAAGATGATACCAGGGCCGCCTGTTGCCAAAATAACGGCATCTGCACGGAAGGATTGAATTTCACCGGAACGCATGTTTTGCGCGGTAATCCCGCGACAGGTTCCTGTCTCGTCCAAAACGGCTCCGAGGAAATCCCAATATTCGTACTTGGTAACCAGACCTTCTGCTTCGTAGCGGCGTACTTGCTCGTCCAGCGCGTACAGCAGTTGTTGTCCGGTTGTCGCACCTGCAAACGCAGTACGGTGATGTTTTGTTCCCCCGAAACGGCGGAAGTCCAACAGACCTTCTGGTGTGCGGTTGAACATGACGCCCATCCGGTCAAGCATATAGATAATTCCAGGTGCTGCATCGCACATTGCTTTTACTGGTGGTTGGTTTGCCAAGAAGTCTCCACCGTAAACTGTATCGTCGAAGTGCTCCCATGTGGAGTCGCCTTCCCCTTTGGTATTTACCGCACCGTTGATACCGCCCTGTGCACAAACAGAGTGGGAACGTTTTACCGGAACCAGGGAGAACAACTGAACGGGAACGCCTTTTTCTGCAGCTTTGATAGTAGCCATCAAGCCGGCCAATCCACCACCGACAATGATAAGTTTACCTTTTGCCATGATTTAGTCCCCCTATCCCTACAGAATGAAAGCCGACATCGCACGCAATCCGATGAAGGTTACAACTACGAATACGACCATAGTGAAGTATGTTGCAATTCGTTGGGAACGTGGTCCAACCGTAATTCCCCAGTGAACCAGGAACGACCAGAGTCCGTTGGAGAAGTGGAAAACCGTGCTGATAATCCCGATTGTGTAGAATACGATCATTGCTGGGCTGCTGAAAATGTTTGCGACCATGTCGAAGTCAACATGTGCACCCAATGCCTTCTGAATGCGAGTTTCCCATACGTGCCAAACAATGAAAATGAGGGTAATGATACCTGTTACCCGTTGCCACAGAAACATGTGGTTTCTGAAGTAACCGAAGTTCCCTACGTTTTGTTTCGCTTGGAACGCGATGTAGAGACCGTAAACAGCGTGAAACAGGATCGGGATGTAGATGAAGACAAATTCAACTACAAGCAGAAGTGGAACGTTTTCAATCAGACCTACCGTCTGGTTGAAAGCTTCTGCTCCACGGGTCGCCTGGTAGTTGGCTGTCAAGTGGAACAGCAGGAAGAGCCCGATCGGAAACAAACCAAGAAGTGAGTGCAGCTTGTGACTGAGAAAGCTATGGCCTTTCGCCATACAATGGTCCCCCTTTCAGTGTATGTAGCGCTCTTTTATGGACCTTTCTCCCATATCCTAACCCATTGCCTGACCCATTAGACATGCCAAAAAACCGTTAGCTCTCTCCCCGCCTAACTTTGTCGGAATGTGTCAAAATACGAAAAAAAGTTGGGCAAAACTTTGACCAAATCCAATTGTACTCTTGTCGACACATAGCGTCAAGACAATCAGTAGACTAAATACATTGATAGAATAACTTTGTTTAGTTTCACTATTTTTTCTCTTAATCGGTCATGAAGCAAGCCTCCCTCTCATAATCTAGTACAGACAGGAGGGAAGCGAGATGAAAGATACCGATCAGTTGGCAGCCCTGTTGCCGCCCCACACGATTCCGGTGGCCGAACGCATGCACATGCCTTATCTCGGCTACCATCTGCTCCGCGAAACATTGACGAACGCCTTATTGGGAGACAGCGAAAGCCCGATATTGTACTGGCTGGGCAAAGACATCGGCCGGAAAATTCCGGTTCAGTCTTCCACGGGCCCGATTCTCCCTTTTATCCGCCTTGGGCTGGGACAGCTCGATCTCGTGGAAGAAACGGCAGACGCGATCGTCTACAAGCTCTCGCACACTATCTACAACTACCAAACGCCCGAGCGGCTCAGCCGCGCCTTGTCACTAGAAGCCGGAATCATCGCCGGCAGCATCGAGCAGTGGAAGGGCAAGGACACGTCCGCACAACTGGAGATCGAAAGCTCGTCCCGCATTCTTATCAAGGTGCGGACGCAAAAATAAACAAGCCGTTCGCCTTTGTGCGGGATACTGCCATACTTTTGTCATTGCAAAAGGCAGCGGGAACCCGCACTCGCGAATCATTCAAAAAGATGCCCCCTCTGCCAGCGGGCGAGGGAGCATTTGCTTCTTATAAGCCGTGCACGACTGCTGTTTCCGCCACATCAAGTCCGTATGCCGTATGCAGGCTGCGAACGGCAAGCTCGGTTTGGCCAGCAGGAATAACGCAGGACACTTTGATGTCCGACGTCGAAACCATTTTAATAGAAATTTCTTTTTCAGCCAAAACGCGGAACATCTCAGCGGCAACCCCCGGATTGTTCACCATGCCGGAGCCGACGATGGACACTTTGGTCAAGTTTTGCTCGAAGTCGACTTTTTCGAAGCCCAGCTCCGCTTTGTTGTTTTCCAGCGTATCCAGCGCCTTTTTCAAGTCATCTGCCGCGACCGTAAACGAAATGTTCGTGACAGCGGCATCGTAGGAGCTTTGAATGATGATGTCGACGTTCACCTGGTTGTCTGCGAGTGTATTGAACAGGCGGGAAAGAGTCCCCACCTTTGCAGGCATCCCGACAACCGTAACTTTGGCGACATCTTCGTCATGCGCGACTCCACTTACTACTCTTCCTGTTTCCATGTTGGCAACCTCCTCAACGTACGTACCCTCTTCGGCAGTAAAGCTGGAGCGGACCACCAGCCGTACCTTGTATTTTTTCGCAGCCTCCACCGAACGCGGATGCAGGACGCCTGCGCCGAGATTGGCAAGCTCCAGCATTTCATCATACGAGATCGTATTCAGCTTGCTTGCTGCCGGCACCATGCGCGGGTCGGCCGTGTAAACGCCAGAAACGTCTGTAAAAATCTCGCATTTGTCAGCATTCAGGCTGGCTGCCAGCGTAACCGCCGATGTATCCGATCCACCGCGGCCGAGCGTTGTAATTTCTCCTTCGTCGCTAAGACCTTGGAACCCTGCCACAATCACGACGCGGCCTCGACCGAGCTCCGCCTGAATGCGCTGTGGATCAATTTGCTTGATCCGCGCCCGGCCGTGGATCGCTTCTGTCGTCACTCCGGCCTGCCAGCCAGTCAAAGAAATGGCATCGTAGCCTTTGGAATGCAAGGCCATCGCGAGCAATGCGATCGATACTTGCTCCCCCGTGGTCAGCAGCATATCCATTTCACGCTCGGAAGGGTAGGCGCTGATCTGTTTGGCCATATCTACCAGGACGTCGGTAGATTTGCCCATCGCAGACACGACGACTACCAGGTCATGCCCTTCTTCTTTGTAGCTGATAATTCGGTCCGCAACTCGTAAAATTCGCTCAATAGTCCCTACAGAGGTGCCTCCGTATTTCTGCACGATCAACCCCATGCGGCTTCTCTCCCTTTTCTCATATCCAATGTTTGTAGAATGTATCGTTTTCTCTCGTTTTATTAGCTTGTTTTCGCTTACTCGTTTATGGAAAATTTTACCTGTCACTTTATAAAAAAGGCACCGACAAGGAATAAGTACCTGCCGCTGCCTACTGTTTCGACATACCGGTTCCTCCCTCCCAATACACGCGGACAATGCAGCACATGACAGGACAACACCTATCACCGCTCACATTGACACACCGTGAGATAGCACTCCATCTGACGCCGGTTAAGAGCCAGATGACAGTCCTGCACTTGTTCAATGCAGACCCAGCATGGAGAACTACGGGTTTTCCTCCACACTTCGGCGAATTCCCCTTTCCCGCTCCCTTCACAGATACCCGATCTCAGGGTGGTACTCTTGGTTTTCGCGCCTCTACCTCACTTCATAAGGGAAGTGAGGCTAACTATTCTGTTTGAAACGCATTATATCACGGGAATCCGAACGGTTCAATCGCTTTTTGAAAAAAACGTTACGATTCCAGCTTGCGCAAATGGGCGATAATCTGCTTCGCCAGCTTGTCGCCGATCCCCAACTGCCGGAAATCCTCCACCGTCGCCTCGCGCATTTTTTTCAGCGAGCCAAAATGGGTAAACAACAGCTTGCGCCGCTTTTCGCCGATGCCCGGTATTTCGTCGAGCTGGGAGGAGAGCATCGTCTTCGTCCGGGATTGTCGGTGAAACGTAATCGCAAACCGGTGCACCTCGTCCTGAATGCGCTGCAGCAAGTAAAATTCGTAGCTGTCCCGCTTCAGATTCACCGGCTCCGGCGGATCGCCGTACATCAACTGCGCGGTTTTGTGCTTTTCGTCTTTGGCCAGGCCGCAGACCGGGATGTACAGCCCCAGCTCGTTTTCCAGCACGTCCATGGCGGCGCTGATCTGCCCTTTGCCCCCGTCGATGACGATCAGATCGGGCAGCGGCTGGTTTTCCTTCAGCAAGCGCGAATACCGTCTGCGGATTACCTCGCGCATGGAGCCGTAATCGTCCGGCCCTTCGACTGTCTTGATCTTGAACTTGCGGTATTCCTTTTTGTCCGGACGGCCGTCCGTAAAGACAATCATCGCCGACACAGGCTCGGTTCCTTGGATGTTGGAGTTGTCGAACGCCTCGATCCGGTGCGGGACGCCGATCCCCAGCACATGCCCCAGGTTGTGCACCGCCTGAACGGTCCGCGCGTCGTCCTTGGACATCAGGGCGAACTTTTCCTGCAGGGCGATCCGCGCGTTTTCACAAGCCATCTGCACCAGTTCGCGCTTTTTGCTGCGCTTGGGCGTCAACACCTTGACTCCCAGCCATTCACTCAACAGCTCCGGCTCGCTTTCCTCCGGCAGCAAAATTTCTTTGGGCAGCGCGTTTTGCTTGTCGTAGTAAAACTGGGTGACGTACGACATGAAGTCCTCGCTCTCGTTTCCGTAGTAAGGGAAGGAGGTCGTCTGCCGCTCGATCATCTTGCCCTGGCGCATGTAAAAAATTTGAATGCACATCCAGCCTTTTTCCACGGCAAAGCCGATAATGTCGCGGTCAACCGTATCGGTGAACGTAATTTTCTGCTTCTCCATCACCGCTTCGATGCTCTTGATCTGATCGCGGAACTCCTTGGCCCGCTCAAACTCCATCGCCTCTGCGGCCTGGAGCATTTTTTCCGTGAGCTGCTGCTTCATCTGCTCGTGTCCGCCGTCGAGGAAGCGGCTGATCTCATCTACCAGTCGCTGGTTTTCTTCAGCCGAAACCTCGTACACACAGGGGGCGAGACATTGGCCCAAATGGTAGTACAAACATACCTGCTTAGGCATGTTGCGGCATTTGCGCAAAGGATAGAGCCGGTCGAGCAGCTTTTTCACCTCGGACGCGTCGCCTGCATTCGGGTACGGCCCGAAGTATTTCGCCTTGTCTTTCAGCACCTTGCGGGTAATTTCCAGCCGCGGCTGCGCTTCGTTCGTAATTTTGATGTATGGGTAGGTTTTGTCGTCGCGAAGCATGACGTTATAGCGCGGGTCGTGCTTTTTGATGAGGTTGCACTCCAGCAATAACGCCTCGATCGCAGACGACACCACGATATACTCAAAGTCCGCGATCTCGCTGACCAGAAGCTGCGTCTTCCCGTTATGGCTTCCGGTGAAGTACGAGCGCACGCGGTTTTTCAGCACCTTGGCTTTTCCGACGTATATAATTTCCCCGTTTGCATTTTTCATCAGGTAGCAGCCGGGCTTTTCTGGCAGCACAGCCAGCTTGTCTTTCAAGGTACGGTTCATGGCTGCACCTCCTTTTTCCTTTTAACGGCTTTCGCTTTAGCGTTTTTTCATGACGGGCTGTTCCAGGACGTACAGCTCATCCTCCAGGGCGTTCATCCGCTCCAGCAACAGCTTGCGGCTGTCCTGTACGCCCTGGTTATAGTAAAACGGCCCGAGCTCTCTGGAAAAGAAGGCGATCAGCTCTTCCGTCTCCAGGTTGCCCAGCTCCTCGCCGTGTTCTGCGTGAAAATACCGTTGCACTTGCAACACGAGATATTCCGTTTGCTCTCTCGTCAGTTTGGTTGGCATCCGCATCTGGCTTCCTTCCATGGTTTTCTTCTGATAAGAATATACGTTCTACTCCCATAGTACCACGGATCGGGCAGCAAAAAAACTGCCGCTTCGATCTGAAAGCGACAGTTTTCCTCTGACAGCCAGCTTTTAATGCTTGCGTCCGCCCAAGTACGCTTCTTTGACGCGCTCATCGTTCAACAGCGCGTCAGCCGCCCCGTCGAGAACAATCTGGCCGGCTTCCAGCACATAGCCGTAATCGGCGATTTTCAGTGCCTGCTTGACGTTTTGCTCGACGATCAGCACCGTCGTGCCTTCCGCATTAATCTGCTTGATGACTTTGAAAATGTCTGCCACCACAATCGGGGCCAGTCCCATGGACGGCTCGTCCAAAAGCAGCAGCTTGGGGCGCGACATCAAAGCTCTGGCAATCGCCAGCATTTGCTGCTGCCCGCCAGACATCGTACCGCCCAACTGGGTCAGCCGTTCTTTCAAAATCGGAAACCAGGTCATCATTTTTTCCATGTCGTCCTTGATGCCTTGGGTGTCGTTGCGTTGGAAAGCGCCCATTTCGAGGTTTTCCAGCACGGTCATTTTGCCGAGGATCGCCCGCCCTTCCGGCACGAGCGCCAGTCCGCTTTTCACGATCTGGTGCGGCTTTTTGCCGTCCATGCGCTCCCCGCAAAACGTAATGCTGCCTGCCTCCGGCTTTAGTTGGCCGGCGATCGTGCGCATCGTCGTCGTTTTGCCTGCTCCGTTGGCGCCGATGAGAGAGACGATCTTTCCTTCCGGCACTTCCAGCGTAATGCCGCGAATCGCCTTGATTTGACCGTAGGAGGTCGAAAGGTTTTGTACGTGCAGCATGCTATTCTTCCTCCTTGCCCAAGTATGCCTCGATCACATCGGGGTTGTTTTGTACCTCTTCCGGCGTTCCGTCCGCAATTTTCACGCCGAAATTGATGCAGACGACTTTCTCGCACAAGTTCATGACCAGCCCCATGTCGTGCTCGACCAGCAAGACGGTCGTGCCGTCATCGCGAATTTTGCGCACCAGTTCCATCAGCGCTTTCGTCTCTGTCTCGATCATCCCGGCAGCAGGCTCGTCCAAAAGCAATAGCTTCGGCTCGGTCGCGAGCGCCCTGGCGATTTCCAGACGGCGCTGCTGCCCGTACGCGAGCGTATCCGAGCGGACGTCTGCCACGTCGGACAGCCCGACAAACTCCAGCAATTGTTCCGCTTTTTTCGCAACCGCCTTCTCCTCGGACCGCTGGCCAGGCGTGCGCAAAAGCGAAGCCCAAAACCCCGCCTTCATCCGCGCATGGCAACCTACCTTGACGTTGTCGAATGCGCTCATGTGACCAAAGAGGCGAATATTTTGAAACGTGCGGGCAATCCCCATTTCCGTGATTTTGTTCGGCGGCATCCCGTTCAGCGTCTGTCCGGCAAAGGAAAAGGTGCCTGTCGTCGGCGCAAAAATTCCGGTGGCCATATTGAAGATCGTCGTCTTTCCGGCGCCGTTCGGGCCGATCAGGCCGACAATCTCCCCTTCGCGCACGGAAAAGGACACATCGCGCAGGGC
This sequence comes from Brevibacillus sp. FW306-2-1A-C05A, assembly GCF_058781555.1. Taxonomy (NCBI): domain Bacteria; kingdom Bacillati; phylum Bacillota; class Bacilli; order Caryophanales; family Paenibacillaceae; genus Brevibacillus; species Brevibacillus sp. FW306-2-1A-C05A. Next base: position 17,830 of record NZ_JBYSWV010000009.1, read on the forward strand.
CGTGATGCCGCCAAAGCTTTTTCCTACGTTCGCCAGTTCCAGCAACATCTCACAGTCCCCCCTTCGCCTTGCTTTTGTCTTTTTTGAACCATTTTTTGAAAGTATCGGTACCGATCAGACCGTGTGGACGGAAAGCCATCACGCCGACCATAATCAGACCGTACATGAGCATTTTGTATTCGGCCAGGCCGCGCAAAACTTCCGGCAGCGCCGTCAGCACGAGCGCGCCAAACAATGGTCCCCACACGACCTCGCTTCCCCCGATCACGGCAAAGGAGAGAATTTCCACGACTTTGTGGTAGTTGAAATCGTCCGGCGTAATCGTCGTCGTAATGTGCGCGAACAAGCCGCCGCACACGCCGGCGAGCACCGATCCGATGACGAAGGCGAGCATTTTGTAGTACGCCACTTGCAGGCCCATCGCCCGCGCCGCTGTCTCGTCCGCCTTGATCGCTTCGAACGCCCGGCCGAGCCTGGACTTGTTCAGACGCAGCGTCAAAAAGAGAATGACAGCGAACAACAACAGCATGAACAGGCACGTAGACAAAGCTTTCATTTGCATGACGGAGACGCCCAATGTCGTCGCTTTCAGCCCGATCGCTTTCTCAAAATCGTACAAATAATTGCCGATGGATTGCAGGCCGGTCAGCCCCAACGCCCCGTTCGTAATCTCCAGATTAAGCAAAATGACGCGAATGACCTCGCCAAAGCCGAGAGTGGCAATCGCCAGGTACAAGCCGTGCAGCTTCAAGGTTGGCGCGCCGATGAGCAGAGCGATCAAGCCTGCCGCCAAACCGCCGATGAGGATGGCAACAAACAGCGGCATGTCCGCCTGCTTGGTCAAAATACTCGCCGTGAAGGCGCCGATGCTCATGAATCCGGCATGCCCCAGCGAGAGCTGTCCGGTGGAGAGCGTGATGTAAATGCTGATCGCCAAGATGCTGTTCAGCAAAATAAAGGTAAACACCTGTAAGTTATACGGATTGAGAATGTCCAATGTTTGCACCTCCTTTACGCTTTGCGTCCAAATAGTCCTTCCGGCTTCAGCAACAAAATCACGATGATGAGGCCGAACGCCACGGCATCGCGATAAGACGAGTCTCCGTAGGCAACGGTAAACACCTCGATGATTCCGAGCAAAACGCCGCACACCATCGCTCCGGGAATGCTGCCGACGCCGCCCAGAATCAACACCGCCAGCCCCTTGAACCCGAGCGTCATCCCCATCGTAGGAATGAGGGCGGAATACGCCATGCCGATCAAAATGCCCGCCACACCGCCGAGAGCAGAGGCGATGATGACCGTGACGACGATCACCATGTTGGTGTTGATGCCCAAAAGGTTTGCCGTATCCGTATTTTCCGCCGTCGCCCGGATCGCTTTACCCATCTTCGTCTTTTGAATCCAGAAGTGCAGGACAAACATGAGAAGGATGGAGATTCCCAAAATGACAAGATCCACGCTGCGAATTTGAATGATGCCCAGATCAAGCGGCTGACTTCCAAACGATTGCGGGAACGCCCGCGAGTCCGCGCCAAAAAACTTGTGCATCGCTTCCTCCACCAAAATGGCAAACCCGATCGTACTGATGAGCGAAGCCAGGTGGGGAACGTTTTTCTTGCGCAGCGGCCGCAGCGCTGTGTACTCCAGCACCAGTCCGAGAGCCGCCGAGATGACCACTGCCGCGAGCAGCGCGACGCCAAGCGGCATGTTCATGCTTGTCATCAGCACGAGGCCAACGAGCGAGCCAAAAATGAAAATTTGTCCATGAGCCATATTGATGATTCCGAGCACGCCGAAAATGAGCGTGTAGCCCAGCGCAATCAAGGAATAAGTGCTACCTACTGTCAAGCCATTGACTAATTGCTGCCAAAACAACTGCCTCACCTCACTGTAAAATGGTTGCCTGCCACGCGAAAACCAGCCGTTATTCTCGCTGGATCAGCAAGCGAAAGCGCACGCCTCGTCCTTTCTGATCCAGCGAGAAAACGTCATTGCCGATGGGAAAGAAGAGCCCGGGTTGCCCCGGGCATCATCCTATTCAAACGGGACGAATTTTCCATCTTTCGCGACAACGACTACTGCGTCTCCGATCGGGTTGCGCTTCTCATCGAAGGAAAGCTTGCCGGATACACCCGTAAAGTCTTTCAACTGGGCAAGCTGTTCGCGCAACGCTTCACGCTCGGCTTTGCCTGCTGCAAGCAGAGACTGCGACATGATGTACAGCGAATCGTACGCTTGCGCTGCGAATTGGTCAGGCTTCTTGTTGTATTTGGCTTCGAACGCCTTGACAAAGGCTTGTACCTTTTCGTCCTGCTTCTCAGGGCTGAACGGAGTCGCCACAATCAACCCTTCGGCTGCCGGGCCTGCAATTTCAAAAACTTTCGGATTATTGAAACCATTTCCGCCAAGGATCGTTCCGGTGATGCCGAGCTCGCGCGCTTTTTTCACAACCATGGAGCCTTCTTTGTACAGCGCAGATACGAGCAGCGCGTCCGGGTTGCCTTGTTTCAGCTTGGTCAGTTGGGCGGAAAAGTCGACGTCTCCGTTAGCAAAAGTAGCTTCCCCGGTAATTTCCAGGCCCATTTTTTCAGCCGTAGCTTTCATGACCTTGTAGCCATTCACAGAGAAATCGTCGTTGGAAGCGTAAATGAGCGCCACTTTTTTCAGGCCGTTTTTCTCGACTGCCGCTTTCATTGCTGTCGGAATCGCAATCGATTCAGGCAGCGAGTTGCGGAAGACGTATTCGCCGATGTCGTTGATGCCCTCGGATGTGTTGGAAATACCGAAGATCGGCGTTTCCGATTCGTTCGCGACTGGTCCGGCAGCGAACATTTCGCCCGAGAGCGTCGGCCCGATGATCGCGACGACATTATCCTGATTAATCAGTTTATTTACGGCGTTGATCGCTCCGTCTTTTTCCCCCGCCGAATCCTCGAACTTAAGCTCGATCTTGAGCTTGCCTTTATTCGCTTCATTCAGCTCGCCCAATGCCAGTTCCAAGCCTGCCTTTTGCGCTTCCCCGTATGCTGCGCCAGAACCGGAGAGAAAGCTGACCACACCGATTTTAGCCGTAAATTCTTGCCCGTCTGCACTGGCTGCCGGCTGCGAATCGCTGTTCCCTGCTGCTGGCGTGCTGGAAGTTCCTCCCCCGCTTCCACATCCCGCCATCAACACTGCGCCTAACGAAATCGTTGCCAGAGATCGCCACAACTGAAACCCCTTCACCTTCATCGAAAAGCCTCCCTTAATCTTTCTAAATAGACTGAATATATGAAGTTTAATAAAAGCATTCAAAAAAGGCAAATAATTTTCTCTGAGTAAACTTAATTTTTTGACAAACGATCGCTCGGTTGGAAGCCGCAACCATTATGTACCATCACGTTGAATGCGCTTACAATTATGCTCGTCCAAAAACGGGTGCGGCAGCGTTTCGGGAATGAGAAAAGCGGCTTGTTCTCGCCGCTTTCTCATGCTGTCTGTTTGCTTGTTTACAGGTGTTTGCCTACGGTTGCCATGAGAGCTTCTTTTGGTTGGAAACCGATTACTTTATCGACAGGCTGGCCATCCTTGAAGACGATCAAGGTCGGGATGGACATAACGCCAAAACGGCCTGCAGAATCCGGATTGTCGTCAACGTTTACTTTGACGATTTTGAGCTTGGAGCCGACTTCGCCGTCGATTTGCTCCAGCACAGGAGCGATCATTTTGCAAGGGCCGCACCAAGGAGCCCAGAAGTCAACCAGGACCGTACCGCCTTGCTCTACTTCCTGGGAAAAGGTGTTGTCAGTTGCATTAACAATTGCCATGGAAAGTTACCTCCTCGAAAAGTCAATTACTAAAAAAGGGTCAAATGCTACTTCAGTATATCATCCAAAAACAAAAATGACTATGGCGCCCCGCACTTTGTGCGCACTTCACGCTATAGTCTATCCAGTCGCTTCTTCCCTTATCGGTTGCTTTTTGCTTTATTGCCCTACTTGCTTGATGCGATTGATTTCCCGCTCATGATCGCTCACCTTTTTGTGCAGCAGGTCGATATCGGCCTCGATCAGCTTGTCTTGGCGCTCCAAACGCTCCAGCCGCTGAATCGCGTCGTCGCGGAAGTCGTACATCTCTTCACGAAATGCGTACATCTCTTCACGAAACGCGTACATCTCTTCACGAAACGCGTACATCTCTTCACGAAACGCGTACATCTCGTCGCGAAACGCGTACATTTCCGCCCTGAACTCGTACATCTCTGCCTTGAACTCCCGCAGCTCCTGCTGAACCTCTTTGACGATCCGGTTGTTCTCCCCCACCATGTGAATCAGTTGTTGCAACAGCTCTTCACTCATGCCGCTCACCTCTCCTTGGGTTTATTATAACAAGCAAGAACAGTGTAACGTAAGGGCTTGAGACAAAAAAAGCGTCCCCTCTTGCGGGACGCTTCTTGACATTTTCAACGGCCTGCTCAGCCTTAGACCAACACTTTTTTGAACTCGGCAGTAAGCAGTGGCAACACTTCGAACAGATCGCCTACGATGCCGTAATCCGCCACCTGGAAGATCGGCGCTTCCGGGTCTTTGTTGATCGCGACGATCACCTTGGAGCTGGACATGCCCGCCAAGTGCTGGATCGCCCCGGAAATGCCGCACGCAATGTACAGGTCAGGCGTTACGACTTTTCCCGTCTGCCCGATTTGCATCGAGTAGTCGCAGTAGTCGGCGTCGCACGCGCCACGGGACGCGCCTACAGCCGCACCGAGCACGTCTGCCAGCTCATACAGCGGCTGGAAGCCTTCCGCGCTCTTCACGCCGCGGCCGCCGGAGATGACAACTTTCGCTTCGGACAAGTCCACTTTGCCGCTTGTTTTGCGCACGACTTCTTTGACAATCGTGCGCAAATCTTTGATTTCCAGGTCAACCGGAACGACAATCGCCTTTTTCGCAGCGTCCGGCGTGCCGATAGCGATATTGTTTGGACGGATGGTGATGAAAATTTTCCCGTCTACGAATTTGCGTTGTTGGAAAGCTTTGCCCGCATAAATCGGACGAACGAACACAGGACCCGCTTCGATGCTCGTCACATCGGAGACCAGGCCGTAGCCGAGCTTCGCCGCCACCCGCGGCGCGACGTCGCGGCCGATTGCCGTATGCCCCAAAATAACGGCATCAGGAGAGGCCAGCTCGATCAACTGCACAAGTGCTTGTGTATAGGCGTCAGGCGTGTACTGGGCGAGTGCCTCGTGATCCGCCGTGTAAACCGTGCTTGCTCCATGCTGTGCCAATACTGGCGCATGCGCTGCCGCGTCTGCCCCGAATACTCCCGCGACGATTTCGCCACCCTCGGCCAATGCTTGTGCTGCAGCCAACGCTTCCAGCGACACGTTGCGAAGTTGTCCGTCACGTACTTCTGTGAGTACAAGTACTTTTTTCATGGATATCCTCTCCCTCTCGCTTAGATCACTTTCGCTTCATTGCGCAACAGTTGCACCAATTCCGACGTCTGGGCTGCCAAATCGCCAGTGAGAATGCGGCCCGCCTGCTTTTTCGCTGGCAAGGTCTGGTCGACGATCTCGGTTTTTGCCTTCACTGCTTCGGCAGTCAGGCCCAAATCGTCTGCGCTGAGTCGCTCCAGCGGCTTTTTCTTCGCTTTCATGATTCCGGGGAGAGAAGGATAGCGCGGCTCGTTCAGCCCTTGCTGTGCGGTAATCAGCACCGGCAGGCTTGTTTCCACGACTTCCAGATCGCCTTCCACGTCGCGCTCTACGCGAACAGTGGTGCCGTCTACTTCCAGCTTCACAGCGGTGGATACGTGGTTGATGCCCAGCTCTTCTGCAAGACGCGGGCCGCCCTGGCCTGCGCCGGAGTCTACCGCCATCTGTCCACCGATGATGATGTCAAACCCGACTTTTTTCGCAACCGCAGCAAGCACTTTTGCCGTTGTGTATTCGTCGCCAAACAAAGACTCGTCATCCACGAGCACAGCTTTGTCCGCTCCCATCGCGAGCGCAGTGCGCAAAGAGCTTTCCACGCGGTCCGGCCCTACGCTTACCACTGTCACTTCGCCGCCGTGCTCCTCCTTGAGCTTGATCGCTTCTTCTACCGCGTACTCATCGTATGGATTGATGATGAACTCCACGCCATCCTCGGAAATTTGCCCGTTTTGGATGACGATTTTTTCTTCTGTGTCAAACGTCTGCTTCAACACAACCACGATATTCATCAGGATGCCTCCTCCTTAATGGTTCCTCGTACTGGTGATGCTGCAATCATCGGGTTACTTGTCTGTAAACTGCGGCGCGCGCTTTTCCAAAAACGCTGCCACGCCTTCCTTCATATCTTCTGACGCAAATGCCTCGCCGAATTTTTTCGCTTCCTGCTCCAGTCCTTCCGCCGAGCCAAGCTGCACGGTGTTGTGGACAGATTCCAGGGCGAGCCTGAGCGTGACAGAGCTTTTTTGGGTGATGGCGTAGGCCAGCTTCTTCGCTTCCGCGAGCAACTGTTCGGCTGGATATACCGCTTCCACGAGTCCGATGCGCAAAGCTTCCTCGCCGCCGATCATCTCAGAGGTGAGAATCAGTTGGGTCGCTTTTCCTCTGCCGACCAGTCGCGGCAAGCGCTGCGTTCCGCCGTAGCCAGGGATGAGTCCCAGATTCAGCTCCGGCAGTCCCAGCTTCGCTTCGACTGCGGCAAAGCGTATATGGCAAGCCATCGCAAGTTCCAGTCCGCCACCCAGGCAAGCGCCGTTAATGGCTGCGATAATGGGCTTCGGGAATGTCTCCAGTCGGTCGAACAACGCTTGGCCTCTCCTCGCCATCGCTTCCGCTTCAGCAGGGGCCAATTGGGTAAATTCCTTGATATCGGCTCCCGCAATGAAAAACCGGCCTTCTCCAGTCAAGACAATCGCTTTGACTTCCGCGTTGTTTTCCAACTGGTTCAAAAGTTCACTCAATTCATCGAGCACCGCTCTACCCAGTGCGTTAGCGGGCGGGTTGCTGATCGTCACGACAGCGACGCGATCAGCGATCTCTACATTCCAATGCGAATCCATGCCTCTCCCCCCAAACTAATCCCTATGAACAAACAGGCTATTTATCCCTTCTGAGCGAACGCTCAGTCTTGCTGTTTCCATTGTAACAAACGTTTTCGCACAAAAAAAGCTTTTCTTTCATTCTTTTCCCTTCATACCGAACAGGAAGAGGTTATGAATGGAATCAACATGAGAGACAAGATCGTACTTGCACTGCTTCATGACCCAAGATGTCGTCACTTCATCCAGCGTGCCAAAAATCATTTTCCTCGTCATCCTGACGTCCAGATCCGGCCGGAACACCGCTTGCTCTATCCCTTCCCGGATGATTTCTTCGATCAGGTTGAAATATTGCTTCATCACGTTGCCGATGCCTTCGCTGATGACCGGATTGGCCTGGCGCAGCTCAATCTGCGTAACTTTTGCCAAATCGTGGTCTTTGGCCAACTGGCTCAAGTGGGCATGCACGAGGACGTACAATTTTTGCTCGATGGATGTCGCTTCGAAAATCCGTTTGCGGTTTTTGTCCACGAACTGACCCATCTTCTCGTTGAACAACGAAATCAGGATATCATCCTTGTTTTCAAAATAGAGGTATATGGTGCCGTCTGCTACCTTCGCCTCTTTTGCAATCTTGGATACCTGGGCGCTGTAATAGCCTTGTCTGGCGATTACCCGTACAGCAGCATCAATAATGGCTTGATACTTTTCCCCCGTTTTTTTTGCCATAATAACCTCCATCTTTACTCGCAATGATGATAAGACAATTTCCGAAATGAATGATTATTCATTCATAAAATCAGTTTAATACAGGAACCCGGCGCTGTCAATTGCCCGGCGTGAACATGAATGACGGCGACAGCCTGTCCCGTGCAAGCTCACAAAAATGGCCGCTTCCTCAAAGGGACGCGAGCCGAACGGCAGCATCTGTGCGTCAGCTTGTTTTGATCTCGTCCTGTGCTTCCTGGCGAGCTTTGTCTTCTTCCTGCAACTGCCTGCGCAGCACTTTGCCCACCATCGTCTTGGGCAGTTCTGTGCGAAACTCGTACTTTCGCGGAATTTTGTAGGCGGCGAGCTTCTTGCGGCAATGCGCTTCGAGTTCTTCCTCGCTCGCCTGCTTGCCGTCCTTGAAGACGATGAACGCCTTTACCGTCTCGCCGCGATACGGGTCCGGAACGCCGATGACAGCCGCCTCCTGGATGGACGGATGCTCGAACAGCACTTCCTCCACCTCGCGCGGATAAATGTTGAAGCCTCCTGCGATTATCATGTCCTTTTTGCGGTCGACGATGTAGAAGTAGCCGTTTTCGTCCATGTACCCTACGTCACCCGTCAGCAGCCAGCCATCCTTCAAGACCGCGGCTGTCTCCTCCGGGCGGTTCCAGTAGCCGAGCATGACCTGCGGCCCTTTGACCGCCAGCTCGCCGACCTCGCCCTGCGGCAGCTCTTCTCCTGTGACCGTGTCGAGGATGCGACAGTCCGTATCCGGCCAAGGCATGCCGATGCTGCCGGTAATGCTTTTTTCCCAGATCGGGTTGGAGTGGGTCACTGGCGATGCTTCCGTCAGGCCGTAGCCTTCCACGAGCTTGCCTCCTGTCAGTTCCTCGAACTTGACCTTGACCTCGACGGGAAGCGGCGCCGAACCGCTGACACACGCCTCGATCGAAGACAGGTCGTGGTTTTTCCGGTCGGGGTGATTAATCAGGGCGATGTACATCGTCGGCGCGCCGGGGAACAAGGTCGGCTTGCGCTTGTCGATCATCTCGAAAATTTGTTTGACCTCGAACTTCGGCACGAGGATGATTTCTGCGGCAATGCAAATGCCTTTGTTCATCACTGTCGTCATGCCGTAGACGTGAAAGAGCGGAAGCACGCCCAAAATTCGCTCGCCGCCTCTGCGCAGCTTGTAGAGGACAGCCTGGCACTGCATCGCATTGGCGATCAGATTGGCATGCGTCAGCATGACGCCTTTGGCTACCCCTGTCGTGCCGCCCGTGTACTGGAGCAGGGCGATGTCCTGTTCCGGGTCGATTGGCACATGGACAGGGGTGACAGCGCTTTCTTTTACGGCGGAAAGAAAAGGCTCAACATCTGCGCTGTATGTAACCTGCGGAGTTTGCCCCTGTTTTTTCTGAACCAGCGGATACAGCCATTTTTTCAATAAGGGAAGAAAATCGCCAACACTTGTCACAAAAATACGTTTGAGTGGTGTGGACGAGCGGACTTGCGCTACGCGCTTGTACAGCAAATCCAGCGTGATGATCGTCTCTGCGCCGGAGTCTTCCAGTTGGTGAATCAGCTCGCGCTCCGTGTAGAGCGGGTTCGTCATCACTACGATCGCGCCTGCAAACAGCGCGCCGTAATAGCTGATGACGGCTTGCGGGGTATTCGGCAGCATGATCGCCACACGGTCGCCTTTTTGCACGCCCCGTTTGACCAGCGCGTTGGCAAATCGGTAAGACAGTTCCAAAAGCTCCCGGTACGAAATCGTCTTGCCCATGAAGTAAATCGCGTTGTTGTCCGGGTACGATGCAGCCGACTGCACGAGAAATTGCGTCAGCGGAATACGGGGGTAATCCAGTGACGGTGCAGTTTCGGACGGGTAATTGGCAATCCAAGGCTTGGCATTTGACATAGTCATTCCCTCCATCCCTTCAATGGCCTTGCCCCTCCCCTATGATCGTCATTCATAATCTCTTCCTTATTGCTATTGTATTCGAAAGATAGTTAATTTTCCAATTAAAAATGTTTTTGGATAAGAAAACGTGGCTTCGCCAAATAGATTGGCGAAGCCTTCGTCGTCCCGTTCAAGCGGAGTATGTCTGTTTTCAGCGCCTTCCCTCGTTCGTCACGGCTGCAGCGCCGCGAGCACCTGCTGGCGAACCCGCTCGCGCTCCGCTGTCGGCACGAGATGATACCAGCCTACGATGCCGTTGTGCCAGATGCGCTCGTCCTGCCCGACCAGCGTATCGGTCTTGATTTTGTTCCGCGTCCCGTCGCCGTAGCTCAACAGCAGCGAAGCGATTTCCTGATCGGTCAGATCGGTTTTGACGTGCTGGCCCAAAATCTCCATCAGCTTGAACGCCTTCGTGTACATTTGCGCCGAAGTGCCCTTTTGCGCCAGGGCGGCCAAAATCTCCTGCTGGCGGTTGATCCGCTGGTAGTCGCTGTCTTCTTTGCCCAGATCGCTTTTGCGGTAGCGCGCGTAACCCAGCGCCTGTTCGCCGGACAGCACCTGCAAGCCTGGCATCAGGTCAATGTACGTGTCGTCGCTCGGGTCGCTGTACTTCATCCGCTTTTTGACGTCGATCGAGACGCCGCCCAACTCGTCGACGATTTTGCGGAAGCCTTCGAAGTCCACAGAGACGTAGCGGTCGATCTTGATATCGAGAAATGTTTCCAGCGTCTCCTTGACCAGCTTCGGTCCGCCAAAAGCCATCGCATGATTCACTTTGTCATGGCCTTTGCCGGGCAGCTCCATGTAGCTGTCCCGCGGAATCGAGATGAGGTAGGCGGACTGCTTCGCGGGATGAACGGCGGCGAGCATCAGCGTGTCAGACCGCGCTTTTTCCCCGTCCCGGCTGTCCACACCGAGCAGCATGACGACGAACGGCTTCAACGGCTCGCTGCCCGTCAACAGGTCGCGCGGCGGCGGCAAAGTGGCAGCCGCCTGCTTGGCCCCGCCTTTTGCCTGTCCGTCGAGGGGCGCGTACCATTTTTCCGTCATCTGCTTATATTGATAGGCACTGTAGCCGATCGCAACGAGCGCTCCGGCCAGCAGGCAGGAAAACAGGTGAAACGCGATCTGTTTTTTGTATTGCTTCAAAAATGAAAAAAATGCCATAAAAAAAGCCTCCCCCTTTGCAAGCACAGCCGCTGCCTTTTTCTACTGCTTCAAGAGGCAGGGCTTGCTTCCATTTTTAACAGGGGAGACTTGATTTAAACGTGCTTCGTGCGCGCGGCAACAGAAAACGCTTTTGCTGCTACGCCCGCTCGACGACCATCGCCATGCCCATGCCGCCGCCAACACACAGTGTCGCCAATCCGCGCTTGAGCTGGCGGCGCTTCAGTTCGTGCAGCAAGGTCACGACGATCCGGCATCCGGTGGAGCCGACAGGATGGCCGAGCGAGATTCCGCTGCCGTTTACGTTGGTGATCTCGCGCGGCAGCTCGAGCAGCTTTTCGACAGCGAGGTATTGGGCGGCGAACGCCTCGTTCACCTCGATCAGCTCCATGTCGGCCAGCGTCATGCCCGCCTTCGCCAACGCCTTTTTCACAGCGGGCACCGGGCCGTAGCCCATCAGGTCCGGCTCTACTCCGGCTGTCGCCCACGAGACGATTCTGCCGAGCGACTCGATACCAAGCTCCTTCGCTTTGGCTTCCCGCATCAGCACGACAGCGGAAGCTCCATCGTTCAGCCCGGAAGCGTTGCCCGCCGTCACGGTGCCATCCTCGCGAAAGCCTGGCTTCAGCTTGGCGAGGCTCTCCATCGTCACGCCGCGTCTCGGGAACTCGTCTTCCGTGACGACGACCTCTCCGGTGCGTTTTTTGATCGGCACGCCGATGATTTCCTCCGCAAACAGCCCATTGTCGATTGCCCGGATCGCGTTGTGCTGGCTGCGCATGGCGATTTCGTCCTGCTCCTCGCGGCTGATGTTGTACAAGTCGGCCAGACGCTCGGCTGTCTCGCCCATCAAAATCTGGTGATGCGGGTCCGTCAAAAGCTCCCACATCGCATCAGTCATTTCCCCGTGCATGAGCCTGCGGCCCCATCTGGCGTTTTTCAACACGTAAGGAGCGTTGCTCATGCTCTCTGTGCCGCCTGCGATCACCACTTCGTTTTCGCCGAGCAAAATTTGCGACGCGCCGCTGGCAATCGCCTGCATCCCGGACGCGCACTGACGCTGCACAGTAAAGCCCGTCACTTCCTTGCCCAGCCCCGCGTCAATAGCCGCGACTCTGGCGATGTTCGGTTCATCTGTGCGCTGGATGCAGTTGCCCAAAATAACCTCGTCGATCTGTGATGCTTCCAGGCCCGCTCTCGCCATGACGCCGCGAATGGCCACCTCCGCCAGCTTGCGAGCGCTTACATCTTTTAAGACACCGCCAAACGTACCGATTGGCGTACGTCCGGCAGCAGCAATGACGACATGCTCCATTTCTTTCCCCTCCACTGTCATGATTGTTTTTTATGTTCTCACACAGTAGTTACAAAATGGTTCACAGCCGTATTCTTCATCAACACCGTCACCCACTCGTCCGAATGGCGCTCGGTTTCCTTCTGAAAGCCCGCCTCCTCGAATGCCGCGAGCACGGCCTCCCGATTCCAGTCTACGATCCCGGAGAGAATAATTTGCCCGCCCGGTGCGATTCGTTCGCGAATCAGCGGAAGCATGGAGACGTTCTCGTCCCCTCCGATGTTGACCAAAATCAGATCAGCCTGCGGCGGGAGCTGGGCCGCGACCTCTGCGTCGGAAGCGTCGCCGATCACGATGCGAACCGCGTCCTCTGGCAGCTCGTTGTTCGCCGCGTTGACTTGCACCTGATACTCGCTCTCCGGGTTGATATCAACGGCCCAGACCGGATGCTGCGCACCGTTGCGCGCACTGAACAGGGAGAGGATGCCCGAGCCTGTCCCGATGTCGAAAACGACTTTGCCCGTCAGATCCATCTCTTGCAATAGCAAAAGAATATCCTGCGTCGTCCCGTGATAGCCGGTGCCAAACGCCGCCCCCGGATCAATCCACAGCACATGCTCGGCGTCGGCCAGCAACTGCGGGTCCGTCCAGCTAGGCGCCACCCACCAGTTGCCGACCCGCACCTCACGAAACTCGTCCTTCCACGACTCGTTTTCTTCGGCTACCTGCTCGACTTCCTTGACCTGCACCTGGCCGTTCCAGCGGGAAATGTACGCCTGAAGCCGCGCGACATGCTCCTCTTCGCTATCCTGCTTCGGCTCAAACAAGTACGCCACGACAGGCCCTTCCGTATTTTCCGCGTAATCATAGCCGTTTTCCGTCGTCAAAATTTCGATCTGCGGCTCGACCCAGCCGAGCGTGTACGGGCTGCCCAACACTTCCGCCACAAATAAATCCTCTGTCATTTGCTCTACCAACAAGGTGTATTTCAACCACATGCTTTCCATGATGAATCTTGCTCCTTCCAGGTTGCTTTCGCCACATGGCAGTTGACTTGCCCGTTCCCGGCAACGCCGTACCGCTATTGTATCTGCTGTTGGCAAGTTTGCTAGGGAACATGGTATGATAGTAGAATGGACTATTTTACTGCAGGGAGGCTTGCCATGTTTGACGAATTTTTTTACCGACGCCGGAAAAACAAAGGATTGCTCGTCGTGATGATTGCCTTGATCCTGCTCGGCATCGGCATGTTTGCGATGGGGTTCTTTTATCTGTTCGCGTAAGGCGCCCATCCCGATTGTTCGCGCGCGCTTTCATTATACCCTATGAAAACCAGCTAGCCCAAGGTCTATCGCGAAAAGCCGGGACGCCAAGTTTTGTGCCGGGGTCGCTTTACTTCCTCTTGTTTACTCGATTATACTTGAGAATGTATTTTTCCTGTACGTTTGATATAGAAAGAAGGTTCACTCCATGTCGCGAATTCTCATCTCCGGGTACTACGGCTTTAACAATGCCGGAGACGATGTGGTCCTGTACGGCATCATCAGCTCTCTTACGCGGGAACAACCAAATATCTCTCTCGCCGTTCTGTCCAATCAACCTGATCGGACTGCGGAATTGTTCGGGATTGAAGCTTATGACCGCTGGAGCTTTGGAACCATCGTCCGTGAGCTTTCGCGCAGCGACATGCTAGTGATGGGCGGCGGAACGCTGATGCAGGACGTGACCAGTCCGCGCAGTGTTCTCTACTATTTGGGCATCGTCACCATCGCCAAGCTTCTCCGCAAGCCCGTGGTCTTTTACGCTCAAGGGTTTGGCCCTATTCTCAAATCACTCAGCCGCCAGGTCATCAAACGCGTAGTGAACCGGGTTGATGTCATTACCGTGCGAGACTATGAATCGGGAGAAGACTTCAAGGCGTGCGGCGTCAAAAAAGCGCCGATCCATGTCACAGCAGATCCTGCCCTGACGATCTCCCCTGACGATATACCGGATGCGCGCGGAAAAGAACTGCTTCAAGGCATGTTCGCCGACCCTGCCAAGCCTTTGGTAGCGATCTCCGTGCGGGACTGGAAGCAGGAACAGGCGTTCAAGCGGACCATCGCCAAAGCGGCGGACTGGTTTGTCTTGCGCGGCTGGAATGTCCTGTTTCTCCCGATGCACGTTCCCAGCGATTTGGCGCCATCCAAAGAAATCATGGCACAGATGACCCAGACAGGAGCACGTCTACTCGATGCGCCCGTTACTTTTCACGATATCATGTCTGTTTTGAAACAGTGCGACTACGTCGTCGGCATGCGCCTGCACTCGCTCATTCTCGCCTGCATGCTGCGCATTCCGTTTATCGGCATCTCCTACGATCCGAAAATCGACCGCTTTGTCGAGCGCGCCGGGATGCCGAATGCAGGCCACATCACGAAGCTGGACGAGACTCAGCTTCTCGCGCTGCTGGCCGAGAAAATCGACAAGCTCGACGCCGAGATTGAGGTCGTGACCGCGCATTCCCGCACGCTTGCGGTAGAAGCGGCCAAAAGCAGCGAGCTGGTGCTTCAGGCGCTGCGAAAATAAGGCTTTACAGGAAAGGAGGACGCGCTTATGTCCTTTTCTTCGCAAGTATTGCTCGGATTAAACCGGCTTTTCCCGCTCCCCGTTCACCCGTTCAACCTGGCGAACAACGGGGAGATGAGCTATACCGAATGGCAGTTTCAAAAAGGGGACCAGACGATTCAGTTTTTCCTCCCCTTCCACTCCCAAGAGCAAATGTTCAGCGACAAAACCGTGCTGGACATCGGCTGTGGCGGCGGCGGCAAAACATGTTACTACGCCACCTTCGGCCCGAAAAAGATGATCGGGATTGACATCGTTCCGCACTACGCCGAGGAAGGCAATGCCTTTGCCCGGGAAAAGGGGCTCGCTGACGTCGTTTCCTTCATGACAGGCGACGCTGCCCGCACGGATTTTGCCGACAACACGTTTGACACGATCATCATGAACGACGCGATGGAGCACGTGGCCGAGCCGGAAAAGACGCTGGAAGAGTGCTTCCGCATCTTAAAGCCCGGCGGACACTTGTACATCAACTTCCCGCCGTACTATCACCCGTACGGTGCGCATTTGTCAGACGCGATCGGCATTCCGTGGGTGCACGCCCTCTTTTCCGAACAGGCGCTGATCGACGCCTACAAAAAGCTGGTGCGCGATTTGCCGGACGGTTCTGACCGCATCTCGTTCCGCTTTGACAAACGGCCAGATGGCAGCGAGACGATCTCCTACATCAACCGGATGACGATCAAGCGTTTCCGCAACATTCAAAAAGGCGTGAAGCATCCTGCCGTCTACGAGCGCGAGATTCCGCTGCGCAACCAGCTTAAGGGCTTGGCAAACGTGCCTGGCTTCCGCGAGTTTTTCGTCAAAATGGTCGTCTGCGTGTATCAAAAATCCCCTTCCTCCTGATGTGGAGAAAGGGGATTTTCTTTTGCCCAGCCAAACTTGCGTTATTGCGCCTTCGACGACGCCTGTTTCTTGCGGATGAGGTTGATAAAGGCGCGCAGCTTGGCCCCGCCAGGCAGCCAGTCCAGCTCCTTGTCCTCGATCAGCGGGATCAACAGCAGCAGGCCCAAATAGACGACCAGTCCCACGCCTACGCCCGTAACCGTTTCGATGGCGCCAAGCAGGCGAACTTTTTCCTTGCCCGCGAGCAGCAGGCCAACGGCTTCGGTCGCGCCCCATGCGAGCAGCAGCATCAGGTTGGCGACGAGCAGCGGATAAATCGTATCAAAGCGCCAGTGGATCGGCACCTGCACGAGCTTGCTGATGACCCGCATGTTGAGAATGCAGACAAACGCGGTCGCGCACAGCCACGACAAGGACAGCCCGTCCATGCCGAACATGGAGGTGAACACGAGTGTCGTTGCGACCTTGACGATCACGCCGTACAACAGATGGCGCGCAGGAATTTTCTCTTTGCCGATCCCTTGCAAAATGCCGTTGGTCGCAAGTAGCAGCGAGAGCGGAATCGCGCTGATGCCCAGAATCGCCATCGCCCGCGTCCCTTCCATGTCGCCGTAGAGCGCCAGGTTGGCCCCTTCGGCTACGGCTGTCAGTCCAAGCCCAGCCGGCAGGCCGATCAGCCAGGCGAAGCGCAGCGACAGCTTGGTCAAGGTCGTGACGCGCTCCTGGTCTTTTTGCCGCTTGGCTTCCGCAATCGCAGGAACGATCGAGAGCGCAATGGAGGAGCCGAACAAACTCGCCATTTGCAAAAGCGGGCCGCCCCGGCTGTAAATGCCGAACCACGTATCCGCCGTCAAGCCGTCTACATTCCATATGTAGCGGAAAATATTGATCGCCAGAAACGAATCGGTCAAGCTGAAAATCGGAATGACGAGCGCGCTGACGCAGATCGGCCAGGCGATTCGCCACATGGAGCCGAAAAACGCGCGATCGTACCACCAGTCAAGACGTCCCCACTTTGCGTGTGCAAACACGGAGTTTTTCCGGTTGTGCAGCCACATGAGCAGCGCGAGAAAGCCGAGGCTGAGCAGCGTGCTAATCATCGTCCCGAAGTTGACGCCCGTAATGACCGTATCGGTGTCCTCTCCCAGCCTGACCAGGTAGAGCGAAGCGACCAGAATGAAAATCACCCGCAACGTCTGCTCCACGATCTGCGACAGACCGACGTACAGCATTTTTTGATGGCCGTAAAAGAAGCCGCGAATGACGGCAATCAGCGGCACGAACAGCAAGGACAGCGAAATGGCCCGGATCGGCTCGATCAGATGCGGGTTGCCCATCAGCTTGGCAATCAGCGGCGAGCTGACGTACAAAATCGCGAACAGTACAATCCCGATCCCGCCCATCATCACCATGCTCCGCGCCAAAATCTGCCCGACAGAGCCTTGCTTGCCCTCGGCGAGCGCCTCGGCAATGACCCGCGACAGCGCGACTGGCACACCTGCCGTCGCCAAAATGAGGAAAGTCAGGTAGAGCGGGTACACCTCCTGATAGAGTCCAAGACCGTTGTCCCCGACGATCTCCTGCAGAGGGATGCGGTAAAACATCCCGATTACTTTTGACAAAATTCCCGCGATGGCCAGAATCAGCGCCCCTGCGAGAAAGTGACTTTTTTTCAACATGGGTAACTCCTTTTTGCGTCGCTTTGACTTGGGGGCTGGCTATCGCCATGAACCCACCCTCTATCCTACTATCATTTCCTCCTTCCAGCAAACAGGTATATCGATGGAATTTGGCTGGAATACTGGTGAAAAACAGATTCCATTGACTTCTTCGAATCGTCTGATGGGAAGCGTAGGAGGAATAAGGATGGCCCTAACGGGTTTTTTGATTCGCCAAGTACAGTGGCCCTTGATGGAGGTACTGAAGGAAAACCGCACGCGCCCGTACATGCGAAAGCTGCAAGCCGCCCAGCATTTGTCCAGGGAGGTGCTGGCAAGCCGCCAGCGCGAAAAGCTGCAAAGGCTGCTCGATCACGCTGTCCGGCACGTGCCGGCCTACGCCGACTACACTGAGGTCTGGAGCGAGTATCGGGAAGCGCCGGAACGCTTTTTGCAAAAGCTTGCGCCCCTCGACAAGACGCGTTTTCGGCGCAATCCCGACGCGTACTTGAGCAGCGGGATTCGCACCGACAAGCTGATCCAAAACCGCACGGGCGGCTCTACCGGGGAACCGACCCGCTTCTACCTCGACCGTCTGGCTGTCGAACATTACGAGGCGGCACGCTGGCTGGGCCTCTCGTGGCACGGCATCCAGATCGGCGACCCGTGTGTCATGCTCTGGGGCTCGCCGCTGGAGCTTAACCAGCAGCAGGTCAGGCAATATCGCTGGAAGGAGCGCTGGCTGAAAAACCGCTTGCTGCTCTCCGCCTACGAATTGGACGAACGCCGTCTGGATACGCAATTGAAGCTCATCAGACGGTTCCGCCCCGCCTATTTGTACGGCTACGCCTCGGCTCTGTACACGCTCGCGCAAATGATGCTGCAAAGAGGCACGACGCTCGGCATCCCGCTCAAAGCGGTCGTCTCCACGGCGGAGAGCTTGCACGAGCATCAGCGCCAGGCGATCGCAGCCGCCTTCGCAGCGCCTGTCGTCAACGAGTACGGCGCGCGCGACGGCGGGATTATCGCCTACCAATGCCCTGCCGGAAACATGCACGCCTTTTCCGAAAACAGCTATTTGGAAGTGGTCGATCCGCTCACGCACATTCCCGTGTTTCCCGGTGTTCCCGGCGCCCTGCTCGTCACGGATTTGCACAACAAAGCGATGCCGCGCCTGCGCTATCAACTGGGCGATGTCGTCGCGCTCTCTGCGAAAACGTGCTCGTGCGACATTTCGTTTCCGCTGCTCGAAGCGATCGACGGCAGGGAGGACGACATGTTCATCTCCCAGCACGGGCAGTACGTGCACGGCCACTACTTCAACCACATCGTCCGCAACCTGGACAGCTTTCGCACCTTCCAGATCGTCCAGCACGAGCCGCAGCGGCTGAGCCTGAAACTCGTGAAGGAGCCGGACCGCTTTTTGCCCGCCGATGAAGCGAAGCTTTTGGCGGGAATCCGCTCCGCGCTGGGCGAAGTGAGCGTGCAGGTGTCATACGTCGACCACATCCCGCCTACCGGCTCGGGAAAAATTCGCTACGCGATCCGCGAATGTCCGCTTACGAGCGTCCTGCCGCCGGAGTAGAGCGCTTCCTGACCTTTTGCAACAGCTCGGAGACGAGCGGCTCGCGCAGGAGCGCCATCACGGCCACGTAGACTAATGCGCCGCCTGCAATGCCGATCGGCAAATACAGCCAGACGGACAGAAGCGACAGCCACGGGTCGACGAGCACAATCGCCGCGCCCATGATCGCGCAGGCCAAAAGCGTCCTGGCTGCCGTTTTGAGAAAACTCGCCCGGACAGGGCTGCCTACCGCCCTCCAGAGCAGGACGAACAGCAAGAGCGCCTGACAGATGGCGGATACCGCATTCGCCAGCGCGATGCCGCCGTGTCCCAAGAGCGGGATCAACAGCCAGTTGGCCAGCACGTACACACCAATTCCGATCGCCCCGATAATGACGGGCGTCTTGGTGTTTTCCAGAGCGTAAAAAGCGCGGGTGAGCAAATCGCGCGCTGCCAGGAAGTACAGCCCCAGGCCGTAAAACGGCAACGCCCAGGCCGTCAAGGCAACCGAGTGCTCATCGAATGCGCCGCGCTCAAAGGCGAGCCGCACGACTGGCTCTGCGTACAGGGCAAGTCCGACCGTGACGGGGACGAGCAGGATGAACAGATAGGCAAGTCCTTTTTGCAGGATTTGCTTCATCTCGGCCATCTCTCCCCGTTTCACGTGGCTGGCCAACAACGGGAACAGCGGCAACGTAAACGCGCCGACAAAAATCGCCATCGGCATTTGCACGATCTGGTTCGCGTTGGCAAGCGCCGAGACGACGCCCGTTCCTACCCCTTCTGCGAAGCCTCTTTCCATAAAGGTCGTCGCTTGTGCCACGACAGCGCCGATCAAAATCGGGATGACGCGCTCCCCCATTCCTTTTAAGGAAGCGTCGTCACGCCAGGCGAGCGACAAGCGGTGCCGATAGCCGAAGCCGCGCAAGGTCGGCAGCATTACAAGCATCGCCGCCAAATAGCCGATGCTCGTCGCAATCGCTAGGCCCACCGCTCCGTACAGCGGCACGAGCACATACATGCCGGCGATCACGAGCGCTCCGTTTGCTACCGTCCCCAATGTCGGGGTAAAAAAATGCTGGTGCGCATTGCACAGGCTCGACCACAAGCCAGTCAGCCCGATGAAGACGGCGGAAGGCCACATCCATTGCAGCATCTCGGCGGTCAGCGCCAGCTTTTCCCCGGACAGGCCGAACATCGCGGCAAGCTGGTGGGAAAAGACGATGCCCAGCACAGACAGCAGTGCGAATATTCCCAGAATGATCGCAAGCATTTTGTGATACAGCTCGCCAGTCGGCTCTTTTTTTTCAATCAGTCCGCGCATCGTCGGGATCAGCACCGCGTTGATCGCGCCGGGCACGACCAGAAACAGCGTCAGCGGAATCGTGGCGGCGATGTTGAACGCATCCGCCTCCATCCCTGTGCCGTACAGACTGGATACGTACACGCTGCGAAAAAAGCCCAGCAATCTTCCCACGAGAGTCAGCACGACAATCATGGAAGCAATCCTCAACAAACTCATGACCCAATTCTCCTATCTCTCGTTCAAAACTACGGTGTCCGTCGCATCGACAGCAATCGGGCACAGCCTGTTTCTTCGTTCGTAGCAAGATCGAGACGTCTGGTTCCCAGCTTGTTCCGTCTCAAACACACCTGTTATCATATCTTATTTCTAGCGTTCCTACCAACCTCTTTCCGCCCCAGCTTGCTTGCAGGTTGCCGGATTCATTATAATGGGTAGGTTAATCCCTACCTGTAGGAGGACTACAAACAAAATGAGAGAAACCGTGTTGAAGTGGGGAAGCCAATCAACCACGTGGTTGTATCTGCTGTTGGCCTATCCGGTAATCGACTATGTCTTGCGAAAGATTCTACCGATTCCAGTCGTTTCGTCTTTTTGGGATGAAGCGTTGCTCATCATCCTGATGGTGTTTACGTTCGGCGCCTTTTTGCAAACGAACCGGACCATGCCTGGAATCAAGCATTTGCTCAGTGCGTTTTTCGTCCTCGGCCTCGCCCTGATGGTGACGGACATGGCCAACTGGGAGGCGAGCGTGGAGGGTTTTCGCTCCGTCTACCAGTACATCATCGCCTTTTTGATGGGCTTTTATTTGCTGAAGTCCGCCGATGATCTGGACAAGTTTATGAAAGGACTCGCCCTGATCGGCTTTTTGGCTGCCGTCGTCGGGGTGATGCAAGTCGTGCTCGGAGTCAAAACGCCCGAATCGTGGGTGCAGGAAGGCGAAGCGATCACGACACGCGCCTTTTCGTTCGTCACCAGCCCGAACGTGCTCGGAAGCTACATGGCCTTGATCGCGCCAGTGGCCGCCGGACTGTTCATGAAAGCGACCAGCCGCAAGGAAAAATGGGTGTGGGCGATCGTCACCCTGACGACGTTGCTCGCCCTGTTGTTGACCGGATCGCGCGGAGCCTGGTTTGCGCTGGCTTTCGCTCTGTTCGTCTGCTTTTACATATGGAACAAGCGGATCGCCGGGTATTTGGTGCTCGCGGGCATCATCGGGCTCGTGGCCCTGTTCTTCGTCCCGGAATCGGTTCCGATGGTAGGTACGGTGAAAAACCGCATTTTCACCCTGTTTACCCCTGAATACTTCGAATCGAGCAGCCAGGGCGGACGTGTAGGCCGCTGGGGTGAGGCGTATGACAAAATGCGCATCGAGCCGCTGTTTGGCGTCGGGCTCGGCCATCACGGGGGAGCCGTAGCGTCGAGGCATTTTGGCACGATCTACTCGGACAGCTACTTCTTCAAAAGTCTCGCCGAGTACGGCCTGATCGGGATTATCCTGCTGATCGGCCTGGTCGTCTCCATGCTCAAATACGGAGCCGGGCTTGTTTCCAAGCTGCAAGGCTCGCCGCACTTTTTCTCGGTGCTCGGACTGTTTGGCGGGTTGATTGCGGTCGCGACGCACAACCTCGTGGAAAATATTTTCGAGGTGCCGTTCATGGCCCTCTATTTCTGGCTGTTTGGCGGCTTCCTCTGCGCTCTGTACGTCGACCAAACACAAAACAAAAGGTGGTGAACCTATGCGCCGCAATCCTATTCTCTCTACGATAAGCTGGGCGCTGTACGCCATTGCCCTGTTTTTGATCTACCATTTGCTCGTCAAGCCCGCGTTTCTTGACTTGACGTGGATCGCTTTGCTGATTTTCCTGCCGTTGCTCGCTTTTTGCTACTACGTGATTCATCCGTCTGAACGGCGCCAGGTGCTCGTGTTTACGATCGGCTTTTTGCTGCTGGATCGCGCCCTGACCCGCGTGGACGTCAAAACGACAGCGGCTCTTTTGATCGGTGGCGCGGTTGCCATCATCGTCATTGCCCTGCTCGCCAAATGGTACGGCCGCCTGAACTGGCGCGCAGTCGGCTCGCTCGTGCTGATCGCCGTGCTGGCCAATGTCACATTCAACCGCTATACGCTGACGGCTTTGAGCCATTTTACCGTGCAGTACGAGTCCAGCCGGCTGTACAACGGCGACTGGGTGAACTACTTCCCGATGACGCTGTACGACGTCGACGGCGACGGCAAAATGGAGATCGTCACCTACGGCAACGCCGAGGAACTGCCGTTGCCCGAAAAGACAGAAAAGCCGGAGACAGAGGAAGAGAAACAGGCGTTGGCAGAAAAGCTGCGCCATTTGCAAGCGGAGCCGCTCACGCTCTACATCCTGACCTGGAAAGACGGACAAATGGTGCGGATGCCAAACGAGCAAATCCCGGCAGAAGCCATGACGCGAATCAAGGAAATGCTGCCGACCGACTACCCTGGCTTCCCGTATTACACCATGAAGGACGGGCAACTCGTACCGAACGTGCAGCGTCAGTCGTATTCCGAAGCGATGATGCAGGCGGGCACAACGGCTCACCGCGCCTTTGTGCTCGATCTGAACAACATCGCCAACATGCTGGAACAAAATCAGGGCAGCATGGATGTGCGCCAGGAGCTGGGCCGCAACTA
Source organism: Brevibacillus sp. FW306-2-1A-C05A (assembly GCF_058781555.1). Lineage (NCBI taxonomy): Bacteria > Bacillati > Bacillota > Bacilli > Caryophanales > Paenibacillaceae > Brevibacillus > Brevibacillus sp. FW306-2-1A-C05A. Next base: position 40,631 of record NZ_JBYSWV010000009.1, read on the forward strand.
CAAAAACTTGCACATCACAAACGGCATGCTGACCGGTACGTATGACGGCAGACCATTTGGCGGCACTACAAAAGCCACCAAGCTGCTTTCGACGATGATGCTGCCGGATGGCCGCGAAGGTCTGATTGTCATTGGCGAGCATTTGAGTGTGCTGGCTGTCGAACCGGACGGCACGCTGACAGAAGCGTACCAGTTGACCCGCAAGCAGGCTGAGCTTGCAACAGGCGAGTTCATCCCTGCCGACATCGACCACGACAAAGTAGACGAGCTGCTCGTAGCAGGCCGCCCTTCGTACATTCTGAAGCCAAAGCCAGACGGTACCTGGGACATTCTCTGGGCGAGCAACGCTCACGACAAAAGCTTCCGCTTCTCCAACTTCGCCGCGGTTGGCAGCGACCAGACGCCGGAGATCATCGCCAAGGCGAGAAGCTGGGTCAGCACGACGGACGCGCCTTACTTGTCCGGCTACGACTACACGCCGGAGGGCCTGAAGCAAAACTGGCGCATTTACTTGCCGCTCATCAACGTCCAGATTGGAGACATCGACGGCGACAAGCAAAACGAAATCATCGCCTCCATGGAAAATACGCACCGCATTCTCGTGTTCAAACAGCACAGCATCCCTGTATTCTGGCTGACCATCGTTCTGTTCGCGGGACTGCTCGTTTACGGAGTCGTAAGGAGGGTTCGCCATGCGTAAACTGACAAAGGCATGGGCATTGCTCGCTGCCATCTGCACAGCCTCCCTGCTCGGCGGCTGCACGTATGAGTCCGGCACGAAGGCATTTGCCACCACCAACTTCGATACGCAGCCCGCGCCGCCGACTACGGCCCAAACCGAATCGGCTGCCGAATGGCTGAAAACCGCTCTGGAAAAAGGGAAAACGGCGGAAGAAGCACAGGCATTCTGGTACAGAGGCCACGTGCTTAACCGCATCCTCGCCCGGACGACGACCAGCATGTTCGACGGAGCCGTCCTCAACGACAAAGGGTACAACGTCGGCACGCGCATCGCCGCACAGCCTTATACGTACTATCGCATCGGCGACAAGCGCTACATCCGCACGAATGATTACTGGGTGACAGCCCCGGAGGAGCCGCTCGAATTTGACGTGTTGAAAGGCTTCGAGGACTGGCTGCCGTTCATGGACCGGGCAGTGCAATTGCCGGATGAAAAAGTAATCGGCGTCGTCTGCGTGCCTTTCCAGGTGAAGATGACGGGCGCACAATGGCTAAAAGACAGCCAAAGCCCGCTGTTTGAACCGTTGAAAAAGCTGGTCGGCGACCGCCCTGACCTCGAATATATTTTGAAAGAATCGACAATCAAGGCGACGTTTTGGTACGGCAAGGAAGATCGCCTGATCCACCAGTACGAGACATGGATCATCTTGCCACTGCCGGAGGCCGGAACGATGGACCAGCAGGTGAAGTTCAACCTGTACAAGTACGGCGACACAGGCGGCATCAACATCAAAGAGCCGGAAGAAGTGGAAAAATATTTGCTGTACTAGGGGCTGGCTTCGCTACAGCCGCTGGCAACAAAAAAGAGCCTGCTGCGAGTAAATTCGCGGCAGGCTCTTTTGTTTGCTGCGCTTCGTCAAGGCGTCGCTCTCTTACAGCCCGAGGCCGCCCGCTGCCTTGCCGGCTCTGGCCAGGATCAGGCTGTAGACGAAGGCGGCTGCCGAGCATATCCCCATCGCCCAGTAGAGCGCCGCCCCTCCGCCTTGCTGGAACAGCCAGCCGCCGACGAGCGAGCCAATGATGCCGGAAATGCCGAAAAACAACACGGCCAGCACTGTTTGCCCTGTCGCCTTCCACTCTTCCGGGATGATTTTGTACAAGTACTGAATCGTAGCTGTGTAAAACAGGACGAACGTGACGCCTTGCGTCAATTGCAAGTAAACGACCCACTCCGCCGAAGGGGCGATTGCACAGAGCACATAGCGGATCGCATACAGCGCGGAGGCGAGCATTATCAGCCTGAGTTCGCTCCAGCGGGCGAGCAGTCTGGCACTGATCGCGAAAAACGCGACCTCGCTCACCGCCGCCAAAAACCACGCTTGCCCGACATCCCCCGTCGTGCCGCCCAGGCTCTGCACATAGACGCCGAGGAAGCTGTCGTTCGTCCGGTGCGGAGTCGCCGCAATCAGCACGAGCAGAAAGAAGCGCTGCGTTTGCGGATAGAGGAAAAACTGCTTCAACTCCTGCCAGGACAACGACTTGCTGCTGGCAGGCGCATCCTGCATGACGAGCGCGCATGCGTAGGCAAACACGCCGTAGCCGACAAACAGCCAGACGAGCTGCCCCATCCCCAGCCGATCGAGCGTCCAGCCGATGAACAGCGACGCCGTCGCGTAGCCGACTGCGCCAAACGTGCGGATCGAGCCGAAGCTTGTGCCGTGCAGTTCGGCAATCCGGTAGTTGAGGCTCTCGGTCAACGGATCGGTCGGCAGCAGGAAAAAATACATCGCGCCGACCAGCAAAAACAGCGCGAAAAACGAAGCCGAGGTGAACAGCAGGACTCCTGCCGCGATGGACAGACCTAAGGTCAACAGGATGATCCGCCTGATCGTCTTGTAGCGGTCGCTCATCATCCCCCAAAACGGCTGGGACAATATGCCGATAAACGAACCTGCCCCGATCAGTACGCCGATTTGCGCCGGCGTGATGCCGCGATAAGTCAAATAGACGGGCAAAAACGAAATGAAAATGGACAACAGGGAAAAATAAAAGAAATTGTACGCCCGCAAGCTCAGTATGGCAGTATTCACGTTCCACCTCATCTTGTTTTGGCATAGAAAGATAGCCCCGCAGCCTTTTGCAAGGCCCGAGGCTCGGCACGCTGTTCCGTTATCCGCTCACCAGCTCGTTCATCAGGTCGGCAAGCTGTCTCGCCTGCTCGCGGCGCTCGTATGGCTTCACGCGCTCCGCAAAATCTGCCCCGCGCGCCTCGCCGCTGCCCGTCTTCCCGCTCTGCTCCTTCCATTCGCGATACAGTTGCAAGTACGCCTGCTTGATCGCATCCTTATGCTCCGGATCAGCCACCTGGCCCAGACGGAAGTTTTCGATAATCTCTGTCGCTTCCCCTGCTTTGTTCAGCGCGAGAATCGGATTGCCGATCCCCATGTATTCGTACAGCTTGCCCGGAATGTACGCACCCGCGTCAGCGGACACGTCCCCGATGAGCAGCAGGGCATCGGCTGCTTTCATCAAGCCGAGCGCCTCCTTGTGCGGCAGGTTGCCCAATACGCGCACGATGTCAGCAAGCCCCAGCGCTTCCACACAATCCCAGTTTTCCGAATACCCGGGATAGTCAAACACGCCTGCGAAGCTGAGCAGCAGTTCCTGCCTGTCTACCTGCCCCTCGTCGATCAGCTCGCGGATCGCTTGCAGCAACAGCCGCGGATTGCGCTTTTGATACAAAATGCCCGCGTAGACCGCATGGAATTTTCCCGGCGCCGCATAGCTTGGCGTCAGCTCCTGAAAGTCGGCCTGGTCGAAGCCGTTGTAAATCAGCTCCATCCGCTTGATTCGCTCCTGATGCTTATTTTGGAAGTTTTTGGCAAAAGTGGCGGTGACGGTCGTAATCGCATCGGCCTTTGCCATCACTCTCGCTTCCATCCGCTCCTCCAACCGTTCGCGCCAGGCAATGCCAGAGGTGTGCATGTTTTGCGTCCACGGATCGCGGAAATCCGCTACCCATTTGCAGCCGAACTCATCCGCGAGCTTCTCGGCAATCAAGTGGTTGGTAACAGGGCCAGAGGTGGAAAAAATCACGTCGATTTTTTCCTGGCGCATGATTTCCCGCCCGAGCTTGAGCGCATTGGGCAGCCAGAGAATTTGGTCGTCCGGGATCAACAAGTACGGCTTGAGCTTTTTCAAGACGTTCACGACCTGCTTTTTCACCCGCTGCTTCAACGATACACGCGGGGCGTCGTCAGTCGAGCTACCTGCGGCAACGGCAGCGGCTTGTCCTCTCCCCGGCAGCAGTTGCCACTCTTTTGCCCGATGAATGTTCACCTCGCCTGGAAGCTGCGCCAGAAGTGAAGGATCAAGCGTGGCGTGGTAGACTGGATCGACGGTAAGCACGTGGACGTTCCAGCCGAACTCCCCCAAATATTTGGCCATTTTCAACGGCCGCGGAACACCGCCGCCGCCGATGGGAGGAAATATGTAGCATATGATTAACACGTTGTGCGCTTTCATCTTGTAACCGTCCTTCTCGTTTTTACGTTTTCCATCCTAAACGATACCACAAGTGCTGTCTTATTGCGAATCTATCAGCCATCTGCTATAGTGAGAATGGCTTTGTTTACGCATGGAAGGCTCGCAGCCCTTCGCGGCGCTGTGCCAGCTTTTTTTCTTTTTAAAAAAACAATCGCTCCTCCATGAACAAGCCTCGACAGAGGTTTTCTTGAATAAGATTCGGGTGAATTTACATGAGCAAACTACGCGTCCTCCACGTGATTGGCGGGGGGGAATTTGGCGGTGCGGAACAACATATTCTCAATCTGGTTACGACTTTTCCTGCGGAGGAAGTAGACGTCGCCGTCGTCTGCTTCTACGATTCGCTCTTTGCCGAGAAGCTGCGGGCTGCTGGCATCAAGGTGATTGCGTTGAACCAGTTCGGCCGATTTGACATTCGTCTGCTGCAAGCTTTGCGGCGCACGTTCCTCGCTTTTGGGCCAGCGATCATCCATACGCACGGGATCAAGGCCAACTTTTTTTCCCGGCTGGCCGCGCTCGGCATGAAGGTGCCTCTCTTGACGACCGTACACAGCTCGCTGCGCTACGATTACGCAGGCGCGTTGGCCTACGCGATCGTCTGCATGATGGAACGGAGCACCCGCCACTGGAATCGGCACTACATCGCCATCAGCGGCGCCATTGCCGACGTCTTGCGCGAGCAGGGCGTGAAAAGTTCCGCGATCAGCGTGATCTACAACGGGATGGATTTGTCTCCTTACCAGCAGGATCAGCTTCGCGAGAGCGACCGCAGCCGTTTTCGCGCGGAGTGGAACGTGCCGCAGGACGCCTTTTTGTTCGGAACCGTAGCGCGATTCGTTCCAGTCAAAGGCTTGCCGATTCTGCTCGACGCCTTTCACGCGCTTGTGCAGGACAAAGCAGCGTCGCCTTATCTCGTGCTGATCGGCGACGGCTCGGAACGTCCGGCGCTGGAAGCGAAGGTGCAGGAGCTGGGCCTTGCGGAGCGCGTCCGCTTTGCCGGGTTTCGGCAGGACATTCCGGCTTGCCTGCATGCCATCGACGGCTTTGTTCACTCCTCCCTGTACGAAGGGCTCGGCTACACGATTATCGAGGCGATGGCCGCCAAAGTGCCTGTCGTCGCAAGCAACGTGGGCGGCGTGAAGGAATTCGTCTTCCACGAGCGCACGGGACTGGTTGTCGAGCCGAACGATTCCGCAGCATTGGCGCGAGCAATGGAACAGCTCTGGACTTCGCCACAACTGCGCGAGACGCTGGCGCAAAACGCCTTGGAAAAGGTCGAAGCCACTTTCACGATTCAGCAGATGACCGCTCAAATTTTGTCTCTGTACCGAAAGCTGTTGTCATAAGCGAAGCACGACTGGCCGTCTGATGGACGCTGCTCGTGCTTTTTGCGCTGCCGCTGGCGGGTAAAAACTGTTTGAACAATCTGGATTCATGGTTGCCTCCGCAGGGACAATCTGGTTACATAGAACTGGAACAATTATGAATCGCACGTGAAAGGATGACACGAAGCATGAAACTTTTTCTCTCGGTAGACATGGAAGGCATCTCCGGCATCGTCGACACCAGCTACATCAATCCTGATTCGGGCGTAAACTACCAGCGCGGCCGCCAGTTCATGACCGATGACGCCAACGCGGTGATCGAAGCGGCGCTTGCCAGCGGCGCGACGGAAATCGTCGTGGCGGACAGCCACAATACGATGAACAACATTTTGTGGGAAAAGCTGCACCCGAAAGCGCGGCTGCTCGCTGGCTCGCCCCGCGATTGCTCGATGATGCAGGGGCTAGATGAGAGCTTCGATGCCGCTATGTTTATCGGCTACCATACCCGCCAAGGGGTCCCTGGCGTGCTCAGCCACACCATGTCCGGCGTCGTCCGCAACATGTACATCAACGGACGGGTCGTAGGCGAATTTGGCTTTAACGCGGCAATCGCGGGCTTGTACAACGTTCCGGTCATCATGGTGTCCGGCGACAACCTCATCGCCGAAGAAGCGCGGGAGCTGATTCCTGGCATCCGTACAGCGATCGTCAAGGAAGCGGTGTCGCGCACAGCCGCTATCTGTCTGTCGCGCGAGGACGCGACCGCCGCACTGAAGGAGCAGGCGGCGCTTGCGCTTGGCAATGTATCCGCCATCGCTCCGTTTACGAACGACAGTCCGCTTACGCTGGCCATGGAGTTTTCCCATGCCGGCCAAGCCGAAATGGCGGCAATCGTCCCTCACACCCGCTATGAGACGGCGACAAACACCGTTTATTACAGCACGGACGATCCGCAGGACTTGTACAAAACGATGCGGGCGATGCTGAACCTCGCTTCCGAGGCAGAGTTTTTCTAGGACTTTACTCGTGGCAAAAGGAAATAGGCAGGGCATAGCGCCGTGCCTTTTTCGCGCTCCGTTATGAGCTGCTTTTCTGCCTTCCTTTGCGCAGCATGGGTGCCTCCTGTGCTGTAGGTTCCGCCTCCGCCCGCAACCTGTGTGGCCGATGCGTCCGCGTGGCGCCAGGAATGCAGCCGCCGGACAAAGGGTGTGGGAAAAAAGGCGATTGCGCCGGAATGCAAAAAAACAGGCCCAGCAAGTGGGCCTGTTTGTCGTTTTTGGCTTTTACAGTTTGCGAACGTTCGTCGCCTGTGGGCCGCGTTGACCGTTTTCCACGTCAAACTCGACCTCTTGCCCTTCATCCAGGGATTTGTAGCCTTCTCCCTGAATCGCGGAGAAGTGGACGAACACATCATCCGCACCATCCCGTTCGATAAAACCGAAACCTTTTTCGCTGTTGAACCATTTTACTCTACCACGTTCCATTTTTGCCTCCTAGCATGTATCCCTTACATGATTGAAATATGATCTTACCTGGTTACTATTGCCATAAACGAAACGAGTTATACATCCAAAAAAGAGAGCGCGGCGAAAACGGCTCTGCCAGCCCTCCTTGCTGCGAAAAAGCACTCCGGTTCAAGACAGTCGAAAAGCTCTCTAACTTGCCTGATTGCGAGACGAAAGAGCCTCCATAAACGCTTTCGCTAGGCGTTTACAGAGGCTCTTTTTTTCCGGTTTGGTTGCACCCGTACCCTCGCGCAACTTCCCAGCACGCGGTATTTCGCTATCGGAGAGCGGTCGGTCGACCACTTGCTGTCATTTGCGCTTGATTAAATGCGCACAACAGTAGCCTTGCTGACCGAGTTGAGCGGAATGCGGTTTTTCGTATCGAACAAAATCGCGGAGTCGGCCATTTGCGCCGCTACTTCATCCCAGTTTACGTCCGCGAACTGTTTTTGCACAGCCGTCAAAATCAAGGCGTCGGCACCGCGAACGGCTGCCTCCAGACTGTCTTGCTTGTGCTCGTACGCAGTCGGTACCGCCGGGTCATACGAGCGCACCTCGACTCCTTTGGCGAGCAACAGCTTGATGATGTCGTGCACAGGGCTGACGCGGTCGTCGTTGGAGAAGTCCTTCATCGCAAGCCCCAGTACAGCTACACGGCTGCCTGCAAGCGTCTTGCCTTTTTGCTGCAACGCTTTTTCCAGCATGCCGATCAGCACTTCCGGCACAGCATCGTTAGTCATGCGCGCCTGCTGCAAGATCGGCAGCGACACGCCCAGCTCGCGAGCTTTTGGCTGCAAGTAATACAGGGCGTTCGGCAGGCAGAAGCCGCCAACGCCAGGACCAGGCGTCAATAGGTTCACGCGCTTGTGCGTGTTGGCAACCTTAATCAGCTCGAACGTGTCGATCCCGAACGCCTCGGAAAAGCGGGCGAACTCTTGAACCATCGCGATATTGACGTCGCGCTGGATGTTTTCGATGACTTTGGCGGTTTCGACCACGCGGATGTCCGAGATCGTAATGTCTGTTTCGCTGATGAAGGAAAGCAGCTCTTTTCCTTTCTTGGCGCTCTGCTCGTTGATGCCGCCAAGCACGAGCGGCATGTGGATGAACTCTTCAAAAGCTCGTCCTTCGGCAATCCGCTCGGAGCAGTACGTCAAATAAAAGTCGACGCCTGCGACGAGGCCGCTCACTTCTTCGAGAATCGGCTTCAGCACTTCTTCCGTGGTCCCTGGAACGACCGTGCTGCGAATCATGATCGTATCGCCCTTTTTCAGCACGCTGCCGAGCGATTGGGCACAGCTTTTCAACGGTCCGAGATCCGGGTCGCCGTTATGCACCGGCAAACCGACGGTCACAATATAATGATCGACTTCCGCAGCCGCTTCCTCGTAGGAAGTGGTAGCGCGGAAACGCTTTGCTTCAATTTGTTCCTTGAGAATCTCCGGCAAGGTTTTCCCCTGATAGGACTCCAAATGGTGGGAATGCGCCGCATTAATTTCATCCACGACGTGAGGCAAGGCGTCAACGCCGACGACGTTTGCTCCCTTCATGGCATAGGTAAGAGCAAGCGGCAAGCCAACAAACCCTAATCCCACTACAGCTACGCGCACAGGCTGAGTCATTGCGTATCTCCTCTTTCACGTTCTCTAAGGTAAGGTCCGTGCAACCGTACAGTCGCGCGGCCAACTTGCAAATTGCTTATGACAGATAGTAAATGCCCGCAGCGATAAAAACCACGCACAATCCTATGAGGACCTTGTACAACGTCTCCAAGGCTGCTCCTCCCCATGATTCATATTGTCGGCTTTGGCCCTGTCCAAAAGGGCATGGGACCGCACCCGTCTGGGAAAAAAAGTGCGGAACTCTCTGCCAAATCCTAATTATACTCTCGATTGAAATATCGTTCAACAAGGGTTTGTTTTCATGCCGAACCGGAAGTGTCCAAAAATACGGTCAGCGGCCCGGTCACATAAACTTGGCAGGCAAGCCGATACCCTTGCTGCACGGCTTCTCCCAGACGGTATTGCTCGGTCTCGGACGGCGGAGGAGCCGAGCCTGCTGGAATATTCATCCTGACCATACAAGTTCGACACTTTCCCGTCGTGCAGAAAAAATCGATCGGGAGCTGCGCGCGCACCAGCGCCATCAGCAAGTTTTCCCCCCGCGCAAGCGAGATGCTGCGCTCCTTGCCGCCTTCCCATACGGTTGCTGCGAACTGCTCCGGACGGTTGCTTCCCATCCCCACACGCTTTCCCTCCCCGCTTCTGATCGAAAAACAGTGCGCCCTACTTGGACAGGCTCGCTCCGATAATATAAGAAAAGCCGATGGACAGGACCATCGCGATGAAGCCGATCGCCCTGTTGTCATTGGCTATTTCCTCATCCACCTTGAACGAGGGGGTCATAAATTCAAAAATAAAGTAAGCGATCAGAAGCAAGCAAAAACCGAATGAACCCCAGATCAAAGCCTGCCCTAAAGAAAGATTCGCCTGAATCGAATAGCGGAAAACATTGGCGATGCCAAAAATTTTTCCGCCCGTTGCCATCGCGACGGCCATGTTCCCACGTTTCAGCTCTGCCCATACACGATAGCGCGTCACCAGCTCGAAAATCGCCAAAAACAAAATCATCGCGAGTCCGGTAACGGTAAAGTAAGCAGCAGTTGCAAAATATGGATTGTGCAGAAGGCCTGCCATGGAATCTCCTCCCGACATCTCTATTTCAGTTCGGCAATGGTCGCGCCAACGCCGCCTTCCCCCTGTCCGCCCAGGCGGAAAGATTTGACGTTGCGGTGGCTTCTTAAATATTCATGCACACCTTTGCGCAAAACGCCCGTACCGTGTCCGTGAATGATGGAAACCGAGTGCAGTCCAGCCAAAAGCGCATCGTCGAGAAACTGGTCCATTTCCCGGATGGCGTCCTCGACGTTGTATCCGCGCAAGTCGAGGTCCATTTTAATGCTGGCCGTTCTGCGCTTGACGGATGTGTACGGCGCGGCTTGCGGCTTTTGCGTAATCGAGTTTTGCACGTTCATGTCTTCGCGTCTGACCTTCATTTTCATAATGCCGATCTGGACGAGAAACTCGTCGTTGTTCACCTTTTCCAGCACGGTTCCTTTTTGGCCGAAGCTGGTGACCATGACTTCATCGCCCACCTTGATCTGGGTGGCGCGAACGGCCTTGGCCGGCTTTTTCACTTTTTCCTTCTCCAGCTCAAGCACGGCATTGCCGAGTCGTTTTTTCGCATCGATCAGCCGGTGCTCCTTGATCTCCACGCCTTCGTCTCTCATCTCGCGCAGCTCGCGAATGATCGTCTCCGCCTCTTCTTTTGCCAATTGAACGGCGATCCGCGCTTCGTCTTCCGCCCGTTCCATCAGCTTGTTTTTCTCCTCGGCAAACCGGGCGCGTTCTTCCTCGAGCTGACGGCGCAATTCCTCCGCTTCTTTTCTCGCCGCCGCTGCCGCCAGTCGGTCAGCCTCGGCGGATTTGCGGTTGCGCTCCAGAGAAGCGATCATGCTCTCCACCTGGTTGTCTTCCTCACTGATGGAGCCGCGGGCCACCTCGATGATCGCCTCGGGCAGTCCGAGACGTCTGGCGATGGCAAAAGCGTTGGAGCGTCCCGGCACGCCGACGAGCAAACGGTACGTCGGGCGCAAGGTTTGCACGTCAAATTCCACGCTGGCGTTGATGACCTCGGGCCTGTCGTACGCATACGCCTTCAGCTCGCTGTAGTGCGTAGTGGCGACCAGTCTGGCTCCAGAGTCAATCACGTGGTCGATGATCGACATGGCGAGCGCCGCCCCTTCTGTCGGGTCCGTACCCGCTCCCAGCTCGTCGAACAGCACGAGGCTTTTCGCGTCCATCTTTTCCAGAATGGAAATGATGTTTTTCATATGGCTGGAAAAGGTGGAAAGGCTTTGCTCGATAGACTGTTCATCCCCAATGTCGGCAAACACGGAAGAAAACACCGTCATCTCGCTCTCTTCTTCTGCCGGAATGTGCAGTCCCGCCATCGCCATCAGCGACAAAAGCCCGATCGTTTTAAGCGAGACGGTTTTCCCGCCCGTGTTCGGACCCGTCACGACGATCGCCTGGTACTCGCCGCCCAGCTCGACGTCGACAGGAACGACGACCTCGCGCGGGATCAGCGGATGGCGCGCTTTTTTCATGTTCAAATAGCCGCGGTCGTTCAGCTTGGGACAGACGGCTTTCATGCTCCAGGCAAGCTGGGCTTTGGCGAACATGAAGTCAAGCTCGGTCAGCGCATCGACATTCTCGACGAGCGCATCCACGGCAAAAGCGACTTGCTCGGTGAGCAGGTACAAAATCCGCTCTACCTCGCGCTCTTCCCGCAGTCGCAGTTCACGCAGCTTGTTGTTCATCGACACGATCACTTCCGGCTCGATGAACAGCGTAGCTCCGGAAGCGGACTGGTCGTGGACGATCCCGCCGAACACGTGGCGGTATTCCTGCTTCACGGGAATGACAAAGCGATCGCCGCGAATCGTGACGATGTTTTCCATCAGCATTTTTTGATAAGAAGAGGAGCGCGTCATCTGGTCCAGCTTTTCCCGGATGCGCGACTCCACCTGCCTGATCTCCTGGCGCACTTGGCGCAGCTCCATGCTGGCGCTGTCCATGACGTCTCCGTTTTCGTCAATACAGCGGCGAATTTCCATTTCCAGCTCGCGCAAGCCTTCGATGCGCTCGGCTTGCTGCTTTATGAGCGGCATTTCGTGGTCCTCGCACATGTCCAGCAAAAACGTCTTCAAACGGCGCCCCGCCATGACCGTGCTGGCGATGTCCAATAGCTCCATCGGCGCGAGCATCGCATTCAGCCTGGCGCGCTGCACAGAACCGCGGATATCGCGAATGCCGCCGAGCGGAGCGCTGCCTTTCAGGCGCAGGACAGTGGCAGCCTCTTCGGTGCCCTGCTGGGCGATTTTCACTTCGTCCAGCCGCACGAAGGGGGTCAGTTCCGCTGCTTTTTCTTTTCCATATGTGCAAGATGCCTTGTCGACTAACAGGGCGATAATTTTATCGTATTCCAAAGTTTTTAATACCCGTTGTTCCACTGTATCCTCCTTATTTCCTCACCGGCGACCGTCGGACTTAAGCGGATAAGTACAACGGTCTGAACCTTCAATCACTGCGATTTCCTCATTATATCATGTCAGCCGTTCCAAGGATAATTTTACACGCACCCGCTTTGGCATAGTTCGGCTCGGAAATAGCCAGAATGAAAATGAACCAATCCAAAAGGAGGAGTTTACATGACGATCATGCGTCATCTCGTCCGCTTCGTCGTCGCTTCCGTCGTCCTGATGTTCGTCGGCTTTCTGGTACCCGGGTTTTCTGTAAGCAGCTTCTGGACTGCTTTTCTTGCCGCTGTCGTAATCGCCCTCTTGGGCTGGGTCGTGGAAGCCATGTTCGGAGATCGCATTTCCCCCTACAATCGCGGAATCATCGGCTTCCTCGTCAGCGCTGTCGTGATCTACCTGACACAGTTTATCGTCTCCGGTTTCCATGTGACTGTCATCGGAGCGCTTCTGGCGTCTTTGGTAATCGGGATCATCGACCTGTTCATTCCGATCAAGACCCATATGGACATGCGCAATGGGGATGCCGGAAACCGCCAGGAAACGTAAGATCCGCTTTACGCGAAAAGAGCCAACCCGTCACATGCGGGCTGGCTCTTTTTCAGTTTGATCGGCCTTCTATTGCGGTTGTGCAGACTGGCGATGAATCATCCCAGCCAGGTAGCCTGCGCCAAAGCCATTGTCGATATTGACTACCGCGACTCCGTTAGCACACGAGTTGAGCATGGTCAACAGCGCCGAAACGCCGCCAAAGCTGGCGCCGTAGCCGACGCTCGTAGGCACCGCGATAACCGGCTTGTCGACGAGTCCAGCCAGTACGCTGGCGAGCGCCCCCTCCATGCCGGCCACACAGACGATGACGCTGGCACCCCTGATCTCCTCCAGGCGCTGGAACAGCCGATGGATTCCGGCGACCCCCACATCGACAATCACCTTGACCTCACTGCCAAAGCAGCGCGCCGTCCAGGCCGCTTCCTGCGCCACCTGCCAGTCTGACGTGCCCGCTGCCACGACCGCGACGTAGCCGTCACGCTCCGGCACGAGCGGCTCTTTTGTGGACAAAAGCAAGCGCGCCTCTGCTATGTACTGGACGTCTGGCCACCGCTTCCGGACTTTGTCTGCTTGCTGCTCGCTTGCCCTGGTGACCAAAACGAGCTTTTGATGCTCGCGCAGCCGTTCCATAATCCCGACGAGCTGACTGGCGCTTTTGCCCTCTCCGTAGACGACTTCGGGAAATCCCGTCCGCGCTGAACGCGCCAGATCGAGAGTGGCGTAGTCCAGGCGGCTGATCCCGGAAAGCTGCTCCTCGGCCTGCTCCACGCTCAACCGTCCGGAGGCGACTTGCTGCAAAATGCGTTTGACGTCATCCATGCTGTTTTTTCACTTCCGTTCCCAGCACGGCGTTCATGCTGCCCGTCTGATAGCCGAACAAATCGAGCGTCACGTAGGAAAAGCCGATCTCCTGCAGCGTCCTGTTGATCTCGACGTGGTGTGCGAGCAGGCGGCTGAAATCCGCCGGGCTGACCTCAATGCGCGCAATCGTGTCGTGGTGGCGCACCCTGACCTGGTGAAAGCCAAGGCTGAGCAGATAGCCTTCCGCCCGGTCGATCTGGTCGATTTTTTCCAGCGTAATCTCCGAGCCGTAGGGAATCCTGGAGGAAAGACAAGCAAAGGACGGTTTGTTCCACGTAGGCAGCCCCATTTCCTTGGACAGCGCCCTGATCTCGTCTTTGTAAAACCCGGCCTCTTGCAGCGGGCTGCGCACACCGCGCTGGGCGGCAGCCATCCGACCGGGACGGTAGTCGCCGCGATCGTCCATGTTCGCTCCGTCGCAAATGACTGCCTTCCATTTGTTTTCTTCGGCCATCCGGCCCAAATGCTCGTACAGGCCGTCTTTGCAATAAAAGCAGCGGTTCACCGGATTGGACACAAAATTCGGATTTTCCATCTCGCGAATTTCCGTTGTGACAAACCGTGCGCCAAGCTGGGCGGCAAGCCGCTTCGCCGCCTCAAACTCGCGGGTGGGAAACGTTTCCGAAGCGGCAGTCACGGCAATCGCTGCCTCGCCCAGTTCCTCAACCGCCCTCGCCAGCAAAAACGTGCTGTCCACGCCGCCTGAAAACGCCACCAGCACTGTCCCCATTTCGCGCAAGACCGCTCCCAGTTTCTCGTTTTTTTCTGCCAGCGTCCAGTCTTCGCTATCTGTAGTCAGTTGGTTGCCCACTTCCATGAGTTGCCCCTCCTTTTTGTCCAAGCTTTTGCCGCACAACGCGAAAAGAGAGGCCAGCGCCCCTCTTTTCTCCTTAATCTATCGGCTTATCATTTGCATCTTCCTGAAGGATCTTCAGCAGTTCTTCGTACTCCTGCCGCAAGCGGAAGTATTCATCCGCGATGTTTACCGCAGAGAGTACGGCAATTTTAGCGGTGTCCAGTCGATGGTTGCCGTTCGCGATTTCGTTCATCTTGTCATCAACGAAACCGGCCACCATGCGTATGTGATTGACACTTGCCTTGCCACTGAGCCGGTATTGTTGGCCGAAGATATCCACCGTCAAACGATTTTTCCCATCACCTTGCACGAGGGGTTCCTCCCTACTGCGACCTTTGCTCTACTGTATCCTTTTTAGGTTACTGAAAATGTCAGAGTTCGTCAAGCCATCTTACATCCGCAGTTCGGCACCCGTATTGTTTTTCAGCGCTTCGACAACAGCGGTTGTCACCTGCTGGATTTCTTCATCCTGCAAAGTGCGCTCCGCGTGGCGGAACACGAGAGCAAACGCCATGCTCTTCTTGTCCTGTGCAATCCGCTCGCCTGTGTACACATCGAACAAGGTCAACGATTCCAGCAGCTCGCCCGCCGCTTCGCGAATAGTCGCTTCCAACGCACCCGCAGGCACGCTGCGATCTACGACCAGCGCCAGGTCGCGCGTTACCGCCGGGAACTTAGGCAACTGGCTGTAGTGTCCAACCTCGGCAGCCGCCTCGATCAGCACAGCCACATCGAACTGGAACACGTACGTCTCAGACAGATCGTACGCTTTTTCCGTACCTGGGTGTACTTGCCCCAGATAGCCCAACCGTTTGTCGCCTGCCCATACTTCCGCTGTACGGCCTGGGTGCATGCCGGCAATGTCCGCTGCCGCTTTGTACTGGGCTGTGCGGATGCCCAGGCGCGCCAGGAGCGAATCGACAATCCCTTTGACCTGATAAAAGTCTACAGGCTGTTTCGCGCCCATCCAGTTTTGCGGCAAAAGCTGCCCTGTCAGCGCACCTGCCACGTACAGACGCTCTTCCGGAAGCTGCGTCAGCGACTCTTCGCGCGTCAAAAACACGCGGCCCAGCTCAAAAATGGCGACGTCGTGATTTTGCCGATTTTTGTTGTACGCGACGGTTTCCAACAGACTTGGAACGAGGCTGGTGCGCAGTGTGCTGTGCTCCTCGCTCATCGGCATCAAGAGGGACACCGGGTTTACTTTTTCCTGATGCAGACCCGCAACTGCCTCCACGCGGTCCGGGTGCACCAGTGCGTAGGAAATCGCCTCGCTCAAGCCCGTGCCGATCAGATGGTGACGGATCGTGCGGCGCAGCTTTTGCTCGTGCGTCAGTTGGCCTTGCGTGGTCGAGCCAGTCGGCAGGCTGGTCGGGATGTTATCGTAGCCGTACAGACGCGCCACTTCCTCCACCAAATCTTCCGGCAGCGTAATGTCGCCGCGTCTCGTCGGCACGGTAACGGTCCAGCTTTCGCCTTCGGTTGTGAACGGAAATTGCAAACGCGTAAAAATCGGGGAAACGTCTGCGGCAGACAGGCTCGTTCCCAGATGTTGATTGATTTTGTCCAAAGTCACGGTGACAACGGCCGGCTTCGCTTCGTTTACGACTGCGGAGCGGATGCCTTTGGACACGCTGGCCCCCGACAGTTGCTGGATCAAAGCAGCGGCGCGCTCTCCCGCTTCCTGCACGCGCGCCTGATCGACGCCTTTTTCCCAACGGACGCAGCCTTCTGTGCGCATGCCGAGTGTGCGGGCGGTGCGGCGGACTGTTTTTGGCGTAAACCAGGCGGCTTCGAGAATGATTTCCTTCGTCTCGTTCGTAATCTCGGAGTTGGCTCCGCCCATCACGCCTGCGATGGCCAAGCCTTTTGCCGGGTCGGCGATCAAGAGAGTCTGCTCATCCAGTTCGCGCTCCTGGTCATCCAAAGTAACGAGCTTTTCCCCTGCGGTTGCCAGGCGGACGACAATTTTGCGGTCCTGAACCTGCGCCGCGTCAAACGCGTGCAGCGGCTGCCCGTACTCCAGCAAAACGTAGTTGGTGACGTCTACCACGTTGTTGATCGGGCGAATGCCTGCTGCCATCAGGCGATTTTTCATCCATTGCGGGGAAGACGCAATTTTGGCATTCGTGAAGTGGCGGCCGTGGTATTGGTAGCATTCGTTTTCGGCTGCGATCGTAACTTCCAGCGGGTTCTCCCCGCCGTCTTCGGTCAGCTCGATTTGCGGCAGCACCACTTCTTTGCCCAAGATAGCGGCCACCTCGTAGGCAACGCCGAGCATGCTCAGGCAATCAGAGCGGTTTGGCGTCAGGCCAAGCTCCAGCACGTAGTCGTCCAGCCCGAGGTAGGAGACTGCGTCCATACCGATTTCCGCATCCTCCGGCAACACCATGATGCCTTCCTGCTGGTCTTTTGCCAGCAGCTTGTCGTTTAGCCCCAACTCTTTTGCCGAGCAAATCATGCCCTGGGATTCCACGCCGCGCAACTTGGAGCGCTTGATGTTCAGGCCCCCGGGCAGTTTTGCGCCGATCAGCGCGACGGGTACTTTTTGCCCTTTGTCTACGTTTGGCGCTCCGCAGACGATTTGCAGGTCTTCGCCTTGCCCCGCATCGACCACGCATACGCTCAGACGGTCAGCGTCCGGGTGCTTGCTGCGTTCTTTGACATACCCGATCACTACACCGGAAACACCTGCGTTGCGCGATTCTACTGCGTCTACCTCAATCCCGCTGCGAGTCAGCTTCTCAGCCAGCTCCTGGGGCGTCGTTCCACTCAGATCGACGTATTCGGATAACCATTGATACGATACCTTCATCTTTGCCTCTCCTCTCTAGCCTCGGTTGAACTGACGCAGGAAACGAACGTCGTTTGTATAAAAATGGCGGATGTCCTCCACGCCGTATTTGAGCATCGCGATACGCTCTACCCCCATTCCGAAAGCAAAGCCGCTGACTTCCTGCGGATTGTAGCCGGCCATTTCCAGCACGCGCGGGTGCACCATGCCGGAGCCCAAAATCTCGATCCAGCCCGTTTGCTTGCACACGCGGCAGCCGTGACCGCCGCAGTTGAAGCATTGCAGGTCGACCTCTGCGCTAGGCTCGGTGAACGGGAAGAAGCTCGGACGCAGGCGAATTTGCTGATTTTCCCCGAACATTTGGCGGGCAAACGTCAGCAGAATCCCTTTCAGATCGCTCATGCCGATGCCTTTGTCAACCACGAGGCCCTCGATCTGCGTGAACTGGTGAGAGTGGGTCGCATCGTCATCGTCGCGGCGATACACTTTTCCGGGACAGATGATCTTCACAGGCGTCTTGCCTTCTTTTTTCAGCATCGTCCGCGCCTGCACCGGAGACGTATGGGTGCGCATCAAAATTTCGTCCGTCACGTAAAACGTATCCTGCATGTCGCGCGCCGGATGGTCTTTTGGCAGGTTGAGCATTTCGAAGTTGAAGTGGTCCATCTCCACTTCTGGTCCTTCTGCCACCTCGAAGCCCAGACCGATGAAAATGTCTTCGATCTCCTCGATGATGCGGGAGAGCGGGTGCATCGTTCCGGCAGGCACCGGACGCCCTGGCAAGGTTACGTCTACCGTCTGGGACGACAGCTTCGCGTTCAGCGCCGCTTCTTCAATCGCCTGCTGCTTTCTGGAAAAAGCTGTCTCCAGCGCTTCCCGCACTTCGTTGACCAGTTGCCCGACTACCGGACGCTCTTCGGGAGACAGGCTGCCCATCCCGCGCAGCAGTTCTGTCAGCTCGCCCTTTTTCCCCAAATATTTGACGCGCAACTCCTGAAGTTGTGCAGCTTCCGTCACCTGGCTGATTTGCCCCAGCCCGGACTCCTTCATTTCTTGCAACCGAGTTTGCACTTCGTATCGCTCCTTTTTTCTGTAGATAAAAAAAGAAAAACCCGCCCCAAAAAGGGACGAGTTACTTTTTTCTCGCGGTACCACCCTTGTTAGACAGACGGCTCGCTTTCGTGACAAAGCTGTGACAATATCACTAACAGCGAACGAGACTTCTGTCTCACTTCAGCTCATTGGTAACGGGAATGACCCGGCTGCTCCTACTGCGCGAAAGCGGTTCAGAGTGCGGCTTCGGAGTGAATTCGGCAGCTATCGTGCTAAAGATGCTCGCAGTCTGTGGCACCTTCTCCCTGAAAAACAGATAGGACCTGCGTACTAGTCTCCGTCATCGCTTTGCGTTATAATCGAGATGTAGGAAAATTATAGCGCAACAAGAGAGAACTTTCAATTATACAAATGTTACATATCACTTGTTCTCCCTAGTTCGATTTTCGCGAATCCGAAAGGGGACTTTTGACATGATCGAGAAGGTTACGGCCCTTTATGATAAGACATGCGTCTGTCGGCATTGCCAAGCAACTTTTTCCACCAAACGGATCAGAACCGGCGCTCTTACCATGATTCACCGCGACAGCGACTTCTATACCACGTTCAAGGAGCAGTCGCTGAATCCGATTTTATATACCGTCAACGTCTGCCCGGTATGCGGCTTCGCCTTCACCGATCAGTTCACAAGCAAGCTCGCTCCGTGGCAAAAACAGGCCGTCGAGGAGCACATCTCCATGAAGTGGCAGCCAAAAGATTTCGGCTCCATTCGCAAGGTGCAGGAAGCGATTGTCAGCTACAAGCTGGCGATTTACGCCGCCGAGCTGACCGATCAGCCGCACTCGGTCAAAGCGGGCCTGTACTTGCGGCTCGCCTGGCTGTACCGCTACATGGACAATCTCCCGGAAGAGCTGCGCTTCATCGCGATGGCGGTCGACGAGTACGAGGAATCGTACATTCACTCCGACTATGCCCACGGTGACAAGGAAATGTCCGAGGTCAGACTGCTGTACCTGATCGGCGAGCTGTACCGCCGTCTGGAAAAATTCGAACTGGCGATCAAATATTTCGGCAAGGCGCTCGCTTTTCGCAACCATACGATTGAGAGCGGTATCATCCGCATGGCGCAGGATCAGTGGCAACTGGCGCGCGAGGAATTTAAAGAGAAAAAAAGCGAGCAAAAGATCGGCTGATAGCGGCATGAATGCAGGTATTTCAACTTTGTTGTTGGAATGCCTTTTTGTTTTTCTTTTGCATGGCGCAGGGAGAAGCGAAAGAGGTAGCGCCGGAGAATGGTTTTCTCTGAACGGCTCTCGCCTTTTTGCCTTTTGTTTTGTGCGAGCGGGCGGCAGATCAGTTCGCGGCTGTCAGCGCTGAGCTCGCCAAGCAAGGGGAGGCGGACTTTTTAACGCCTTCGCCTACCTGGTCCACGATGCCAGCGAACTCGTTGCCGGGAATTTGCGGAAGCTTTACGGAAATGCCTTGGGGTGTCCAGCCGCTTCGGATCGCGCAATCGTAATGCTTTACCCCGGCCGTTTTCACGCGGACCCTAACTTGCCCCGGACCCGCCTGCGGATCGGGAAACGTCATGACCTCCATGACCTCTGGTCCGCCTATTGAACGAAATGCTGCTGCTCTCATTGTGCAACTCTCCTATATTTTTCCGGATTGGGTAACAACGTTTAACGCAATGTTTTTAATGCGCCGCTCCAGGCAATCAGTTCGTCTAGCATGGCGTTTACTTTATCTACGTGCAGTTCGGCGGGGTTGAATGTTTGGAAATTTTCGAAATCGGCAAAGATCGAAAATGTCGGGTGCGCGCGGACGTCTGCCACGAGCAGCTCTCCCAAAATTCCGCGCAAATGCTCGGCTGCACGCGCCCCGCCCGTCGATCCGTAGCTGACGATGCCCGCAGCCTTGTTGTTCCATTCCGTGCGTGCCGAATCCAGCGCGTTTTTCAATGCTCCCGTGATGCTGTGATTGTACTCCTGGACGATGAACACGAATCCATCCAAGCTGGAAAGCTTTTTGGACCAAGCGACCAGGCCAGGCTCATTGCCTGTGCCTTCCCCGAAAAAAGGCAATTGAAACTCGGCGATATCTACAATTTCATACGTCGCATCTCCGCGGTCATCGGCAATGCCTTTCACCCAGTTTGCGACTTGCGGGCTTACCCGCCCTTGGCGCGTGCTTCCCAAAATAATGCCAATTTGCAATTGTTTCATGAAGAATCCTCCCATCATTCGATGTTTGTTCGCTTCGTGTCCTCCACCTTTTGAGCGGCTTTCCTGTTCCTTCCTCGTTGCCTATCACCATACGGCTACGGCACATAGGCATATAACAAAACCATGCTATGCTCGTGCAGAGCGCCCCAAAAACCAGGAAAGCTGGATGGAAACGGGCGCGCGAGGCAGGTGTGGGGCGAATTTTCGCTAGGCTGTTTGCTGGTGGGCGGCACCTTTCTGGACGCTCAGCCTCCACTCTGACACTGCCCAGCGAGTCACTTGGGAGACGTTGAGCCAAAGTGTGTTGTGCTCCTTGCATGCTTTATTTTACAATCACTTACATATAAACAAAAATATATCTTAAATCATACAGATCATATACTCAGGTATATAGGAAAGGAGAGCATGCGCATGGAGTTGTTGCAGTTGCACTATTTTCGCACGGTAGCCCGGACGGAGCACATGACGAAGGCAGCCCAGGAGCTGTGCATCGCGCAGCCTGCGCTGAGCAAGACGATTTCGAGGCTGGAGGAAGACTTGGGGGTTCCCTTGTTCGACCGCCACAGAGGGCGGATTCGTCTGAATGCGTTCGGCAAAGCTTTTTTGGACAAAGTCGAAAAGGCGCTCACCCTGCTGGAAGAAGGCAGAAAAGAAGTGTCCGAGCTGGCCGGACTTGAACAAGGGAGCATTCACCTCGCCACGTCGACGCTGGATCGGTTGACGGATGCGCTGGGCGAGTTTCTCGCGCTGTATCCGGAAGTCAGCTTTCGGATTACGCAAGCTTCGATGGAAGAAATGACGCAGTTGGTGGAGGCTGGCGAAGTCGACATGTGCTTTACAGCGCTGCCAATCAATCGGCCCGACATTAGCGCGGTGTCCCTCCTGAAAGAAGAAGTGTACCTGGCCGTTCCCCACGGACATCGGTTTGCGGGGAGGAAAAGCGTTCGCTTGAGCGAACTGGCGGAGGACCCGTTTATCGGGTACAAGGAAGGGTTTCCTTTTCAAAAAATGAACGATTTGTTTTTCCGAGAAGCCGGGATCACGCCTAACTTCGTCTGCCGGGTCGACGAGCCTGCCGCCATTGCCAGCCTCGTCCGGGCGGGGCTAGGCGTCGCGCTCGTAGGCAACTGCGGAGGCCCGGGCTCCCCGCTGAACCTGCTGCGGATTGAGTTTCCCGTGTGCCAGCGCAATTTCCAGATTGCCTGGAACGAGAAGCGGTACTTATCGCTTGCTGCGCGTAAGTTTCGCGACTTTCTCATCGGGTACTTTGCAGAAGTGGGGGAAACCGGGGAATGAGAAGCGCGGTGAGGTAGGGTGTCGGTGGTGGTGAGGTGCGGACTTTGATGCGGCGTGAGGCGGTGCGGGCTGGGATACCGCGCAAACTGTAATGCCACGCGAGCTAAATCGCACCATCCAGAAACTACAGCACGCCCCTTTTCACCTTGCCCTGCTGATCGCCCTCCCAAAATTCACACGAAAAAAAACAGGGACACTGGACTCTTTTCCCCAGTATCCCTGCTTTGCTGTCACTGTCTTCTGTTGCGCTGCGCTTCATACACAAAAATGCCCGCCGCGACGGCGGCATTCAGCGATTCCGCTTTGCCGTACAGCGGAATGTGCACGAGCTGGTCGGCGCAGGCCAGCATCTCTTTGGACACGCCTCGGCCTTCGTTGCCGATGACGAGCGCGATCTTGCCGCAATAATTCGCCTGATCGTAGGACACGCTGTCTTGTGCCAAGGACGAGACGAGGACACGCCCGCCTTGCTGCTTCCACTCGTTTGCCGTGGCAGCGAGCTCCCGCGAAAAGACAGGCAGGCGGAACATGGCGCCCATCGTGGCCCGCACGACTTTTCCGTTGTAAATGTCGACGCTGCCCTTGCCCAGCACGACTCCATCCACACCGGCGGCCTCTGCCGTTCGCAAAATCGTGCCCAAATTGCCCGGGTCCTGGATTTCATCGAGGAACAAAAGCAGGGCATTTTCCTTGGCTGACAGCTTGTCAACCCATTCGTCCCACTGACTCGCCGTCTTCTTCACTGCCGCGACGATTCCTTGCGGCGATTTCGTTTCCGACAGCTTGGCCAAAACCGCAGCGGACGCCGCGATTACTTGCGTAGCCTGGGGATGGTTCGCCAATGCCCGCTGGCAGGCGGGATCGAGGCTGCGCTCCTGATCGTACAGGATGGTCGTCACTTCCGCCCCGCTGTTCAGCGCCTCCTCCACCAGATGCGCGCCTTCGACGAGGTAGCGTCCCTGCTCCTCCCGGCCTTTTTTATCGAGCAACTGGTGCAGTCTTTTCACCAGCGGATTTTGAACTGAAGTAATGATTTCATGTGCCATCGTTATGCCCGCTCCTCAAATGCTTTCAAGTCTTTGTTGTTTCCGATTACAACAAGAACGTCTCCGTACTGGATCACTTCATCCGGGCTTGGAGCGATGTTGAATTTGTCCCCGCTTTTGATCGCGATGACGTTGACCTCGTACTTTCTGCGGATGTCTAGCTGTCTCAAGTTTTGCCCGACCAGCTTGGACGATACGACGACCTCTGCCACGCTGTAGTCCTCCGCCAGCTCGATAAAGTCGAGGACGTTTGCGGAGATGAGATTGTGCGCCACACGCACGCCCATGTCCCGCTCCGGGAAAACGACGCGGTCGGCCCCTACTTTGTACAGCACTTGTCCGTGCCGCTCATTTTGCGCTTTGGCGACGATTTTTTTCACGCCCAGCTCCTTCAGCGTCAAGACAGTGAGGATGCTCGCCTGAATGTCGACCCCGATCGCCACGACCACTACGTCGAAGTTGCGAATGCCGATTTCCTTCAAGGCGCGTTCATCTGTCGAATCAGCCGCGACAGCGTGGGTGACATACTGAATATTTTCATTGATGCGCTCTTCGTTTTCATCAATGCCCATGACTTCGTAATCCATCTCGTACAGCGTCCTGGCAACACTGGAACCAAAACGGCCCATTCCGATGATGGCAAACTGTTTTGACATGCTGATCTTCTCCTTCGATCCTATATCCAATAACTTGCATTATAGCATTAGACAGCGTAGCTTTGCACAGGCGAAACCAAAAGATGCCCGTGTCCAATGAAATCGCTTCGCGACAAAGGGGTATGAGCAATCCGGCGAAGACAAATACTAACTCATGAATTTATTCTCACAAGAGAGGTGCTGGCTAAGGTATGAACATTGCCTCGCTCAATTTGCGTCAAGCGATCATGTACAAAATGCAAGGCTCGGATTCCGGAGCGGTAGAAGAAACGATCAGCGATGCGATCGCAAGCGGCCAGGAAAAAACCTTGCCTGGTCTCGGCGTCCTGTTTGAAGTGCTGTGGCAAAACAGCGATGCTTCCTCCCGCCAGGAGATGGTCGAAACTATCGCTTCCCATCTGCCCGCTCAAGCGGAAAAGCCGATTTAATTGGAAAGCCAACCGAACACGAGCAAAAGGGAGAGACGCCACTACGTCTCTCCCTTTTTGTCTTCTGCCACCTGCTGCGAGGAGCGCGAACGAATCAACTGAAGCACAGCCAGCAAAATCGGAAAGAGCACCGTTGGCAAGTAGCTGAAATACGTCAGCTTTTGGGCGTAGGCAAAAAATTCGACGATGTTTTGCGGCCACAACGCGACGTAAAAAAGCGGGAAGAAGAAGATCAGCGCGATGATGCGCTGAAAGCGGATCCCTTTTTTCAACCACAGCCGAGTGGCGAAAATCATCGAGTAGTACATGTTGCCGAACGTCGTAAACACGGACGCCATCCAGATCGTGAGAAAAGCCGACTCTATCCGTTCCAGAAACCAGCCGGTTTGTTGCGCGGTTTTGACCATATCCAGCGTCGGCCAGATCAGATGCTGCAACTCCTCGTAGCCAAACACCACGATGCCCGCCGCAGCGGTCAGCACATACGACACGATCGTGAAGGCAAACCCGCTCCAGGCCGCCAGCGAAATCCGCGCTCCCGGCATCGCCAGCCCGAAGTAGATCATCATCAGCTCAAATCCCGTGTACATCGTAAACGTTCCAATCGCGGTGCTGGCCACTCCCTGCCATGAATCAATGTGCAGCGGCAGCAGATTGTACCAGTTCGCACTGTTGATCGTCACGTACGGGATGATGAGGATCGGCACAAACATGATCGGAAACAACAGCTCGTTGACCCTGACCAGCACCTCGAACTCGTGCATGCACAAGTACAAGACGATCAAAAGCAAAGTCAGCAAAATCACTTCAAGGGGCGTGTCCAGCAGGACAGACGTGACAATGACCTCGCCAAACCCGCGGGCGACCATCGCCGTATTCAAAAATTGAAACAGGAGGTACAAAAGCACCCACGGGATGTTGAGAATTTTTCCCAACCACGGGTGCCGATGGCCGCCAAAGACGAGCGGGCCGTACTCTACAAAGGTCAGTCCTGGATACTGCCTGCTCAAATAGATGATCGCCATAAGAGGGATAACCACAATCAACCCGCCAACGAGAGGCCCCAGCCAGCCCACTTCCTGCAGTTCCGTGCTGGCGGTACGCGGTAAGGTAAGGATTCCCACCCCGATCATCGAGCTAATCAGGATTGCGATTAGTTGCCATGTACTGATGTTGCCCCTTTGATTTCCCATCTTTATCGGCTCCTATTGCATTTCCATACCTAAACGGCGAATTTTGATCGTATAGTCAACGCCAATTGGAAAATTTTTAAAATCCTTCTTCCAGTCGTGCTTCTCCCAGTAATCCCGGTAGTGGTGCGCTCGAAGCGCCAGCCCGAGCCTCAAAATGTCGCTGTTGTACTCCTTTTGCAACTGGTGAAACAGCTTTTTCGCCCGTTCCTCCATCTCCTTTTTAATCAAGCTCTGCATTTTCTGGATGAAAACTTCCGGGGACATGTTCGTATTGGCGGTCACTTCCACGATATCTCCCTGCAGCTCGCAGGAAAACATCGCGGCAAGCGCCCCTTTGTTGTTCCTTCCTTTCAAATCCAGTCTCGTTTTGACAAAGTGAGGCCGGAATGTCACATAGCCGTTGTCCGTACCGGGCAGCGGGATGACGACATCGCCCCCGCGCTCTTCGTTTCGCAGTTGCAAAAACGACCACGACTGCACTTCGTTGAGCGTCCCTACCATTTTGTGCCCGCGAAAGACGGCCACGCCTCTCCAGCGTACCTCGGTCGCGCTCGCCTGAACGTAGTTGAGAAAAGGCTCCATCGTCTTGTTCGAGGTCTGGTTGAAGTAGTCTCCCAGCGTCTGATCGGGAATCGTGCCCATCTTCGCTCCGTTTTCGATCAGGTCCATCAGAAACACGACGGGGACTTGCTCGAGCTGCGGCTTGATTTTGAGCAAGGTGGCCGCTTCCCCCTTGACGACGATCGGCCACATCAGGCGGCGGATTTGCGGCTCCCGGCGAAAGCTGTCCATAATGTCGCCGATGCCTTTTCTCGCTACTTCTTCACTGACGGCAAGCACGCGGGTATGGCCCAAAAACAGCTTCTGGTTCAGCCGAATTTGCAGATTGTTGTTGGCATCGAGAATCGTCCGGCCCGTCACGCTCATGATCTTGACCGCATCGGCATTTCCGCCGCCGCCTTGTCCACTGCTTCCGGCGATCTTGATCGGGATCGGAATTTGCACAGTCAATCTGTACAACTCTTCTTGTCCCTCTACCATATCTACCGCAATGGCAAGTACGGAAGTGCGCTCCTCCAGCTCCCTTCTGTCCCAGCAGCCCGTCAAAAGAGAGACGCACACGCACAGAACTGCCAGCCCAAGCCATCCTTTAGCCATCTGCATTCCTCTCCTTTTGTTTTCGCCCCAGGTCCCGGATGAAAAGCATTGTCAAATAGAGAATAGGGATCCCCAAATTGAGGATGAGGCTGTAAACGCCCAAATAGGAGCTGATCCGAAACAGTTCTACGATGTTTTGCGGCCACAGCGCGATAAAGTAAAGGGGGATGAACATGACTGCCGAGAGGATTCGCTGAAAACCCATCCCTCTGTTGAACAACTGGCGCAAGCCGTAAATGAAAGCGTAGTAGGCGTTGGCCACGGTAGTAAAAACAGCCGTTACCCACACGGCCAGAAAGGCGGATTCCAGCCTTTCCAAAATCAGTCCCGGCACCTTTGTGGTCTTCACCAGCTCCAAGGTTGGCCAGGCTACACGCTGCAGCTCCTCGTAGCCGAAGACGACGATGCCCGCCACTACGATCAAGGTGTAGACGACCAGCGTGATCGCGATGCCGTAAAAACCAGCTTTTACTTTGCTCTTGTTTTCGTGCGCGTAGGCGAAAAAAATGAGCATGATTTCGTAGCCGGAAAAAGAGTAGACCGCTTCGTAAGCTCCCTTGAGCAGCGACGGGCCGGTCGCTCGAAAAAGCGGCAGCAGATTGTTCCACTCCGCTTTTTGAAACGAGGCGAGCGCAATGAACAGCACAGGGAGCAAAACGAGCGGCAGCAACAGCTCATTGATCCGGGCCACGACATCCAGATCGTGCAACGTGAGGATGAATGCCAGCGCAAACATGGTAATAATGATGACTTCCAGCGGTGTGTCGAGCAAAACGGAAGTCACTACGACTTCGCCAAAGATGCGGGAGACAAGCCCGGTCGCAAGGTACATGAAGCCGAGATAGGCGAGAATCCAGGGGAAGCTGAGCCACTTGCCCAGCCGCGAATTTTTTTTGGCCCCCCAGACGATCGTGCTGTACTCGACGAAGGTCATTCCCGGAAAACGCTGGCTGAGCTTTGCGATCATCCAGACAGACACAAAGGCAATGACGGAACCGAATACAGGCGACATCCAGCCCGCTTCATACAAGATGGCTGAGGTGGAACGCGGCAATGTCAAAATGCCTACGCCGATCAGCGTACTGGTAATCAAGGACGTCTGCTGCCACAAGGAAAACGTTTGTTGTCGGCTGCTCACGTCCTGCCTGCTCACGGTTTTTCATCCTCTCTCATGCGGATTTCATCCTGGATGTGAAACATCGTCGGGCGAGTTCTCAACAAGTGATGGGGCGCACGGATGAACAAATCCTTCATCCCCTTCAGATTCAACGGGCTAAGCGGCGACATGTAGGGCACGCCGAACGACTTGAGCGATGACAAATGAATCAGGATGACGATCAAAAACAGCATGATTCCGTACAGGCCGAACATTCCTGCGAGCAGCATGACCGGGAAGCGCAGCATCCGAATGGCAATCGCCGCACTGTAGCTGGGCGAAGCAAAGGAACCGATGGTCGTCACCGCCACGATGATAACCATGACAGGGCTGACCAGACCCGCGGATACGGCTGCCTCCCCGACCACCAGCGCCCCGACGATCCCGATCGTAGGTCCGATTGGCCCTGGCAGCCGGACGCTCGCCTCCCGCAAAATCTCAATCGCCAGCTCCATGAACAGCGCCTCTACCAGCGAAGGAAACGGCACCGTCGATCTCCCTGCCGCCATCGCGATGACGAGCCGGGAAGGAATCATCTCAGGATGAAACGAGCTAAAGGCGATGTAGAGCGAAGGCAACAGCAGCGCAATCGTAATACTGATAATGCGGATAAATCGCAGCAACGTCGCGATGTAAAACCGCTCGTAATAATCCTCTGGACTTTGGTAAAACTGGGAAAAAACCGCCGGGGCAATCAAGGCAAAAGGCGTTCCGTCCACCAGAATGCTCACCTTGCCTTCCAGCAAGTTTGCCACGACCTTGTCCGGCCTCTCCGTATTTTGAATCTGCGGAAAGGGCGACCAGCGGCGGTTCTGAATCAGTTGCTCGATGTAGCCGCTCTCCAGAATTGAATCGACGTTGATTTTCTCCAATCTCGCCAGCATTTCTTGCACCATCGGCGGATGGGCCAGGCCATCAATGTACATGACGTAAACATCTGTCTGCGTCCGTTGGCCGATCACCATATGGTGCACTCTCAGGTTCGGGTCTTTCAGGCGAAACCGGATCAAGGCGGAATTGACGGAGAGCGTCTCGCAAAAGCCGTCCCGCGGCCCGCGCACGACAGACTCGGTCTGCGGCTCGTCGACGCTTCGGCGGTCCCAGCCCCGCGTGTTGTTCAAATACGCTTTGTTGTCGCCATTGCGCATGAGCACGGCGCTTCCTGACAAGATGTTGCGAATGACCTGTCTCAGCCCGTCCGTCGACTCCAGCTCATTGGATGCCGGGAGGTCGTCGGGAATTTTCGGATCGGACATGTACACAATGATAAACTCGCTGATGATGTTGCGCTCGACCATCCCGTCGAGAAAAACGATGGCGCAATCGGTGTCGCGCTTGTCGCGAAAGCGGCGGACGACCAGGTCGTCGCATTTTCCCAGCTCTTTCTCGATCATGATGATGTTTTCATCCACATCCAGCGAAAGCTCTATATCCGAGACACTTTCCATGCTTCGATCGGCATGATGGTGTAACGCCTTCTCCTGAAGGGTTTCCTTCCGCTTTTGCCACGCTTTCCAAAACTGGCTCAACGCTTTCCCCTCCTAGATCGTGGGCATGCGATTTCGAGTACGGATAGTGTGCCCAAGAAAGGAAATGAAAACCCATTTTATGCGAAGAAACGAAAAAGGCCCGACAGATGTCGGACCTCTCTCATATAGCTGCGCTCGACTTATTGTTTGCTTGCGGGCAAGCCTTTTACCGGCTCTCCCAGCAGCGGAGTGGAAAGAACGTAAATGCCGTGGTTGGAGAAGGCCCAGATCAGGTTGCGGTCCCACTCGACGAAAATGCTGTGCACCGGGTTGGAATGCTCGCTCTGCTCAAAACCGCTGCCGTCGTTGCGCAAATACTCGCCGGACATTTTCGGCACAAAGTAAGCGCCAATCGTCGGTTTGTTCGGGTCTTTCAGGTCAAACACTTGCACACCCGCGTTGTAGAACGCATACGGCATCACGGTCTGGCTAGGCGTGCCCGGCTGAATCGCCGCATAGCCGCTGTAGTAGACCATTCCCGTCGTCTCGACCTTGGTCACGTCGATGTTGTCGCCTCCGGTTCCGCTCACGCTCATCGGCATGTCAATGTGGGACACGGCTTTCATGTTGTTCGGGTCGCTGATGTCAACCACCAAGAAGCCGTAGCCGCCCATGGCCGCATACCCGTACTTGCCGCCTTCTTGCGCGGGTCAGTAATGTCGTACACGTTGTACATCGTCGTCTCGTAGTCGTACAAATACCGGCGGCCGTTCAGGTCAAACGTGGCCTGCCAACAAAGCTGTTGGTCTGGGTTGCCCCGGCTGCATCCACTGCCGTCAGTGGAAAAAGCGCACCTGCTGCGAGCGCAGTGGCAAGCCATGCACTGACCACCCGCTTCGTCTGTTTCTTTTTCAATGAATATTCCCCCCTGCCTGTTTTTTCGTCTTCGACAGTACCGAACAGGTTCACACTGGTAGCGTTTACATAAAGGAGTACGGCTGAGAAAATGACGATCCAGACGATGCCCGGCACATCAGGGAACCAGTATTTCATGTAGACAGACATCGCGGACACTTCGGTGCCGACTGCGCAGACCAGGCTGAACCAATAGGCGTAGCGGACGGAGAAGCCTGCCCACGGATTGACGTAGCGCTCCGCGTGAGCGCCGAACGATCCTGTCGTCGGATGCGCGACGGTCATTTCAGCCAGGCAGCCCATCAGCAAAAGCGCGATGACCGCCCCGATCAAATAGCTGACGATCACGCTCGGCCCGGCAAAGCCAATCGCCATCCCGCTTCCCAAAAACAGCCCGGTACCGATTGCGCCCCCGATGGCAATCATGGCTAGCTGGCGGGTGGTTAACCCGCGCTGCAGCCCTTTTTCACGCTCCATGATGTCCTGAAAATGGTTTTGCTTTGACAATTGCGCACACTCCTTTGCCCAAGCGACTAGGCGACAACACCGCGCTTGTTCTCGAATTTTTCGTACCGTTTTTCTTGCATGATCGCTTTTAGCACCTGCACGCTTTCCCACACCTCGGTGTACGTGTTGTAAAAAGCAACCGGAGCGAGGCGAATGATGTTCGGAGCGCGGAAGTCAGGGATGATGCCGCTCTCCTTCAACGCCTTGCAAATCCGGACGGCTTCTTCGTGCTCCAGGCTGACGTGGCCGCCGCGGCGCTCGTCTTCCTGCGGATTGGCAATGGCAAAGCCCATGCCTGCCAGCTCCACTTCGATCAAGTCCATCATGTAGCGGGTCAGCTTCAACGATTTTTCCCGCAGCTTCTCGATTGGCACTTCCTGGAACATTTCCAGCGAGCCGATTAATGGTGCGACGCTCAGCATATGCGGTGTGCCCAGTTGATAAGCGCCTGCCGTCTCGCATACATCCAGCGTGTGCTCCATATCGAACTGTTTGTCTTTTTTCGAGCTGTACCAGCCAGTCAAGCCCGGCACTCTACCAAAATGCTTGCGGTTGACATACAGGCTTCCGACGCTGCCAGGGCCGCCGTTGACGTATTTGTAGTTGCACCAGTAAGCGAAGTCGACTCCCCATTTGCTGAAGGAGTGCGGGATCGCTCCGACCGAGTGGCAGCCGTCAAAGCCGATGAGGATGCCTCTTTCGTGCGCCGCTTTGGTCAGCCGTTCGATATCGAGCAACTGTCCGCTGCGATAGAGCACGGTCGGCAAGATGACGAGCGCGACTTCCTCGGTCATGGCGGCGATGATGTCGTCCTCCTCGATCAGATGGCCATCCCGCGAAGCGATGCGAATCAGCTCTTTCTCTGGGTCCAGGCCGTGCAGCTTGATTTGGCTTTGCAAGGCGTAAATGTCTGTCGGAAAATCAAGCTCGGTCGCGATGATTTTCGTTCTTTTACCTTCCGGGTGATAAAAGGTGGCGGCGAGCTGGTGCAAGTTGACCGTGGTCGAGCCTGTGACGATTACTTCCTCGGGCTCCGCGCCGACGAGAGATGCGCTCATTTCGCCCAGTTTTTCTGGCAGGAAAAACCACGGATGCTCGCCGGTTGTCCACCCGTCAATGCCGAGCTCTTTCCACGACTGCAAAATGTCCTGCAAGCTTTTCTCCGCTCGTTTGGACATCAGTCCCAAGGAATTGCCATCCAGGTACATCGAAGGCAGCAAGTAAAACTCTTCGCGGTATTTCGCCAACTCGTCCTGGGCATCCAGTTGCTGCGCGTAGTTTTTGCTGAGTGGAATGGATGATTGAGCCATCGTAACCTCCTTGAAATTTCCGTTACAGAAAACGGGTTTGTTCTTTTGTGACTCCCCCCACGCCCCAGTGGGAAGGGGGAAGCTCTGTTACCAGCACGCGGACCTGGTCCGGCTTTACTTGCAAGCTGGCAGTGACAGCCTGGGTAATTCCCTCGATCATTTGCCTGATCTGTTCCTTGTCTCGCCCTTCCAGTATGGACACCTGTACAATCGGCATCAAAACCACCTCTGTCTTTTTCGACAGTCCGAAAAGTCGCTGCCCGTGTTGGCTGTCTATGCCTGACAGCCAAAGGAGACGCTGCCGAGGCCGTCGACAGTGACCGTAATGACATCCCCCGGCTCGAACGGAATCGCTTCCGTGATCGCGCCGGACAGGACGATCTGGCCTTTTTTCAAGCCCAGGCCGCGCTCGCCCAGCTTGTTGACAGCCCAGGCCATCGCCGCTGCGGGCGAACCGAGCACGGCCGCTCCAGAGCCTGTAGTTTGTATGACGCCATTTTTGCTCATGACCACACCGGCCAGGGCGAGATCGTATTCGTCGGGCGCTACCCATTTGCTGCCGACGAGAAAAGCCGAAGAGGAGCAATTGTCCGCCACGACGTCCGGGAGGGTGAAGCGGAAGTTTTCGTAACGGCTGTGCCCGCCAGATCGTCCCCGAGCAAAAACGCGATTTCCGGCTCGGCCTTCGGATGGATGAAGCGTCGGTAGGAAAGCGGCTCCCACTCCAGCGCGAGCATCCCGTCCGTCAAGTAGCCGTAAATCGCTTCGTGCACGCCCATCACCTGCTGCTTGGCCCGGCTGGTCAAGCCCAGCTTCAAGCCGATGCAGCGCTCGCCATCCGCTTCCATGCGCGCAATCAGTTGCTGCTGAAGCTCATAGGCCGTCGCAATGGGCAAATCGGGGCAGCGGGCTGTCAGCTTCTCCACCTCGCGCCACTCGCGGTATGCCGCAAGTAAATATTCGACCATCTCTCTCTGTACTTCCTGCGTCACTGCCATTTGTCATCTCCCCGCCCTTTGCAGCTTCGCCAGCTCAGCCGCCACATCAATAATCATGTCTTCCTGCCCGCCGACGGCTTTGCGTCTGCCGACTTCGAGCAAAATATCCCGCGGATCGACGCCGAAGCGTTTGCCCGCCCGCTCTGCATGCAACAAAAAGCTGGAGTACACTCCCGCATAGCCCATGACGAGACTGCCTTTGCGGATTTCCTGCGGATGCGGCATGATTGGACCGACGATGTCTTCGGCGACATCCATCAGTTTGTACAGGTCGATGCCGAGATCGACGCCCATGCGATCGAGCACCGCGATCAACACCTCTGTCTGCGCGTTGCCCGCTCCTGCGCCGAGACGTCCGCTTCGGTCACATGCGTGGCTACCCGGACAAGTCCCGCCCCGCGCTTTTGCGCTTCTTTCAGCTCATGCACCGTGCCGATGCCCGGTATGAGCAGCACCGCGACTTTTGCTTGCCTGCACGAAGCGACCGCCGCTTCGATCAGCTCCATTTCGTCGACGAGCGAGCGACCGTACTGGATCGTCGAGCCGCCCAGACCGTCTCCGTGGCTCACCTCGATGTAAGGAACGCCTGCCTCATCCAGCCCTCGGGCGACGGCCTGCACCTGCTCGCGCGTGAACTGGTGGGCGACGACGTGGCTGCCGTCGCGCAAGCAAACTTCTGTCATTTTGATTGGTCGATCGCTATTTTGTTCCAAGGCTTACCCCTCTCCCATCCAAAAGATGACGGGCGACCTCTTCTCCCACCCGCACAGCTGCAGCCGTCATGATGTCCAAATTGCCAGCGTAGGGCGGGAAGTAGTCTCCCGCACCTTCGACCTCCAGAAATACGGTCACGCGATTTTCTTCGAACAGCGGCTCCTGCTTCAGCCGATAGCCGGGAACGTACGCTTGCACCTGCTCGACGATCTCCAAAACAGACTGGCGAATCGCCGCCTCGTCCATCTGCTTTACTTCGCAATAAACGGTGTCGCGCATTTCGTGGCCGAACCGTTCGAGCAACAGCCGGATGTTCAGCGGCTCGTAACTCAGCGAGTCGAAGTAAAAGTTTTTCGTATAGAAGCTTGGCGGCTGCTCTGTCACGCGCAGATGCGGCCAGACGTTCCAGCCTTGGTCCAGCACCTGCATGTCGACGACTTCCGCTGCCATGTCCGCGATCCGCTTTTGCGGGTCCCAGCACTGGTCGGTAATTTCCCGAAACAGCTTGCCGCCTACCATGATGTTGGCGCCGCAAGAGCAGGTCGGCTGCAGGATCGGCCAGCGGTCCCCGCCGTATTTTTGCGAAAAGTCAGGCAGATCAGCCGGGATGATGTGCGTGTGGAAGTCTATTCTGGCTGCCATTCGTTCACTTCCTCGGATGCTACATGCCCGCAGTTTTTGCATGTCCGCAAATCTTCACTGCCATTGAACGCATGAATCGCTTCTTTTACTTGCTTTTCGATATCTGTCAACTGCACGCGTGTCCGATGCATCTCGTGGTCGCATTTTTCGCAGAACCAGACGAGGTCTTCCAGCTCGCCGTGATCGCGGTTGCGCTCGATGACCAGGCCGATCGTATCTGCCACGCGATGCGGGGAATGCGGGACATTCGCTGGAAAGAGAAACATTTCCCCCTCGCGCACCGTCACTACCTCCCGCTTGCCTTCGGCGTTGATGATTTCCACGTAGCAATCGCCCTTGAGCTGGTAAAAAATTTCTTCGGACGGGTCGACGTGGAAGTCGCGGCGCTTGTTCGGGCCGCCCAGCACCATCATCATCAGTTCGGCATTTTTCAGACGACCTTGTTGTTCACTGGCGGTTTCAAACTGTCCTTGTTTTCCTCGATAAACTTCCAGATGTTGACCGGTTTGGTGATGGTGCTCATGATACGACACGCTCCTTTGGCTGGTTTGGATTGGTTTGCTGCAAAACAACGTCATCGTCGGCCGGGGGCGGCAAAAGCAGCAGCTCTCCCTGGCAAAACGGCACATTTCTTCGAACAGGCGGCAGGGGTTTGGGTATGGTTGACGAATGGTTCTGTACAGACTTCTCCCTGTGGTGTTTTCGGGTGGCCGCTTGAAAACTGCTCCAACAAGAGGGAAGTCTCTTTTTTTGCCCATCAGCCTCGATACCCAAACCGCCTGGAAAGCGCCAGTGCGGCATGCTTGACTTGCTGAATGAACGTCTTCATTTTGTCGTCGGAGAAACGGTGCTTGGGCCCGGCACAACTGATGGAGGCGATCACCTTCCCCTCGTGGTTGAAAATCGGTGCGGCTACGCATTTCAAGCCGATCTCGATCTCTTCGTCGTCAATCGCGTACCCTTGCTCGCGAATTTTTTGCAGTTCCCGCTTGATCGCCTCCGGGTCGGTCAGCGTAAAAGGGGTAAGCGCTTTCAAATCTGCTTGTTGCAAGATGCGATCGACAGTCGCCTCGTCCAAATAGGCGAACAACGCCTTCCCTCCCCCCGTACAGTACAAGGGAGCGCGCTTTCCGAGCATGGAGTACATCCGCAGAGAAGCAGGCGCCTCGACTTTTTCCACGTACACCACTTCGTCTTTGTCGAGCACGACCAGGTGAACCGTCTCTTGCAGCGTCGCCACGAGGCTCTGAATGATCGGATAGGCGAGATTGCGCAGCTCCATTCCGCTGCCGACCAGATTTCCCAGCTCGAACAGGCGCAGCCCCAGCTTGTACTTTTGATCGGTCGGCTTTTGTTCCAGGTACCCCCTGTGCTCCAATGTTTTCATCAAGCCATGAACCGTGCTTTTCGACAGCTTCAGGCGATCACTGATCTCCTTGACGCTCAGCTCCGGCTCGGTGAGAGAAAACAACTCCAGGATGTCGATGGCTCGATCTACCGATTGGATAAACTTCTCGCTCATGTTCCTCCTCTTCGTTCGATATTATCGAACGATATTCGATAATGTTGACTACATTTCTTATTATAGGCTTGATTCCCGAAATGCGCAATATACAATTCAGAGTTTTCTGACAGTAATCTTTTTTTGCAAGCAGCCAAACAAAAAAAGAACCTCGCGCCATCGTTGCTCACGAGATTCTTGCTTTATTGTCGGCCGATCCAGACGACCAGCGCAATTTGCAACATACAAAACAGTGGGACCCAAAACAAAAAGGAGGCGTGCCGGGTCTTGTGGCGATGAATCAGCATCCCCGCCAATGCGCCTGGCCCTCCGCCGAGAAAAGCGGCCAAAAGGAGACTGGCCTCGGGAATCCGCCAGCTTTTCTTTTTCGCCAGACGCTTGTCCGCACGCATCAAAAACCAGGCATAGCCGCTCAAAACGAGGGCGCCCGCAGCCACGACGATCGCCTCGTAGCTGAAATACCCCGCAAGGACGAGGAGCCATCCGGCCGCAAGCACCAGATTGCGATTGCGCCTGTGGATTGCCACCTGCTCATGTCTCATCGCCTACTCTCCTTTTGCCCGAAACGCCCGGTTGCTGACGATGACCTTGCGCACGATCAGCCAGGCGGCCAGCGCGACTACGATGACCAGCAAGGCGTAGAAGCCGTACTGGCGAATCATCCCGATAATCGCCTCCACGTTGTTTCCGAACACGTAGCCGAGGAAGTAAAACGCGATGGTCCAGACAAGCCCGATCGGATACGAAAGCAGCGCGTAGCGGCGATACGTCATGCCGCCCAGCGCCACCAAATACGGAACGACGTGGCGAACAACCGGGAACAGGTAGCTGATGCACAAAGCCGTCGCCCCGTATTTCTCCAAAAGGCCCGTGGACCGCTCGACGGCGTGCCGCATCTTTTCGCTTTTGGACAGCCATTGCAGGATCGGCTTTCCGAAGTATTTTCCCAACAAAAAACCGATGGTCAATCCGGAGGCAACGCCCATGTACCCGGCCAAAAACGAGTAAAACGGGTCCAGAAGGCCGATCGAGGCGAGAAAGCCTCCGGTCGCCACGACCAGCTCATCCGGAATGGGCAAGCCGACGATTCCCAGCCAGAGCAGGAAAAAAATCGCGACGTAACCGTATTGCTCTATGATTGACATCAGCAGGTTGATTTCCATGAGGCAAAATCCCCTATCTTCGCCACTGGCGGCAAAATCTTGCGCAGGCTGGCAGCGGCTCTCGTGCAGTATGTGACTCTTAGTTATTACGTACAAACACGTAAAAAGGTACTTGTCTATTTTGCAATAGATGAACCATTTTTATCAAGCGAAGAAATCACGGACAAAAACAGCCCGTCCATCAGCCAAGATGCTTGAGCGCCTCCCGCCTGCTCAGGTTCGACAGCACAGTCCTTTCCACAAAGCCACGCACTGCTTCCGGTTCTGTCTTGGCATACTCCCGCAAAGCCCAGCCGATTGCTTTTTGGATAAAAAACTCCTTGGAAACCGCACAGGACTCAATCAAGGCGAAAAGCATCTCCCGATCCGTCTTGGCCTTGTAAGAAAGCTGAAACAGGAGCGCCGTCCGCGCGAGCCACATATTATCGCCTTTGACCCAGTCAGTCGTGTTCGGGCGGATCAGCTCGGGGTAGCGGGAAAAAAGCGTGCCTGTTGTATGTGCGGCGAGATAGTCGACCGTATCCCACCACGACTTCGTTGTAATCCACTTGACTACAAGCGGCAGGTGCTCGGGTGTCAGTTGCTTTTTCGTCTTTGCCAACAGATCCATTGCCACGTATTGGTACTCGCGCTCAGGCAATGCCCACAAGCGCGCCACGACCTGCTCCCAGTCTTGCGGGATGCCGTGCTCGCGAAACAACTGTCTGGACAGCTCGCGGCGCAGCGGAGCCTTGATCCCCAAAAAAGGAAACTGATTTTTCATGTACCGCTCCATCGGCCCGGCGTTCTTGGCATCCGCATGGCTCGCGAGCAAGCGGATAGCCGCTGTCGTAAAGGCACACGTCATCGCGCTCCCTCCTTCCCCGTGAAAGCTCGTGCTGCTTCGCTTTCCCTGCGATCAGCCGGCAGCATGTACCTCCTGATTCACGACTGCAAAATCGTTCTTATCTTCCTTTTTATACGGATAGTACACGACCAGCGTAAAATCGCCCTCGATAACTTCCCCGGTTCTCAGCCACGTCTCAATGTCAAACGTCACCTTCGCCGTTACCGTGTGCTTGAAATAGTCTTTTTCCAGAGCGGCATGCGCGGCAAAGTCTTCGCGCAGCCGGTCGCGCTGCTCGTAGATGGCGGCGTACGTCTTTTGCATCGCCTCTTTGTCCAGGACGTCCTCCCACCACAGCTTGCGCGGACGATGCTTCTGGTTGCGCAAGTAATCGAACTTCATCAAGCTCTGCACATGCCGAAGCCCCTCCACGTTCTCGTGCTGCAAAAAAGCTTGCAGTCGCAAAAACAAATCTTCAAGCTGATGGCCGATGCGGCTCCAGCCCTGCTGCTCCCAATAGTCGCCAAACGTCTGGAAGAAGTCAAACGGCGTCTCGAACTGATTCGCCAACAGCCACTCCAGCGTGAGGTCCATCCGGTGTGCGTTCCAGTATTTTTCCAGGACGTCTTCCACCCGCTTGATCTTTTGCATGTCCGCAAACGAGAGGACGTTGTTGCCCAAAATCTCGTACGGCGCTTCATCCATGAACACGTAGCCGTGGTTGGCGGCACGCGCTCGCACTCCGGTCCCGCGCAGCATTTTCAAAAAGCCGAGCTGCAACTCCTCCGGGCGCAGGGCGAACACATCGTTGAACGTCTTGCGGAACGACTGGTAGTCTTCCTCCGGCAAGCCTGCGATCAAGTCCAGGTGCTGGTCGATTTTGCCCGACTCCTTGATCTGCGTCACGGTTCTGGCCAGACGGTTGAAGCGTTGAATCCGCTGTACGAGGCGGTTTGTCTCGTCGTTGGTGGATTGGACGCCGATTTCGAAGCGGAAAATGCCCGGCGGTGCGTTTTCAGTCAAAAAGTCGAGCACGTCCGCCCGCAAAATATCGGCCGTAATCTCAAATTGAAACACCGTTCCATTGTGGTTGTCGATGAGGAACTGGAAAATCTCCATTGCATACTTTTTATTGATGTTAAACGTGCGGTCCACGAATTTAATCGTCTTCACACCGTGGCGAATCAGCCGCAGCAAGTCTTCCTTGACCCGCTCCAGGCTGAAGTAGCGCACCCCGTCTTCAATGGAAGACAGACAGTACTGGCATTTGAACGGACACCCCCGGGATGCCTCGAAATAGACGACGCGGTTGTTCAGCTCGTCGAGATGATCCGCATAGGGCGACGGAATCGTATCCATCTCTTCAATCTGGGCTCTCGGTGCCGAAAAACGAACGTACTCGTCGTCGCGATAGGCGATTCCCGCTACATCCCGCAGGCGAGGAGGCTTGCCCTCGGCTTTCGCCTCCTGATAGGCTTGCAGCAGCTCCAAAAAAGTCTGCTCCCCTTCTCCGATGGCGATCACGTCAATCTCCGGATGCTTTTTCATCCACTCGTCCGCGTCGTAGGTCACTTCCGGCCCGCCGAGAATGACAGCGACGTCGGGGCATACTTTTTTCAGATTGCGGATCACATCGAGCGTCTCGCGAATGTTCCAGATATAACAGGAAAAAGCGACGATATCGGGCTGTCGCTTGTAGATGTCTGCGACGATGTTGAGCGTCACATCGTTAATCGTGTACTCCACCAGCTCGATGCCCGGAAAAGCTTTCTGGGCGTAGCTGCGCAAATAGCGCAAGGCCAGCGAGGAGTGGATGAACTTGGCATTTAAGGTCGATAGTACAATCTTCATGGATGGGTCTACTC
Source organism: Brevibacillus sp. FW306-2-1A-C05A (assembly GCF_058781555.1). NCBI lineage: Bacteria > Bacillati > Bacillota > Bacilli > Caryophanales > Paenibacillaceae > Brevibacillus > Brevibacillus sp. FW306-2-1A-C05A. Next base: position 79,991 of record NZ_JBYSWV010000009.1, read on the forward strand.
TCCTTGCACAAAATCCGGCGACGAAAAAAACCATCAGGCAAACGATGGTCTGGCGTCCAACCGGGCGATTCCTTTCGTAACAGTACCATACGAGGCCAGAGCACGGCAAATCCGGCCCGGCCCCGCTCAGCGATTCAGTTCGCGCACGACATGCCCCAGCTCAGGCACAATCAGCCGATTCATCGCGAGCTTGACTGCCCCAGTCGAGCCAGGCGTGGAAAAGATCATTTTTCCCCCTCTGGTGCCCGCCACAGCGCGGCTGAGCATGGCCGCCGACCCGATGTCCTCCGTATAGCTCAGCATCCGAAACAGCTCGCCGAAGCCGGGCATTTCCTTTTCCAGCAAACCGGAGACGGCTTCGAACGTGTTGTCTCGCGGCGAGATGCCTGTCCCGCCGTTGAGCAGGATGACTTGCACCTCGGGATGCGCGATTCCCGCTTCAATCGCGGCAGTCACCTCGGCAGGCTCGTCCTTGACGATCTGGTAGAGGGCGACGTGATGCCCTGCCTCGGTTAATAGTTGCCTCATTAATTGTCCGCTCTTGTCCGTCTCTTCGGTTCGCGTATCGGAAACGGTAATGACCATGCACGTCACCTGTTTTGGTGACAGCGCCTTGTGCTCCTGTGTGCTCATATCGTGATCTCCCTCATTTTCTGCTGGCTTGTTTCTCTTATTCTACCATTTTCTCTCGGCACGGGTCTTGCCAACCGTCCTTTTGCAACGATTTCTTCACTTCTTCTACCCTAGAAGACGCTGTTTTCGATATAATGCTGGTGACAGTTATTTTTGACAGACAAGGAGGCGTACCCGGATGGCAGAACGCCCATTTTTTTCGTTTCATTTTCACAAGCAATCCCATACGCCGATTTATGTGCAGCTAGCCGACCAACTGAAAACGGCTATTCTGCGCGGGGCCTTTCTTGTAGACGGACAACAATTGATCTCGCTGCGGGACATGAAAACCGTCAGCGGCTGCTCGCTGGAAACCGTGAAAAAGGCGTACGACCATCTCGCGCTGGAAGGCTGGCTGGAAGCCGTGCACGGCAAAGGCTACTACCTGACGACGCTCGCAAAGGAAGCTCGTCTGGAAAGCCGCTTGCCGTTGACCGACATCCCGATTGCCTCGCTGGCTGACTCCTCGCCCCGCCCTGGCGAAGAGCTGGTCAAGCGGCTGCGCGGCGCTTTTTACGACAGTTTGACCGTGCTGGACGAGCCTTCCGCGCAAAAGAAAATCAGACGGACACAGGCGGCCAAAGTATTCGCCGATCACCTGAAGAGACGCGGCTTGCCGCACTCGCCCGAGCGCGTGCTGCTGTTCAACCGCAGCACCAGCGGCTTCGCCTTTCTCGCGCAGCGTGTCATGAATCCGCGCGATGTCGTCTACGTAGAGGAATACAGCTACCCGGTCTTTTTGCGCCTGCTCAGCCAGTGCGGGATCACCGTCCGCCCGATCCGCCTGGACGAAGAAGGAGTCAGCATCGAAGCGCTCGATGCCGAACAGGAGCACTACCCGGCCAACTGGCTGTTAATCAACCCGCACTACCACTTCCCGACAGGCATCAGCTACTCGTTGAAGCGCAAGGAAGAGTTGCTCGCCTGGGCTGAACGGCACAGCGTGCGCATCGTGGAAAACGACCACTACGGCGACCTCTGGTTCGAGGAGCCGAGCAAGCCGATCTACGAGATGGCTTTTCAGCAAAAAAGCCCTGTCGAGGTGTACTACCTGCACTCTCTGTCGAAAACATTGGCGCGCGACCTGCAGCTAGGAGTCCTGATGCTGCCTGCCGATTTTAGCGAAGAGGAACTGGAACGCTACAGGCAGATCGTGTCCATGACCGGAGCAGAGCCGTCCTTGCTCGTCGTCGAGGCAGCGGTCCGGCTGCTCGACGATCCGTGGTTTTCCGAGGTGTATTTGGCGGACCGCCGCGCACTGTTCCAATCCCGCTTTTTGCGGCTGTGGAAGGAAAAGAACCACGCTCTCCCGGCCCACGCGCGCATGTACCCGATCACGGGCGGGCTCAACACGTGGATCGAGTGGGGCACGCCGACCGCAAACGCGACCGAGCTGGAAGAAAGAGTCGTCGCCATCCTGCGCGAAGAAGGTCTGGAGCTGACCTGCGGCCATGCGTTCCGCGTAGCCGACGAGCCTGCTGACACGAAGCGCCGCCCGGCTGTGCGCTTCCCGCTCGCTCCGATGGAGGAACGGGAGCTGAAGCATTGGCTGCATCGCTTGGGAGCTGCGCTGCTGCGGTAATATTATCGGGGGCCAGACAACGATACGCCCGTATGCCGGCGAGAGCAGAGGGCGTATTTTCGCTCGCCAAAATGGCTCAATCACCATCGGCTGAACGCGCAAAAACCCTGCCGCTGTCCATCTGGACGCCGTGGCAGGGTTCTTTTTTGCTTTTTTTACTTAGGCTGCCATTGTTGGGACAGCTCGTCGCGCACGAGTTGGCCCATTGCTACTGTGCCAATCGCCTTGCTCGGATCTGCCGCGATATCGCCTGTGCGGTGTCCCGCTTCGAGGACGGACCAGACGGCGTTTTCTACTGCCGCCGCAGCCTCATCCATGCCGAGCGAGAGGCGGAGCATCATCGCGACAGAGAGGATCGTTGCCAGCGGATTGGCAATGCCTTTTCCGGCGATGTCAGGAGCGGAGCCGTGCACCGGTTCGTACAGCCCGAAGCTTCCCGCTGCCAGACTTGCCGAGGCCAGCATGCCGATCGAGCCTGTCAGCATCGCGGCCTGGTCGCTCAAAATGTCGCCGAACATGTTTTCCGTCACGATGACGTCAAACTGCTTCGGAGCGCGCACGAGTTGCATCGCGCACGAGTCGACCAGTTGGTGGGACAGCTCGACATCCGGGTAGTCGGCCGCTACCCGCTCTGCTACCTTGCGCCAGAGGCGGGAGCTTTCCAGCACGTTCGCCTTGTCGACAGACACGAGACGCTTTTGGCGTTTGCGAGCGATCTCAAAGCCTACACGGATAATCCGCTCGACTTCCGCTTCGGTGTAAATGCATTGGTCTTCGGCTACTTCGCCGTTCGGACCGTCGTAGCGCTTTTTCTCCCCGAAGTAAATGCCTCCGGTCAGCTCGCGCACCACGATCAAATCTACGCCGGACACCACTTCCGGCTTGAGCGTAGAAGCTTCGACGAGCGAGCTGTGCATCGTCGCCGGGCGAATGTTGGCAAACAGCCCAAGCTCCTTGCGAATCCCCAAAAGTCCTGTCTCCGGGCGAAGGTGCCCCGGATTTTGATCCCACTTCGGGCCGCCTACTGCACCGAGCAGCACCGCATCGGCCTGCTTCGCCAGCTTGACGGTCGCTTCCGGCAGCGGAGTTCCGTCGGTGTCGATGGCGATTCCGCCGATCCGGCCTTCCTCGCACGTAAATGTGACGCCTTCGCGCTCTCCTACAAGCTGAAGGACTTTGACTGCTTCCTGCATGATCTCTGGTCCGATACCGTCACCAGGAAGAACGGCGATGCGATAATTTTTCTTCATCGTTTATCCCGCTTTTCTTTTCTGTAATGGTTTTTCGTTCCTTGCTGGTTTCTTTTTTCCTATCCAATCCGTTTTGTTCTAGTTTGCAGCGACTGGCACGGATTCCCCGCGGCGCTCCAAAATTTTGTTGATCGCGCGCACGTAGGCGATCGCGCTCGCTTCCAGCACGTCTGTGCTGACTCCGCGGCCAGTGACGGTCAGCTCGCCTTGCTGGAGGCGGACGAACACTTCGCCGAGCGCGTCCTGTCCGTGCGTGACCGAGAGAATTTTGTAGTCGATCAAGGTGACTTCTTCGCCTGTGGCGCGGTCAATCGCCTTGTAGATCGCATCGACGGAGCCGTTGCCAATCGCCGCTTCCTCGACGACCGAGTCGTCAGCCCGCTTCAGGCGGACGCTTGCCGTCGGCACGGAAATGTTGCCGTAGGCGAGCTGCACCGATTCGAGCTGAAACGCTTCGGCACCGCGAACCATTTTTGTATCGATCAGGGCAAGAATGTCGTCGTCCGTAATTTCTTTTTTCTTGTCGCACAATGCCTTGAAGGCGGCAAAGGCGGCATTGACTTCCTCTTGGTCGAGGTGGTAGCCCAGTTCCACCAGCTTTTCCTTGAACGCGTGACGGCCAGAGTGCTTGCCGAGCACCAGTTTGTTCGACTTGAAGCCGACCGACTCCGGACGAATGATTTCGTAGGTGGTGACTTCCTTCAAGACGCCGTCCTGGTGAATGCCGGACTCGTGGGCAAAAGCGTTCGCGCCTACGACGGCTTTGTTGCCCGGCACGATCATTCCTGTCAAACGGCTTACGAGCTGGCTGGTCCGCGCAATTTCCTTCAGATGAAGCTTGGTTGTCGCCTGGTAATAGTCCTTGCGTGTCTCCAGTGCGAGCGCCACTTCTTCCAGCGCCGCGTTGCCTGCGCGTTCGCCGATCCCGTTGATCGTACCTTCTACCTGTGTAGCTCCGCCTTCCACGGCAGCCAAGCTGTTTGCGACAGCCATGCCCAGGTCATCGTGGCAATGACAGCTCAGGCGGATTCCTTCTGTCTCTGGCACGCGCTTTTTCAGTTCGCGGAAAATGTTGCCGTACTGGTACGGCGTCATGTAGCCGACGGTGTCCGGAATGTTCACGGTTGTCGCGCCTGCCTTGATGACCGCTTCCACTACCTCGGCCAAAAAGTCGATCTCTGTCCGCGCCGCATCCTCTGCGGAAAACTGTACTTCTGTGAAGTATTTTTTCGCATAGGTGACCGCCTCCACCGCACGAGCAAGGACCTGCTCCTTGCTCATGTTCAGTTTGTACTGGCGATGGATCGGAGACGTTGCAAGAAAGACGTGGAGGGATGCGTTTTGCGCGTTGCGCAGCGCTTCGTACGCCTTATCCATGTCGTCTTTGACGGCACGTGCGAGACTTACGACGGTGGAGTTTTTCACCCGCTTCGCCACTTCGGCCACAGACTTTTGGTCGCCTGGGGAAGCAGCCGCAAAGCCAGCCTCAATTCTGTTTACGCCCAGCTTTTCCAGTTGAAGGGCGATCTCCACCTTTTCGTTCGTGCTGATGTTGACGCCCGGAGACTGCTCCCCATCGCGTAATGTCGTATCAAAAATCTCAATGGTCCGCATGAACTTTTCACCTCCACTTTTTTTCCTACATTATATATGTCTCTCTATACGGGTCCTTATTGCCCGATTTTCGCTTCTTCTTTTTTCGTTTCTTTGTTCAGCCAGGACATCATGCCGCGCAGTTGTTGTCCGACTACCTCGATGCCGTGCTCTGCTTCCAGACGGCGGCGGGAAGTGAAGCCAGGACGGTTTGCCTGGTTTTCCAGGATCCAGTTGCGAGCGAATGTACCGTCTTGGATTTCAGCCAGCACTTTTTTCATTTCTTTGCGCGTTTCTTCTGTGATGATGCGGCGGCCTGTGCTGTAGTCACCGTACTCAGCCGTGTCACTGATGGAGTAGCGCATGCGAGCCAGACCGCCTTCGTACATCAGGTCGACGATCAGCTTCAGCTCGTGCAGGCACTCGAAGTAGGCGATCTCAGGCGCGTATCCTGCTTCTACCAGCGTATCGAAGCCTGCTTTTACCAGCTCGCTTGCTCCGCCACACAATACTGCTTGCTCCCCGAACAGGTCTGTTTCTGTCTCTTCGCGGAAAGTCGTTTCGATCACGCCTGCTTTTGTGCAGCCGATTCCGCTGGAGTATGCGAGTGCGAGGTCTTTTGCATTGCCAGTCGCATCCTGGTAGATCGCGATCAGGCCAGGTACGCCAAAGCCTTCTTGGTACACGCGGCGCACGAGGTGACCCGGGCTTTTTGGCGCAGACATGATAACGTCTACGTCAGCAGGCGGCACGATTTGCGCGTAGTGGATGTTGAAGCCGTGGGAGAAGCAGAGTGCTGCGCCGGATTTCAGGTTTGGCGCGATCTCGTCGCGGTACACTTGCGCCTGGCGCTCGTCTGGCATGAGGATTTGCACCACGTCAGCGCGTTTGGTTGCTTCGGCCACTGTCAACACTTCGAAGCCGTCTTTTGCCGCTACGTCCCAAGACTTCCCTGGGCGCAGACCTACTACTACTTTATAGCCGCTGTCGCGCAGGTTTTGCGCTTGCGCATGGCCCTGGCTGCCGTAGCCGATGATGGCGATTGTTTTGCCGCGCAGTACCTCTTTGTTTACGTCTGCTTCATAATACATTTTTACCATTTGTGTAGCCTCCCTAAAATTATGTTTAGTTTGAATTCCTATTCTGAATTTTGCAATTTAAACCGTTGCTGCGGCTGTTGCTGGAACAATACTGCGCGCCATCGCTACTGATCCTGTTCTCGTCAGTTCGAGCACCCCGTAGCTTTGCAAAAGCACAAGCAGCGCGTCGATTTTTTCGGTGTCACCCGTTACTTGCACGATCAGCGAGGTAGGTCCCACATCGACGATCGCGGCGCGGAACGGCTCGACAATCCCGTTCAACTCGGCCAACTGGCTCGGTGATGCGCTCACCTTGATAAGCGCCAGCTCCCGGGAAACGTACGGGTTTTCGCTGAGGTTCGTCACCGAGATGACGTCGATCAGCTTTTGCAATTGCTTCATCAGTTGTTGAATCTGGCGGTCATCCGCTCCGGTGGTAATAATCATCCGGGACAGCCCTTGCTCCTCTGTTCCTCCCACCGTGATGCTGTCGATGTTGAAGCCGCGTTGCCCGAACAAGGTCGCGACTCGGGTCAATACGCCGGGGTGATCGTTGACGAGTACGGCGATCGTATGTGTTTGCATCCTAGTCGTCCCCCAATTCCATCTGATCTAATGTGTCGCCCGACGCTACCATCGGATACACGTTTTCTTCCTGCGCGACGCGGAAGTCCACGACGACTGGCCCATCATGGCGCAGCGCTTCGGCCCAAACGGCTTCTGCCTCTTGCGGAGTGGTGGCCCGCAAGCCTTTGACGCCGTACGCTTCCGCCAGCTTGACGAAATCCGGGCTGCACGTCAGGTCGATCTGGCTGTAGCGATTGTCGTAGAACAGCTCCTGCCATTGGCGAACCATCCCCAGGCACTGGTTGTTCACAATCGCGACCTTCACCGGAATGTTGTACTGGGAGACGATCGCCAGCTCCTGGTTGGTCATCTGGAAGCCGCCGTCGCCCACTACGGCGATTACCGTGCGATCCGGGTGCGCGATCTGTGCGCCAATCGCTGCCGGGAAGCCAAAGCCCATCGTGCCGAGGCCGCCGGAAGAGATAAAGGAGCGCGGGTGCTTGAACTTGTAGTATTGTGCTGTCCACATCTGGTGCTGTCCAACGTCTGTCGTGACGATCGCTTCCCCATCTGTGGAGCTGTACAGAAGCTCAATGACCGCTTGCGGCTTCAGTACGTCGCCGTCTTTTTTGTACTTGTACGGATACTGTGCCTGCCATTCCCTCAACTGGCTGATCCACGCCTCGGAATCGCATTTGCGGGCAACCGGAATCGCTTTGGCCAGGGTGCTTTTCACATCGCCTGCCACAGTGACGGCTGTCTCGACGTTTTTCCCCAGCTCGGCAGGGTCGATGTCGACGTGGACGATGCGGGCTTTCGGAGCAAACTCCTTGGTGCGTCCCATCGTGATCCGGTCATCGAAGCGAGCGCCGAGGCCGATGACACAGTCCGCATTGAGCAGCGCCTGGTTGGCTGTGTAGCTGCCGTGCATGCCCGGCATGGCGAGCGCCAATTCGTGCGTGCCCGGGAAACCGCCCAGCCCCATGAACGTGTTGATAACCGGGATGCGCGTCTTCTCCGCAAAAGCGAGCAGCTCTGCTTCGGCTTTTGCGGCGATGATGCCGCCGCCTGCCAAAATGACCGGGCGCTTCGCTTCGCCAATCGCGTCAACAAATGTCTGCACCTCTTCGTCTGTCGGCACGAGCGTGTCGCGGTAGCCGCGAATCTCGACCTTGTCGGGATAAGTGAACGGCGCCTTCGCGTTGGCCACATCTTTTGGAATGTCGATGAGGACCGGGCCCGGACGACCTGTAGAAGCGATGTGGAACGCTTCCTTCACGATGCGCGGAAGCTCGCGGACATCGCGGACGAAGTAGCTGTGCTTCGTAATCGGGATGGTGATTCCGGTAATGTTCGCTTCCTGGAACGCGTCGGTTCCGATCAGCGACTGGGCTACGTTTCCGGTGATGCACACCAGCGGAACCGAGTCCATCTGGGCTGTCGCAATTCCGGTTACGAGGTTGGTCGCCCCCGGACCGGAAGTGGCGATGCATACGCCCGGTTTGCCAGTAGCGCGGGCGTATCCGTCTGCTGCGTGGATCGCGCCCTGCTCATGGCGAGTCAGGATGTGCTTGAAGTAGCTCCCGTACAAGGAATCGTAGATCGGGAGCACCGCTCCGCCTGGGTAGCCGAAAATGTATTCGACTTCCTCCAGGATCAGACAGCGCAGAAGCGTTTCTGCTCCTGTCACTTCCTCCCCGAACTGAATCGGTGGAATGCCGTTCTTTTTCTGCAATTCGGCCATTTCAACACTCATTTTCCTCTCCTCCTCCCACTTCTTAAAGCAGCTATAAAAAATACCTATGGACACATAGAAAAACCCTTTCGCCCCGACACGGTTCGGTTTCCATGTCTTTTGGGGCGAAAGGGTTCGCGGTACCACCCAACTTTATCGGCGCCTCGCGGTCAGCCGATCTCAGCCAGTCACAGCAAATGCGGACTGTAACACGCTAACGGGTGTCAATCGGTTTTCCCTACTTTTTGCACGAGGCAAATTTCAGCAAAACAGCTCAGAGGTGAGCAATGCAGCGTACCCTATGCCCGTTCTCAGCAACCAGGGCTCTCTGTAAAAGGGGAGACGCGCACCATCCTCGTCATAGCCTGCTATTATAACAATATTTCTAATATTGTTGTTGTCAGAAAATAAAGTGTTACGTCTGATTATAGCTAGGCACTTTGGGGGTGTCAACGAAAACAAAAAGATTTTACTATACTTTCGTCCGAACGGATGCTCAGTAGAAAATGCCGGAACGGCGCGGTTTTTGCGTGAAAGCGGATACATTTTCTTTCGGCTTGTCCCCTTTCTCGGGCAAGGAAACGGACCGGCAATGCCCGCCCTTCCCTTTTGTTCGCAAACTTGTTTTACAGATTGTCGCGAAGTCCCTCGATCAAAATTTGCGCCACCTCGGGACGGGTAAATTCCGGCGGCGGGGTCTGGCCGCTGCGCAAAAGCGCGCGCACTTTTGTCCCGGACAGCGTCAGATGCTCGCTTGCAGCGTGTGGGCACGTCTTGGCCGTCGCCATTCCTTGGCAGGCTGTGCAATAAAAGCTGTGCTCATAAAACAGCAACTGGATGCCCAGCTCCTCTGGCGCAAATGCAGAGAAGATGTGCTGCGCGTCGTATGTCCCGTAGTAATCGCCCACGCCCGCGTGATCGCGGCCTACGATGAAGTGCGTGCAGCCGTAGTTTTTGCGGACGAGCGCGTGGAATACCGCTTCTCTCGGACCTGCGTAGCGCATCGCCGCCGGGAAGGCCGCGAGCAGCACGCGCTCTTTCGGGTAGTAGTTTTCCAGCAGGGCGAGGTAGCTTTTCATCCGCACTTGCGCGGGGATGTCATCTGACTTGGTTTCCCCCATCAGCGGGTTGAGAAAAAGCCCGTCGACGATTTCCATTGCCGCCTTTTGAATGTATTCGTGCGCCCGGTGGACGGGATTGCGCGTCTGGAAGCCGACGACGCTCTTCCAGCCGTTTTGGGAAAAAAGCTCTCTCGTCTCGCGCGGCGTCAAATAATATTCGGCAAACCGCTCGGGCTGCGGCCGCTTGAGCACATGCACCGGACCGCCCACGTACAGCCCCGGTTTTTCCATCAGCTTTTTCACTCCCGGATGCGCCCGGTCCGCTGTCCGAAACACTTGTCTTGCCTCCCGGGCTTTATCGGGCTGGTAGAGGCTTTGCACCTGGAGTATGGCGTAGTCTTCGCCATCTTCGCCGCGCAGCCATACCGCATCCCCCGGCTCGATGTCCGCGTGCTCGGCCGCATCGACTGCCAGCGTCACGGGCAGCGGCCAAACCGTCCCGTCTGCGAGCCGCATCCGCTCCACGACGGAATGGTAGTCGTCCTCGCAAAGAAAGCCTGTCAGCGGGGAAAAGGCGCCAATGGCGAGGCAGTCTATGTCAGACAACGTCCATTGATCGACCACGATTGCTTTTTTGCCAGCGGCTCTGGTTATCGCTTCCGGCTGACTTTCCAGCCGTTCAATCAGCGTCCCACCGTGTGGCGAGATCGTATGCATAGCGTGTCCTCCCTTTTGTTCCCTTACTTGTGCAGGCCGCATTCGGTCTTGTCAAAGCCGGCCCAGCGGCCCGCGCGCGGGTCCTGCCCTGACTGGACAGGCCGGGTGCAAACACTGCAGCCAATACTTGGATAATTGCGGTCATGCAAAGGGTTGTAGGGGACATCGTTCGCGTGTATATATGCCCACACCTGGTCCATCGTCCAGTCCGCGAGCGGGTTGAACTTCACCAGCTTGAATTTATCGTCCCATTCCACTTTTTTCGCATTGGCGCGGGTAGGCGCCTGATCGCGGCGAATGCCGGTAATCCAGGCGTCGTAGCCGGACAGCACCCGTGTCAAAGGCTCTACTTTGCGGATTTGGCAGCACAGATTCGGGTCTGTCTCCCACAATTTGTCTCCGTGGCTCTTCTCCTGCTCAGCCAGAGTCATCTGGGGCAGCACCTGGATAAATTTCGTCTGGTACCGCTCCTCCAGCTTGTCGCGCGTCTCGTACGTCTCGGGAAAATGTTTGTTCGTATCGAGATAAAAAACAGGTATCGTCGGGGCCAGTTTGTGCAGCATGTCGATCAGCACGACATCCTCGGCACCGAAGCTTGAGGCGAGGACGAGGTTGCCTGCGAAGTGTTCCACCGCCAGAACAAGCACATCCTGCGGGGATTTGGCTTCCATCCGGTACGCCCACACTTGCAGCTCTTCGTCCGCCATCCTCTGGCGATTGCTCATCAGCGAAACTCCTTTCCTGCTAGGATTCCCCCACCATCATATGTCGGGAGGCAGGAAGTGGCGATTCGTCCTGCTGACAAAACTGCCGCGACGGCACCGAAAGAAACGAAAAGAGCGACCAGACCTGTAGCCCGATCGCTCCTCGCGGATTGCTCCCTCTTATTTTTTGTCAGAGTCACTGTTTGCTGCCGGGAAAATAAACGAACTGCCTGTCGGAATCGTGTTGAGATTCGCCTGGTCTACATTTTGTGCCGCCGGTGCTCCTGTGATGAAGACGACGGGTGCTACGTAGGCATCATCCTTTTCTTTGGCGAACGCTCCCGGAACGAACAGCGCCGAACAGACCACCGCAGTTGCACCCATCATTACCATCCACTTTTGTTTTTTCATCTCTACTCTCTCCTATCCAATGTTTTCCTTTGACGCTTTTTATTGTACGGCAGGGAGCCATCCTCTCGACACGGACGGGAGATTGTTTTTTGCTCCAACCTGAGACGGAGCCGCCTCTACGCCCGTTGTCCATTTTCTTTAAAAAAACGATGGCGTTTCCTTGCTGCCCTTGCGCTTTTCGGATGTTCATTCATAGGGGAGAGCCTCTCCGACAAGCAAAAAAAGCCGACCTTCCCCACCAGGAAAGATCGGCTTTGCTTTTTGCGTATGTGCTTACGCGTTCAGTTTGCCTTTTGCAACTGCTGCCAGTTCGTTGAACGCAGCTTTGTCGTTCACAGCCAGGTCAGCCAGCATTTTGCGGTTCACTTCGATGCCAGCCACTTTCAGGCCGTGCATCAGACGGCTGTAGGACAGACCGTTCAGGCGAGCTTGCGCGTTGATACGGGTGATCCACAGTTTGCGGAAGTCGCGTTTCTTTTGACGACGATCGCGGTATGCATAAAGCAGGGATTTCATTACTTGCGCATTAGCGGATTTAAACAGGCGATGTTTGGAACCGAAGTATCCTTTCGCCAGCTTCAGGATTTTCTTATGACGACGGCGTGTAACAATGCCACCTTTTACTCTTGGCATACTAAACTCCTCCTGGTCTTTCCAGCATGGCGGCCTACTGCTAGGCGCTTAGGGAGCTCATGCTGCGTAATGTGTGTAATGATGCGAAAACTTACAGGTAAGTGAGCATTTGCTCCATGCGTTTTTGATCGCCTTTGGAAACGAGTGCAGCTTTGCGCAGGTGGCGCTTTTGCTTAGTCGTTTTGTTGGCGAACATGTGGTTACCAAATGCGCGGTCGCGCTTCAATTGGCCGCTTCCAGTCTTTTTGAAACGTTTTGCAGCAGCCTTGTTGGTTTTCATTTTAGGCATCTGAAAAGTCCTCCTGTCTAAACTACTATCTTACTTTTCCGCTTTCGGAGCCAGAATCATAATCATGCTGCGGCCCTCGATCTTCGGTTTACGCTCAGGCGTAGCGAGATCTTCACACTGAGCAGCTACACGCTCCATAACGCCAAGCCCGATTTCGGAGTGGGTGATTTCACGTCCACGGAAACGGATCGTACACTTCACCTTGTGGTGATCCTCCAAGAACTTGCGGACGTTGCGAAGCTTGGTTTGAAAATCGTGTTCTTCGATGTTAGAAGAAAAACGCACTTCTTTCAGCTCGATGATCTTCTGGTTTTTCCGTGCTTCTTTCTCCTTTTTCGCCTGCTCGTACTTGAACTTTCCGTAGTCCATGATACGGCATACAGGCGGTTTGGCTGTCGGAGCAACGTTTACCAGATCCAGTTCGGCTTCCTGGGCAATGCGCAACGCTTCCCTGAAGGGTACGACTCCCAATTGGCTCCCGTCAGCGCCGATCAAACGGACTTCACGGGCACGGATCGCTTCGTTGATTAACATTTGATCCTTGCTAATACTTGCCACCTCCGTCAATTTCGAGAAGGAACAAAAATGTGCGAACGCATCTGCGCCCGCACATATCTCACCTAAGCAATTTCATCAGATCCAAGGATCTTTGCATAAGAGTTACCTGTCAACAGTCGTGTCGGACGTCGACCCAGGTGAGAAGCTGGGCGCCTCTGCTTGTTCTCGAAGTATGAAGTGTTTATACACGCAACTTATAATACAAGGTAGAGTTGTCTTTGTCAAGGCTTATCGCTTTTTATCCTCCGATGTGGGACATTTCCACCTTCGGACGCTTTTGCAGCCCCGGCGTTTCGTCCAGCCGTTCTTCCGAATAGCGCTCGTCGCGCTTTTCCCAGATCGCGCGAATCTGCTCCTGGATTTCTTCGTCGCTTCGCCCGCTGCGCAGCGGCTCGCGCAAGTCATAGCCGGCGGAGGCGAACAGGCAGTTGTACATTTTCCCCTCTGCCGACAGCCGCGCCCGCGTACAGGTAGAGCAAAAGGCTTGTGTCACCGACGAGATCAGCCCAATCTCCTGATCGCTCCCCTCGTAGCGGTAGCGCGAAGCGACCTCGCCGAAGTAGTTCGCCTCGACCGGGACGAGCGGCATTTCTGCGTCGATCATCCGGACGATTTCGCTGGAAGGCACGACCTGATCGAGCTTCCAGCCGTTGCTGTTGCCTACGTCCATGAACTCAATGAAGCGCAGCGTATGGCCTTGCTCGCGGAAATAACGGGCCATCGGCAAAATGTCCTGGTCGTTGACACCGCGCTGGACGACCATGTTGATTTTCACCCCGAGTCCCGCTTCCGCCGCCGCGCGAATCCCGTCGAGCACAGCATCCACCGGATAGCCTCTGCCGTTTAACATGCCAAACCGCTCGTTGTCCAGGCTGTCGAGGCTGACGGTGACGCGATCAAGCCCGGCTTCCTTCAAAGCCTGGGCATGGCGGGCGAGCAGCGAGCCATTGGTCGTCATGGCGATATCGTGAACGTCCTCTATTTTTCGAATCATTCGTATTAATTCAGGCAAATCCCTGCGCACGAGCGGTTCTCCGCCCGTAATCCGGATTTTCCGCACGCCGAGCGCTGTGAATATTTGGGTCAAGCGGGTAATTTCTTCAAATGACAGCAGTTTGTGCTGCGGCAAAAATTCAAACTCCGGCCCGAAAATTTCAGCCGGCATACAGTACCGGCAACGAAAATTGCATTTGTCTGTCACGGAAATGCGCAGATCACGGAGAGGACGCTTTCGTGTGTCACGTACTTGCATCTGCTCTAGCACTGGTGGTCACCCTCCTTTTCCTGGCTGAGCCTGGCATGCCACTCTATCTCCAGTTTGTCTCGTATTGATGTCCAACATGCGATTCCGGCTTTTTATTAGCGTACCATATTCCGCCTGCGAACGGCTCCTGTTCCTGCACTTTTCGCTGTTGCAAAAGCGGTCGCAAGCCGATGAAAATCGGAAAAATGACCCGGTGCACGCCAATGTGCAAACCGTTTTTTTTGACTATTCCCTTTTGTATAAACATAGGATAATATGACTATATATTATGCTCTATATATTCCTCTTCAATAAGGAAAGCGAAGATCAGCCGTTTGTATGTGGGCACTTGAATGGCTGGGAGCGAGTAGTGCAACCGACCCTATTTTCGTTGTAGGGTCGGTTTATTTTATCCCAGAACAAAGGCCTTGTCCACTGCTCAGAAACGGCAAGCTGCAGCAATGGCAATCGCCCCCTCTTTCTCAATTTTTGAGTAAAACAATAAAATGTAAAATTCGGAGGTCTGCATGCAATTTTTTGCAAAGAAAGCAAAGCCATGGAATGAGTATGTGAAAGCTTCCCACGCAACTGACATTACCGAAGTGGGCGAACGCGTGAAAGAGCGCCTGTCTTTTTTGGGCGTGGATCAGGATACATTGGCGCACGTCAAAGAGGCTGCTACCACGCTTTACCCCTTTAAAGCAGAGATCGTATCCAAGTTTTACCAGTCGATCACTAACGTTCCCCACCTCCAGAAGATCATCCTCGACAACTCCAGCCTGGAGCGGTTGAAAAAAACTTTGGAGGTCCACCTGGAGCAGTTTCTCACAGCAGAAGTCAACCATGAGTACGTGAAAACGAGAATTGTCATCGGGCAAGTTCACAGCCGCATTCATCTGACAGCCGATCATTTTATTTCTGCACACCATCTGCTGATTCAGATCATGACCACGATTTTGATGGAAAAATGGAGCAATCAGCCGCATCAGATGATGAAAATGGTCACCGCTGTGCAAAAATTGGCAGCATTCGATCAGCAACTGATTGTGGAAGTGTATATGGAAGAGACGTTCAAATCGTTTTTGTTCGGCATCTCCGGCATGCTCAACCATATGACCCAGCTCGACACGACGAAGCAGCTTATCTCGGGAATGGACGAGCAGATCGAGGAAAGCCACAGCGTCACCGCCGCAACGGAAGAAATGAGCGCCTCGATTCAGGAAGTCGCCAACCACGCGGTCAAAGTCGCGGAAGGGACAGACGAAGCGGTGCAATCCGCTGAACAGAGCAAACAGATCATCAATGCCGCTCTCGGCGACATCCGCCAGGTGGGCCACGTCTTTGTCGAGGTCATGAGCAGGGTAAACCAGCTCAATCAGGAGATTCATCAGACACAGGACGTCATCCGCATCATTCGGGAAATCGCCGAGCAGACCAACCTGCTCGCGCTGAACGCCAGTATCGAGGCCGCCCGGGCCGGAGAGCAAGGGCGCGGCTTTGCAGTCGTAGCCACTGAGGTGCGCAAGCTGGCCGAGCATACAAAAGAACAGATCAGCCGGATCACAGACAACATGGAGTCGCTGCAACAAGTTTCGAAGCGAGTGACGGAGCAGATGGACAGCACGAGCAAGCTGGTGGAGCGCAGCGTCGGGGAAGCCCAGTTCGCCGATGTCGCCCTGAACAAGATTGTGTCCACCATGCAGGAAATCAGCCAATCCACCTCGCAAATTGCCGCCATGACCGAGGAACAGGCTTCTTCTGTCACGGATATCGCCCACCGCAACTCCACGATTTTTGACCTGAGCACACATTCGCAGCAAATCGCCAAAGACACCGCGCAAATCATTCTCGAACTGAGCCGGAAAATGGATGAGTACCGCAAGACGTTCTTTACGATCAATGTCAAATTGAGCTACAAAGACATCGTGCGCGTGGCCAAAACGGATCATTTGCTGTGGAAATGGAAAATTTACAACATGTTCCTTGGTTTGGAAAACCTGGTCGCCGCAGAAATGGCCTCGCACCATCACTGCCGACTGGGGACGTGGTACTACAGCGACTTGCCGCCGCTTGTGCGCAACAACCCGACATTCAAAAAGCTGGAGGAGCCGCACAAATTAGTACATTTTTACGCCAAGCAGGCAGTGGAAAAATACCAGGCCGAGGATCTCGCCGGCGCCCAGGAAGCGTACGAGCAGCTTCAACGGGCGTCCCATGAAGTCGTAACACTGCTTACCCGTCTGGAAAATGAGCTGTAGCAGTTGTCGCCACCGTTTTCGCCAAAAACAAAAGGGCCGTTCCCACCGTTCGGGTGAGAACTGCCCTTTTTGCTTTACTTCATTTCGTTGATTTCGGCGCGGATTTTTTCCACGAACTCATCAACGGTCATGGCGCCTTCATCGCCTACTCCCCGTCTGCGTACAGACAGAGTGCCGTCTGTCACTTCTTTTTCCCCGATAACCAGCATGTACGGGATTTTTTGCACTTGCGCTTCACGGATTTTGTAGCCGATTTTTTCGTTGCGCGCATCCAGCTCTACGCGGATGCCAGCTTGTTGCAGCTTTTCTTTGACTTGCTCGGCGTACGGAATGTGCACCTCGCTGATGTTCATCAAGCGCGCCTGGATTGGAGTCAACCAGACAGGGAATGCGCCTGCGTAGTGCTCGATCAGGATGCCGATGAAACGCTCCATGGAGCCGTACATCGCACGGTGCAAGACAACCGGACGATGCTTTTCGTTGTCTTGGCCCACGTAAGTCAGGTCGAACTTCTCCGGCATTTGGAAGTCGAGCTGGATGGTTCCGCATTGGTGACGGCGTTTCAGCGCGTCGGTAATTTGGAAGTCGATCTTCGGTCCGTAGAACGCACCGTCGCCTTCCTTGATTTCATACGGCATTTCCAGTTGCTCCAGCACCTTTTTCAAGGAGCTTTCCGCTGTTTCCCACAGCTCGTCGGAGCCCATGGAATCTTCCGGGCGAGTCGAAAGTGCTACGCTGTATTCAAAGCCGAACACTTTGTAGATTTTGTCGATCAGCTTAATCATGTTTTTGATTTCGCTCTCGATCTGGTCAGGGCGGACGAATACGTGTGCGTCATCCTGGCAGAAGGTGCGAACCCGCAGCATGCCGTTCAGCGCGCCGGAATATTCGTGGCGGTGAACCTGGCCGAACTCGGCATAGCGAATCGGCAAGTCGCGGTAGGAATGCATTGCGTTTTTGTAAATGAGCATGTGTCCTGGGCAGTTCATCGGCTTCAAGGCGTAAGTCGCGTTGTCGACTTCAGAGAAGTACATGTTTTCCTTGTAGTGATCCCAGTGACCGGATTCTTTCCAGAGGCGCTCGTTCATGAGGAACGGCGAGCGCACCTCTGTGTATTGGGCAAGCTGTTGCAGGCGGCGGGAGAACTGCTCCAGCTCGTTGCGGACAGTGAAGCCGTTTGGCAGGTAGAACGGCATGCCAGGCGCTTCCTCGGAGAACATGAACAGCTCCAGCTCTTTGCCCAGTTTGCGGTGGTCGCGCTTTTTCGCCTCTTCGATGAAGTGCAGATATTCGTCCATATCCGCTTTTTTCGGCCAAGCGGTACCGTAGACGCGCTGCAGCACCTGGTTTTCCGCTTTTCCGCGCCAGTATGCACCTGCCACGCTCATCAGCTTGAACGCTTTGATGTAGCCAGTGGACGGCAAGTGCGGGCCGCGACAGAGGTCGAAAAATTCGCCCTGCTCGTACAGGGTGATCGTCGCATCCGCCGGCAAGTCGCGGATCAGTTCCAGCTTCAGATGGTCGTTGAGGTTTTGGAAAATTCTTGTCGCCTCGTCGCGGCTGACGACTCTGCGGCGGATCGGCAAGTCTTCCTTCACGATTTTTTCCATTTCCGCCTCAATCTTGCCCAAGTCTTCTGGCGAGAGCGAGACCGGAATGTCCATGTCGTAGTAGAAGCCGTCTTCGATCACAGGACCGATCCCGAATTTGACTTCGCTGCCGTACAGGCGTCTTACTGCCTGGGCGAGCAAGTGAGCGGTACTGTGACGGTAAACTTCCAAGCCTTCCGGCGAATCGAGGGTCACGATTTCAATTGCTGCGTCATCCTCAAGCGGCGTGTACAGATCCACGACTTTGCCGTCTTTTTTGCCGGCTACTGCTTTTTTCTTCAGGCTCGCGCTGATGGAGCCTGCGATCTCTTCGATGGTGATCCCAGCTTCGTACTGACGGACTGCTCCATCCGGGAACGTTACGTTAATTTGTGCCACCTTGGATTCTTCCTTCCTGTTTGTTGTTTTTGAGAAAATAAAAAACACCCATCCCAGAAGGGACGAGTGTATTCTCGCGGTACCACCCTAATTCAAGTCTGTTTTTACAAAACGGGCCGTGCAAAACGGATGCCCAAACAAACTCCTCATTGACATGGTAACGGTATGGAACCGGCAAGCCGTTAGTAAAAGCGTACGCTTCGTTCCCGGCTGCTACTCGAAGGGGGTAGATCCATATCGTCTCGCAGCAAGCTTCCAGCCAAGGCCCGCCTCTCTAGAGCGATCTCGATATCGTCCATGTCCTTCTCATCGTATTTGTAAGCGATATTCACTCTTGTTGCTGCTAATTATAGTTTAGTCGGATTGTTCCCGTCAAGTACACGTCTTTGCCCAAGGCATAACGAACAGGAATGGCAGGTGATGAGCCTGCTGTCAAAAATGCTGCGGATCGTTTGCACAAGCCCCGGCTTCTCCCCGGCCATGTGCAGAACGATGCTCTCCGGTGCCAGTGTAACCAGCGCGCTGACCAAGTAATCTTCATCGCGGCATTTTTGTTCGTCCATGCTCAGCACGGAATCGAGCTGTTCCAGCCAAAGGCGGTCTCCCTTTTTGTCATAAAGATGGAAAGGTTTGTCCACACTAGGAACAACATGGACCACTTCCTGTTTCACTTCCTGTACGGCGATAAAATAGCGCAGAAGCTCGACAAATTCCTGGTATTGCTTGTCTTCCAAATATTCGTCGATTCCCGATTCGACCAGCTCGAACAGTTCATTCCAATGCTCCTGCAGCCGGAACCTGACGAACCCCAATACGTTGATAGTTCGCTCCTGCTCCAAGTATAAAAAGGCTTTGCGGTAGACGTTTGCCTTTCGAGTCGTGGCGGCCAGCAGTTCGCGTCCGTCCAGCTCGATCTCTCGGCACATGCGCTCAATGTAGGGAAAAATTTCCGGCCATTCTTCTTCCATCTGCTCCGCCGCCAACAGATCGGCAGCCATTTCCTGCATGATCGCCGGCTCTTTGACCTGCGTCACCCACTCCGCCAATGTCAATGCCACAAAAGCTCTCGCCCACTCTATCGTCTGCGCATCGTATTCCTCTTCGCACCAGCTTTGAAAAAGGAACGTGCAGTAGTCGTCCTGTTCCTGCTCCTTGTATGTAATGCGCACCGGGGCAGTATTGACCCGCTCCATCATCTCATTTACGATAACGCGATACGTGCCACTATGCTCAGGGACATTCTCCAGCAAGACGCGAAACGTTTGCATTTTCATCCCCCCAACCGCAATTGTAGTTACAGTATATGTCCCTTTATGGGCGATATACTTTTAAACGATTGGAAACCGGGGATTGGAAGTTGTCCGTGGGGATAGAAAAACACGCTGCCAGATCGTCTGTTCCGCTCTTGCGAAAAGACGATCTGGCAGCGTGTTGCTGAACGTTTTTTCATTTAGTTTTGCATCACAAAATCTCTTTCCGCCATCTCGCCGTCCTTGAACACGCGCAAGATGTCGTACTGGGTGTTGCGCTGCGCCGGGATTTTGCCTGCGCCGCGGATCAGTTCGAGAATCTGGTTGGTGTTCACCTTGTAGGTACATGCGGCTGCCGAGACGACGTTTTCTTCCATCATCGTCTGACCGAAATCGTTTGCCCCGTAGGAAAGGGAAAGCTGGCCGTACTCTGGACCCATCGTCACCCAGGAAGCCTGGAGATTTTCGAAGTTGTCCAGCATCAGTCGGCTGATCGCCAGCGTCTTGAGGTATTCCTCCGGCGTGTTGTTCACGGCTTTCATGTTCGTGTTGTCCGGCTGGAACGTCCAGACGATAAACGCCTTGAAGCCTTGCGTCTCGTCCTGTGCTTCGCGAATGCGCATCAGGGATAGCACGCGCTCCTCCATTTCCTCGCCGAAGCCGATGACCATCGTCGCCGTACCTGGCAAACCGATGCGGTGAGCAGCTTTTTGCGTGTCGATCCACTCTTTCCACGAGCCTTTCAGGCGGGAAATTTTGCGGCGGGTACGGTCGTCGAGAATTTCTCCGCCCGCTCCCGGCAACGAATCCAGCCCTGCGGCCTTCAGTTCCTTGAGCACGTCTTCGACCGTCATGTTGGAAACTTCCGCGATTTTAATCACTTCCGCTACCGACAAGGAGTGCATCGTAATTTGCGGGAAGCGCTGCTTGATCGCGCGCAGCAGGTCGGTGAAATAGTCGATCTTCAGATCCGGGTTGGTCCCGCCCTGCATCAAGATTTCCGTGCCGCCGACGTCAATTGTCTCCTGAATCTTTTGGAAAATAGTCTCTCTGGGCAATACATAGCCTTCGCTTGAACCGGGACGACGGTAAAAAGCGCAAAAGCGGCAATACGTATCGCAAATGTTCGTGTAGTTCACATTTCGGCTGATGACAAACGTGGCAATGGGCTCTGGGTGGTGCTTTTGCATCACCAGATTGGCGTAGTGTCCGATCTTCTCAATTTCATTGCTGGCAAACAGAGCGAGGCCGTCTTCCAGGCCCAGTCGTTCTCCGGCAAGGGCACGTTCCAATATAGCATCGATCATAAGGATCACTCCTCGTACCTTACGTAAATTCCATTCCACATGATATCACAATCGGGACATAACGGCTATAGTTCGGGGTGCTGGCACAAACAGGGCGCGACGATGGTACGACGAAAAACAGCCCCGCCAAAAGCAGGGCTGTCCGTTTCTGTTGCTATAGGTATCATTCATATCCGATCTGCTCATACACTTCCGGTTCCCAATAAATGACGGTTTGCGAAAGTGGCAGATTGGTTTCGCGCGCGCCATTCGGCTGGCCGTTAAAGTAAATGATTTCCGTCACGGCTACCCGATCTCCGCGCACGTCAATTTCTCCCGTCAACTGCAAGCTGGTTCCATCCGGCGCATAAAAAACGACTTTCCCCGATCCCAATGTCTTCATGGGTTCCTCCAATACTGTATGTCCTTCTTTTCTATACTAATGGATATTCTTTCCTATCGTCAATGAAAAAGCGAGGGACTTCTTTACCACCCGCCTCCTCTTCTTCCGGGCCGAATCGCGCAGGACGAATCTCCCCAAAGCGAGAAGACGCCAGGAAAACGTAACCCCCCGGCGTAGAAAAACGTATTCCCTACTGTTGGATCAGCCAATTGGCGGTCTGTGTTTGGACAAAGCGGCATATCCTAACTACTGAAATGCGATTTTTTCCTGTATAATGGAAACCCGAGAGGAAACGTCCTAAGGAGATGCTCATGCTCGATCAAATCACACAACTGTTCATGCAATATGGAATATGGGGACTCTTTGGCATGGCATTTTTGGATTCGTTCATCAGTCCGATTCCTCCCTTTTTTATGCAAATTGCGATGAGTCTGCTCGACCCCGGTTCAGCGCTCCGCTTTGCGACCGTGGCCTTTACCGCCTCGATTCTCGGCGCGCCGATCGGCTTTTTGCTCGGCAAATGGCTCGGCAAACCGATTTTGCAAAAGCTGCTTCCGGAAAAATGGGTCGTGGTCGCCACCGAGAAATTCGCCAAAAACGGGGACGCTGCCGTGCTGATCGGCGCTTTTACTCCGATTCCGTTCAAGGTGTTTACCGTGCTGAGCGGCGTGTTCAACTACTCGCTGACAAAACTCATGCTCTTTGCCATCGTCGGCCGGGGCTTGAAATTTTTTCTGATCGGAACCTTGTTTCACCTGTACGGCAAGCATGCCAAAGTGCTGCTGGATGAATACTTGGAGGTCACTCTGCTGGGCGCCGCCGCGCTTGTGGCGATCGGCTGGTTCATCTGGAACAAGCGCCGAAAACGCTATGCCTGAAAAGCTGTCGTGACAACCAAAAACGCCCGGGCGTGCCATGTGCAACTGCCCGGGCGTTTTTTCGCTTGTTTTTTCAGGTAGCGGAAGCAAAGGCCGTCTGCTGCTGGAGCGCTTCCACCGGGATCGGCTCGCAGTCCAGCAGCTCGCGGAAAAACTGGACGTCCAGCAGTTCGTCGCCTTGAATGCCGCGCTTTGCTTTTGGCGTCAAATGCTTTTGCGCATACAGCTTTGCCAGCACGTATTTGCGCGCGTTGTTGTCTTTGGCCACCTGGTCCTCCGCCTCGCTGACGATGCAGGAGAGCGCGTACAGGTCGATCATGTGGTCGGCGAGCGCCTTCAATTTATATGTCACATAATCAGGCGACTGCCGGAAAAGATAGGCGATATTTTCCTCCAAAACCGCAAGCTCTGCTTGCAATAGCTCGGCAAACGGCTGTGAAAAGGCGTGACGCCAGCCTTCGCTACGGGAGCGCAGCAGCCGGGCGAACACGACATGGCTGTTTTCTTTTTGCATGACGCGCAAAATGTCCAGGGCGAGGATGTTGGACGTGCCCTCCCAGACCGTCAAAACCTGGGCGTCACGCAGCAGGCGCGGCGTAACGTACTCTTCGATAAAACCGTTGCCGCCGTGAATCTCGATCGCCGCATGGGCGGCCTCGACAGCTTCCTCTCCGGTCCGGTATTTCAGCAAAGGAATCAGCAGCCGGGCGAGCGCCATGTCTTCGCGGCTTCCCGAGCCATCCTGCAGGCGGTCGTACACGGCAATCATGTCAAACACCGCGCCAGTGCTCACTTCCGTATCGAGCAGCAGGCTGACCAGCATCTCTCTGACCATCGGATATTGGTCGATCGGGTTTTGGAATGCCCGGCGCTGGCTCGCGTAATATTTCGCTTCGTACAGCGCCCGACGCATAATGCCGATGGATGCCACCGCGTTGCAAATGCGCGACAGGTTAAGCGCCTCCGCCATGTATTTGAAGCCGTTTTCCGGCTGGCCGATCAAGTAGCCTTCCGCTCCATGGAGCAGGATCTCGGCAGACGGCACCGCGTTCACGCCGAGCTTATCCTTCAGGCGCCGCACCTCGATCTGATTGCGCGTCCCATCCGGCTTGAGCCACGGGACGAGAAACAGTCCCAGCCCTTTTGTGCCCGGCTTGCTCTCGTCGATTCGCGCCAGCACGGTGGCGACCATCGCCCCTGCATTGCTCGCGAAAAACTTTTCGCCTGTCAGCCGATAGACGCCAGACTGCCCCTCCACGGGCTTCGCCACCGTGAGATTCGCTCCCACATCCGAGCCGCCCTGGCGCTCCGTCAGCCAGGTCGCGCCCTCGTACAACCGGGTGCGATCCCGCGAGGTCAGTCCGCTGAGATACTGCTTTTTCTGCGCGTCGCTTCCGTAGCGGTCGATCAAGTACGCCGCCGACATCGTGAGCGTGACAGGGCAATAAAAGCCCGGCTCGGTCTGGCTGACGAGATAGCCCATCAAGAACGAATAGCTGTAGGGCGCCTTGCGTCCAAGCTCCGGAATGTCGTGGTACAAATAGCTGACAATCCCCGCTCCGTACACGTCCGCCACCGTTTCCTTGTAGCCTTCGTTCGTGATGATCTCCGAGACGTCCTCGCCCAGCCGGTTGTATTTGCGCAGGCGCGGCTTGCCTTCCCGATCCGTATAGGCGGCCCGCTCCTCCAATGGCCCCGCCGCTTGTGCTCCCAGCCAATGCAGTTGCTGTGTCGCCCACTCGTGCATGGCGGCAGGCAAATAGCGTTGGAGCAAATAATGAAGATTTGGATCGGCGGCGAAAAAGTTTTGCTCGCTGCCCGGGCGCGGATGAGGGATGTTGTCACTGTACCGGCGCTGGTCGATTTTCGCTTGCAGCTCGCTCATGTCAGCTCCACTTCCTTTTCCGAGGTCGAATCGCGCAAGACGTGCTTGAGCACTTTTCCGCTCGTATTTCTCGGCAACTGAGGAATGACTGCCACCTGCCGCGGCAGCTTGTAATCGGCGAGATGGCCGCTCAAAAAGCCGCGCACCTCCGCCAGCCAATCGCGGTTCGCGTCCACGTCCGGGCGCAGCACCAGATAGGCGGTCACCGTCTCGCCCCACTCCGGATGCGGCAAGCCTACGACGGCCACTTCGGCAATCGCCGGATGGCGCTCCAGCAGTTGTTCAATTTCCTTCGGGTAAACATTGATCCCGCCCGTAATCATGACGTCTTTTTTCCGGTCGATGATCCACAGGAAGCCGTCCTCGTCGAAGCGCCCGATGTCCCCCGTGTAAATCCAGCCGTCGCGCAGCGTCTCTATGGTCGCTTCGGGGGTGTTGTAGTAGCCCTTCATCGAGCCTTCGCCGCGCACGCGCACTTCGCCGGGGGTACCCGCCGGGACGGGAAGGCCGTTTTCATCCACGACTTCCACTTCGGCAAACAAAACGCCGCGGTTCCCGACACTGCCCACCTTGTCCGGGTGCTCGCGATGCAGCAAGCGCGTGCCAGTAGGCCCGGCTTCGGTCAGGCCGTAGACGCACGCCAGTTTGTCCCGCCCGTATGCCTGCTCCATCTGCGTAGCCATTTCCTTGGACAAAGGAGCGCCGCCGTACATCCAATATTCGATCGACGACAAATCGTACTTGGCAAACTCGGGATGCTTCATCGTCAGCAAGTACGCAACTGGCGCCCCGAAGAAATGCGTAATCCGGTGTTTTTGCACGAGCGACAAAAGCAGCTCCGGAGAAAAGGTGAGCGCCATCACCTGCGTCGCTCCCACCATCAGCCCCGAGATGAAGAACAGATGCAGCGGTGCGGAATGGCTGAGCGGCATGAGCTGGAGAATCCGCGAACGATGCTGGATCGACAGCTCGATCGCCATCATCTTGGCGACGGTCAGCAAGCTTCTGTGCGTATAGAGCACACCTTTTGGCCGCCCGGTCGTGCCTGACGTGTACAAAATGCTGACTTCGCTGTCTTCCGTCAGGTCGGGAGCGTCCGGGTTGATCGCAAATTCATCCAGCCGCGTCAGGACGTCTTCTTCCGTCTCCCAGGCCGCGGTCCCTACCCACGCTCCCTGGCTGTTCCCCGTCTTGATCGCGATCAGCCCTGGCTCCTCTTCGATCCACTCATTGACGGCATGGACGAGAGCTTCGTGAACGATCAGCGCTTTTGCCTGTGCGTGCTCGCAAATATAGCGCACCTCTTCCTTCGTCGACCGCGCATTGATCGGCACGACAAGCGCGTGGCAGCGAATGACGGCTATGTAAAAGAAAGCAAACTCCGGGCAGTTCGGCAGCATCAGCACGACGCGATCGCCCGGCTCGACCCCTTGCTGTCTCAAGCGGTAAGCCCACCTGCTTGCGATCTCGTTCCACTCGGAAAAAGTAACTTCCACCTCTCCCGCAACAAGCGCAGGCTTGTCGGGATATTTGCGTCCGTTGGCAGCAAGCAAAGCTGATACGTTCATCGTTTTCCCTCCCCATGTTCTTCCAGCAGTTTTTGTTCGAATCCTCGCTTGTAGGCGAGAATGTCTTCCCTCAGTTGACCCAGCTCCCTGATTTTTTCATCAATCTCCGCGAGCTTCTGGTTGCCGTACTCAATCGCGCGCAAAAGCTGGGCGCGTCCGCTGCGGTCCTCGCCAAACAGCTCGATCATCTCGCGAATTTGCTCCAGGGAGAACCCGAAGCGCTTTCCCCGCAAAATCAAGCGCAGCCTGGCCCGGTCCTGGCGGCTGTAGTACCTGATTCCCCGCTCCGTTCGCGCCGGCAAAATCAAGCCGACTTCCTCGTAGTAGCGGATCGTTCTCGTGCTGACATCCAATTCTTGGGCAAGATCAGAGATCGACCATGATGTTCGCTTTTCGTCGGCTTCTCTGTTCATGTACGCCTGCTCCTTCACGACACTTTTTAAATATTCAGAAATAATTGACTAACCATATTTTACCTCCCGTTTACGTTAACGTCAACGGAAGCTTCCTTGCTGCGAAAAAATTCGTAGGAACATTCACCGATCTGTTATACGCCCATATATTGTCATTGTGAGTTTTAGGAGGAGGTGAAGCAATGGCCGTCATCAAAGCGAACAGTAATGACGTCGATATGCTTGCCCGATTGATCCGCGCTGAAGCCGAAGGAGAAGGCGAGCTGGGCATGCTCATGGTCGGCAACGTCGGCGTGAACCGCATTCTCGCCAACTGCCTCGATTTTAAAAACATTCGGACGATGCGCGATATGGTGTACCAATCTCCCGGCGGGTATGAAGCCGTCCAAAAACCGTACTTTTACCAGCGCGCCCGCGATCGGGAAAGACGTTTGGCCCAGCGCACAATTAACGGGGAGTGAACCCGTCCCGCCACCAATGCGCTTTGGTTTTACCGCCCGACCGGAAACTGCCCCCCTACCTGGTGGAATCAGGCGAATTCCGGGCGTTACAAGGCGCACTGCTTCTACGTTCCCTCACGAGAGGATTGTCCGCGCGTTTACTAGCAGATAGATAAAGGAGCGAGTTCATCATGAGTCAGCAAATCCCCTACCAACCTTATCCATACGGGTATGACATGTATCCTTCCACCCAGTTTCCCTACGGGATGCAGCAACAGCAGCCGCAATTGGTTCCTATGCAGCCAAGCGGCGCGCTGATCCCCGGCACGCCTTACACGCCTGGGCAAGTCATGGAAGAATCGTACATCGAAAACATTTTGCGCATGAATCGCGGCAAAGTGATTACGGTTTACCAAACGTTTGAAAACAACAGCCAATGGAACGCCAAAATTTTCCGCGGCGTGCTGGAGACAGCCGGGCGCGACCACATCATCCTCAGCGACCCGCAAACAGGCAAGCGCTACTTGCTGCTCATGGTCAATACTGACTACATCACGGCAGATGAAGAACTGAACTACATTCCTCCTTCCCTCCCGCCAGGAGTGCGCTAAGCTTTGGTTGCAAACCCAAAAAGACAGCTTCCGTCTCGCGCCGGACAGAAGCTGTCTTTTTGTTATAATAGGGGGAACGACCAGTTGGCGAGCCGGCTGGAAAAGAAGAGGAGGAGCCTTCGTGGCATTTGGCATTTCACGCGCCGAGTTGCACCAATGGAAACAGGCCGTACTGCGCGGGGAAATCGCTTTTTTGACTCATTACTGGCTGGACCCGCGCTTTCCCGGGATCAAGACGGTGACAAAGGTAGGCTGCGCCGACACGCAAAAGCTGGCGGACTGGTGCACCGCCAACGGACTGAATCCCGCCTATATCCACCAACGCCAGCCGTTTCCCCACTTTGACCTGATCGGGCCCAGACAAAAAGAGATTTTGCAGCGGACAGGGCTTTGCGACCATCTGGAGCGCTTTCGCCTGCTGGACGACTAAACGGCAAACAGGCCGCCCGCAAAAAGGCAGCCTGCTGCTGATCGGCCCCACTACATCCGCTTTTCCTGATGGTAGCCGCGCTCGTTGTACGGAGCGAGCTTCTCCACCCATTTTTCTTCCAGTTTTTCCAAAGCATCCTTGACATCTACATTCGGGTCGTCCTGGTGCTTCAGCACTTCCAGCACCTCGAACTCGAACGCGTCCGCCCCCAGCTCGTTCCATTCCTTTTGCAGTTCGCGGTTCGGATGCGAGCCGTGCTGCAGCATGAATTTTTTCCCGTTGATCGTTTTTAAGTTCGCGCTGCTCGCCACCAAAATTTTGCCGTTCACCTTGTTGCGAATCTGGTAGACTCCCGCTTCGCTTTTGACTTCTTTGTACATCTGCTTGAGCGCTTGCTTGCGATTCGCAGACTTCTCCTCCTGCGCCTCTTCGCCGCTGTCCTGATCCGTGCGCCAGTAGGCACTGCCATCTGCCTCTCTGGTCAAAAAGCCGTAATCGATCAAATACCGCCGCAGCGTGACGTAATCGGCGCAGACAGCTTGCAAAATGTCATTGACTTCCTGCTCGCTGTAAATTTTGTCCGGCGCAAAGTGCTTGGCGACTTCGCGGCAAACGACGAGCCTGTGCTTGTGCTTGCGCGGAATCCGGTCCAGAGCATGGCTTCGCCCTTGCGGAAAATATTTTTGCAAAATCGCTTCATACTCGGCAGAGCCGGACTCCACCTGGACTTCCTCCTGCTTTTGCGGCTTCCCCTTTTTCGCGGCAGCAGGCGGGCCGTCCTGATCCGCTTCGCGCAGCAGCTCCATCAGCGTCAAAAACACTTTTGCCTGCCGCTCCTTTTCCTTTAGCGCAAAGCGATGGTTGCGGATCGTAGAAGCGCTGCCAATGCCCAGCTCCGCCTGCACCTCGGCGTCTGACTTGCCGGCAAAAAACAGACGCAGCAGGCTTGCCTGATGGTCGGAAAGCCCGCTCAGCCGTTTGTCCAGCCCGCTCAGATGGGCAAACACCGATTCATGCTCTTGCTCGATATGGTGGCGCATATAGCGAGACGCTTCGAACAGGGCGCCGTCGACCGGGTAAATGATGCCTTTTTCCACTTGCTCCCCACACAGCAGGCACAAGTAATCGTGCGTCCGCTCCACAAACCCTTGCTTGGCTTCCTGCAAAGATGCGTTCCAAAACTGTTCCATCACGTTCAAATCAAACACATCCTCAATTCGTTTGTTTTATTATAGGCAATTTAACACTATGTTTGTTTTATGTCAAAAGAAAAAAGCTCCATGCCGCGCAACTGCGCAAACAAGGGAGCTTTTTGTCTATCGCCTCCGCTATGCTTTTATCGTCTCCAAAGTCTGGCTGACGAGGGCAAGCTCTCGCAGGAAGGCTTGCCGATCACCCTTCCAATAGTTTCCCTCTGTTATTCCCCGATTTTGCCGATAGCGAATCGCCAGCCGGTTCACCAATCGACTGACCTCCAGATGCCGGATTTCGTCCATCGTGAAAAAAACCCCATATTCATAAAACGCCTGCTCCCACAAGCGGGAGCGCACCACATGTCCGTATATTTTCAGCGGGACTGCGCACAGCTTCATCTCAAACTGCAGGACGAGCTGATCGCTGGCAGGCATTTTGAGGTGAGACAAAAAACACAATCCTCTTGCCCCGATATCCTGAACCAATACCTTCGAACTACCAATTTCCATGGTTCTTCCTTTTACCAGGACAATAGTCATGTCCGCACAGAGGGGATACTCCAGCTTCAGTCTGAAATGTTCGCGTCGATTGCCCTCTGGTCTACCTGCCATTGTCCCCATCTTCCTTTACATTGTACTTCGGCCAAACAGTCAAGTGAAGCGCTTTTACGCGTCCGGCACCAGCTTGCCTCTGCCGCTTATTCGCAAGCGTCGCCATCGACTGGAAGCGCTTATGCCGCAAAAGAAAAACAAGCGTCGTTATAGCTGACGCCTCGCTTATTTTTTCTGCTTCTTGTGCCGTATTTCCTGCAACTTTGTGCCAAATTGTTCCCACAGCTCTCTTTGGTCATACTCGATCGAGTCGCGCTTTTCCAATCGAAAGAGGAGCTTTATCACAAACCAGACAACCAGCAAAAAAGCAAAAAAGATGACCATGGTAAAATAAATCATAAGTTCCGCCCCCTCCCCATTTGTTACCAAGATATGGGGAGGAGCAAAATAAGATTACCATTCGTGGCAAAATAATGACAATTCCAAAATTAAAAAGCGGTCATACTCTGCGGCTTCTGCGCGGAGGAAAAGAGCCGATCCAACTGCGGCAAGAAAGCTGTATCGTCCAGCTCGACCATTCCGTACTCGTACAACTTGCTGAAACGGACAACCCCCATCACGAGCGAGGAGAAATCGGAAATGTCCAGTTCGACCGACACGTCGGCTTGTCCATCGCGGGCGACATGAGCCTGTCCGTGCTGGAACTGCACCAGCCACGTCCCTTCGTTTTCCGGCAGGAACGAATCG
Organism: Brevibacillus sp. FW306-2-1A-C05A; assembly: GCF_058781555.1. NCBI lineage: Bacteria > Bacillati > Bacillota > Bacilli > Caryophanales > Paenibacillaceae > Brevibacillus > Brevibacillus sp. FW306-2-1A-C05A. The sequence goes on from NZ_JBYSWV010000009.1 coordinate 109,987, forward strand.
CGCACGGTCAGGCGCAAGCTTATTGTCTCTGCGCCAAAGCGATGCTCGGCGAGCTGGCGGAAAAAGCCCGGCACGTCAATCACCCGGTACATCAGCCCGACTCCCGAGACATGGCTCTCATGGTAGACGCCGGGCAAAAGCCTGTCGGTGCCATTTCCCGGGTCAGACAAGAGCAGGTGAAAATCTTCGTCAGGCGTCGTCAAGACGATCCGCTGGATTTGGTCTGCCTGACTGTGCAGGAACGAAAGGAGCTGGGCCAGCGATTCGCGCGACTCGTACAAAAGCTCCTTGACCACGAGGTTGTTGTAAATCTTGTTTTCCGCGTGAGCGCTTTCAAATTGGAAGGCGATATAGCCTGTCAGCTTGCCTTCTTTCTGGACGCCGACCACGACTTTTTCCGGCACGTTCAAGAGGCTGTCGATATCCCGCTCCGTCCGCCGGATCATCCCGTGCGTCTGCCGGGCAACGCGCTGGTAGCAGGCCAGCACCTGCTCCTTGTCTTCTTTTTTTAAGTACACGATCTGTTCCTTGCCTGTATAGGGCAGGCTCGCCGGCTTGAATTTGTATTGATAGATTTTGCTGCCTGCGCCAAAGCCCATCTGCTTGTAAAAATCGACACGAAACGGATAGAGCGAGACGAGCGGAATCCCCCGCTCCCGATAAGCCGAGAGGAATCCATGCAGCATCACTTTTGCGACCTTTTCCTTTTTGTGCAGCAGGTCCACGGCCACCGTACCGATTCCCCCCGTCAGCAGCGGGATGCCGTACACATACATGGAAAGGTCGTACCACTTCATGATCCCTACGAGCCGACCATCCCGATAGCACCCGTGATAGCTGACATTCGGGTCATTTTCCAGCGTGCTTTTGACGCGTTCTGCGAACTGCTGTCTGCTTTCCGTCCCCAGGAGGTTGCTTCCCGGATAGGCCATGGCGGCTATTCTGACTACCTCGTCAATATCGTTTCGAGAAACAGGGCGAATCTCGTCCATCGTCACACACTCCTGTCTGTACACGCTCGAATGAACTTCCGTCTAAAAAAATTTTATAGAATCATAGTGGGGCATGGCAACATATTTTTGGATATTTTGGAAAACTCCCTATTCAGCCACCTTTGTCTGTCTACCGCAAAAAGCGCCGACCGGGCGGCCGACGCCTAGATTATGCAGCTAAAGAG